>JAFYUZ010000048.1 GCA_017549365.1 Clostridia bacterium
ACTGTTAATCATGGGGTCGTTGGTTCGAGCCCAACAGGGGGAGCCATGAAAAAAGCGTACTGAAAGATTCAGTACGCTTTTTTCAGCGATATAAATTCCTGACGGAATTTACTATATGTACTTCGTACACGATATATCTTCGATGCGATATGTTGCCTTGCGGCAACGCGAAAAAGGAATTTATATCATATCGTAACTGAATGTAATGAAGTTATATCGAACGAGCGTTAGCGAGTATATCGTCCGTTTGTTTTTCTCAAGAAGCCCAAGATGAAAAACTTGGACTTTTTTCATTTAAATACCGGGTAGAGCACATGACAGTGGAAGATTACGCAATGCGTAATCTTCAGAAGATACGAAGCTCCGCTTCTTTTAATGGTTTGAGGGCTTTTGCAAAAATGGCTTTTGAAACAAAAGGGTAGATGCCAAGCGATTTTGAACCAAACTTGAACTAACGGCAACACGTAATTCAAAAAAATTGAACATAAACGCCGTGTATGTTGACACGATATTTTTTACAATGATATAATTTAAGATGTAATACATAATTTGGAGGTACTGTTATGAAATATGTTGGTCAATATACAAAAGAAATATCATTTCCATTAGGCGGTATAGGAACCGGAAGCATCGGTCTTGGTGGTGATGGTAGACTTATAGATTGGGAGATTTTTAATAAACCATCAAAAGGCAGTGTAAACGGATATTCTCATTTTGCCATAAGAGCGATACATAATGACAAAATTACAGCTGCAGTATTAAATGGCGATATGCAAAAAGAATTAATAGGGCAGTACAATAAACATAAGTGGAGTTGGAACAGTTACGGCTCTGGTGCGAATAATGAGAAAATGTGTGGTTTTCCTCATTTCAAAAACGTAGAGTTTAATGGTGAATTCCCTATAGCTGTTGTTGATTTCAAAGATGATAATTTTCCGGCAAATATATATATGACAGCATTTAATCCGTTTATTCCTTGTGATTCAAAAAATTCCAGTATTCCGGCTGCTTTTTTTGAATTCGAGGTTGAAAACACAACTCAGGAAAATATAATTTATCAGATCGCATTATCTGTAGCAAATCCTTATGAAAAGTCAAGAAATAAAGCATCAGCAAGTAGGGGCTTTAGAACCCTGACGCTGTTCAACGCTGGTGTTGATAAAAATGACATAGAATATGGCGATTTAACTTTTGCAACTGACTGTGAAACTGCTTACACACAGTCTTATTGGTATCGAGGCGGATGGAAAGATGGCTTAGTATCATTCTGGAATGAATTTTCATCTGAAATCAATATAAAAGAAAGAATATATGATACCGACGGTAGGTATGATATGGGGACGATTATAGCAGAAATAACCGTATCACCTAATGAGAAAAAGAAAGTAAAATTCATATTATCATGGAATATTCCAAACAACTATAATTATTGGGATGAATGCAGAAACGATGACCAAACTCATCAGAGTTGGAAAAATTACTATGCAACAGTTTTTGAAGATTCTGCACATACAGCGGTGTTCGCGTTGCAAAACTGGGATGATTTGTACAACCGCACATTAGCTTTTAAGAGAGCGTTGCACGAATCGACATTACCAATGGAAGTAATCGATGCAGCATCATCGAATCTTTCTGTTTTGAAGTCACCAACTGTTTTAAGACTTGAAGATGGTTCTTTTTACGGTTGGGAAGGTGTGGCAGAATTAATCGGGCTATGCGAGGGAACTTGTCAGCATGTATGGAATTATGCGTATGCTATGTGTTTTTTATTCCCGGATCTTGAACGTTCGATAAGGGATATTGAATTTAAATACAGTACAGATGAAAATGGTAGAATGGCTTTTAGAACAAGATTGCCGTTAGGCAGAGAGATGAATGATTTCAGGGCGTGTGTCGATGGACAAATGGGTGCTGTTATTAAATGTTACAGGGAGTGGAAAATATCCGGTGATAATAAATGGTTGATAGATAATTGGGTAAACATTAAAAAGGTTTTGGAATATGCCTGGAGTGAGAAAAATGTAGATTGTTGGGACAGGAATAAAGATGGGGTGCTTGAAGGCAGACAACATCATACTTTGGATATGGAACTTTTTGGTCCGTCATCCTGGCTTGAAGGAATGTATCTTGTAGCACTTAAAGCAGCTGCTGAAATGGCAAACTTTTTAGGGGATACGGAAAAAGAAGAGGAATATCGCCAACTGTTTGAAAAAGGATATAAATGGACAAAAGAAAATTTATTTAATGACAGGTATTTTGTTCAAAAAATTGATATAAGCAACAAAGAAATAATAGATAGATTTGAAGCGACGGGAGACTACTGGAATGATGAAATAAAGCAAATAAAATATCAGATTTGCGAAGGCTCATCCATTGACCAGATGCTTGGTCAGTGGCATGCAGATATTCTTGGTCTTGGACAGATTTTTGACAGAGACCAAGTCGATACAGCGTTGTCTGAAATGATGAAGAATAACTTTAAATCAAAGATGCGATATTTTGTCAATCCGTGGAGAGTATTTTCTATCAACGATGAAGCGGGAACTGTTATATGTGATTATTCCGACGAAATTGACAAACCGAAAATTCCACTCCCGTATAGTGAAGAAACAATGACAGGATTTGATTATTCATTTGCTGGACTTTTATGTTCGCAAGGTAGGATAGATGACGGGTTAAAGGTCGTAAAAGCAGTGCGTGACCGTTTTGACGGAGAAAAAAGAAATCCGTGGAATGAATTTGAGTGCGGCAGCAACTATGCAAGGTCAATGGCAAGTTATGCTCTAATACCAATACTTAGCGGCTTTGAGTTTGATATGCCACATCATCATATAGGTTTTAATCCCTACAAAGCAAATGATTTCAAGTGTATATGGAGTCTTGCGGACGCATGGGGAGATTTTGAGGTTAATAACAATACTGTGAAAATCAATGTGTGTGAAGGCGAAATTAATCTTAAATCATTGAGCTTGAAATTTTGCAGCAAGGTTTCTTATGTAAAAATCGATGGAAAAGACGTTGATTTCGAGTTTAAAAACGGTATAATATATTTTAAGGAAACAAACATTTTAAACTATGTGGAGATTATATTATGAAAGACCTTAAAATAACAACCTCGCAAATTGCAAAAATATGTAATGTTTCTCAGGGGACGGTTGATAGAGCTTTAAATAACAGACCTGACATAAAAGCGGAAACAAAGCAAAAAATTCTTGAGATTGCAAGACAATATGGTTATCGTGAGTATATAAACACACCTAATGATAAAATTGAAGGTCAAATAGGAATTATTATTTTTAATTTAAATAACGAATATTTTTCCGAACTTATAACTGAGATGGAATATGCTTTAAGGAAAGCAAAACTTGGTGCTACTGTAATGATGACTCATTATGATAAGCAATATGAGATAGAATGTATTCGTAATTTATATAATATGGGTGTGAAGGGTATCGTTTTATGTTCGGTAAATAATGGAACTGAATTTGAAAACTATCTAAAGCTTTTTGATATTCCAATTGTTGCTGTGGGCAACAGAGTCAAATCATTGCCTTATGTGGGAATTGATGACTTTGCTGCGATGAGTGAAATGACAGAAAAAGTTTTAAATGAAAAGCCTCAAAATATTATCTATTTTTCGCCGGCACTCAATTATTCCGATGCCTATGCTCAAAAAAAGAGATATGAAGGATTTCTAAACGTAGTGGGTAACAAAAAGCATTCAGTTGTAACGAATATAGAAGATATAAAAGAGCGTTATAATGAAAAAACGACAATTATATGTTCTAATGATTATTATGCTCTCAAGGCATATTTCAAATCAAGCGATGTAAAAGTTGTTGGGTTTGATAATATAAAAGCTATTGATAAATACAAAATAGGTATTGATTCTGTGGGTTATTCTGTGTCTGAAATTGCAAATGCGGCAGTAGAGATTATAATGCGCAATGGAAAGGAGAGTGTTATTGTAAAACACTTCATTGCAGAACATACAGTATAGTTTAAAGTTGTATCTGAATACGTGGCATCTAAACCATTCGGCTCTTCCACGAAAAAGCGTACTGAAAAATTCAGTACGCTTTTTTCAGCGATATAAATTCCTGACGGGATTTACGATATACGCCTACGGCGTACGATATATCTTCGATGCGATATGTTGCCTTGCGGCAACGCGGAAAAGGAATTTATATCATATCACTTTTCACATTTCAGCATAGATGGGGAGCAGTGGAGCTCCGCCATGATGGCGTTATAAAAGGCAGTGGGGGATCTGTAGCCGCATTGTTCTGCGGCTTCAGCCACCGACATACCGCTTTGTAAAAGCTGCCTTCCGTACGCGATACGGTAGGCGCGGATGTATTTTGCCGGGGTGATATCCATCACGGAGGAGAAGAGACGGATAAAATAACTTTCGTCAAGGTTGAGCTTGCTTGCCAAAAGCTTGGTGGTCAGGGTGGTGTATTCTCGCCGGATGATATCGAGTGCCGTGGTAATATATGTATTTGATATATATGGAAATGGGTGCTTTGCATCCAGAATGGTGAGAAATCCGCAGAGAAGATGCTCCAGTGCGGTGAGTAGCTCGTCACTTGGTGGGCTTTCAAGCAGGCTGTTGATGTATTCAAAAAAGCGAAAGCCGTTCAGTTCTGCTTTGTCAAAAGCAAGCAGGGTGTCGTGACGCAGGATTTGCGAATGACAAAAATCAAAATAGGTGTGGTCAAATGCAGTAGCATTTACCGTGCGAAAATCATAATTCTGCGGAATAATGTAGATTTGCCCGCTATGTAGCGTATATTCTCTTTGGGCGTACGAGATAACCGCCGTTCCTGCGTTGATGTAGTACAGCCGATTGACAATGCGGTCTGGATTGATCTGCCATGCGCCGCTGACGGTCTTTCTGCCGTAGCAGAACAGTCGAATACTTTTCATAATTGCCTTGCCCCATAAAGTCAATTTTTATAAGATTTATGACGATGCAAAAGATTTACAATTGCTTGCATCCACTATATAATTATTATATCTCTCGCAAATATGAATGTCAATATTGAAAAGGAGATTGTTATGAAATCTTGGTTTAAGGAAGCAGGATTCGGCTTGATGATCCATTGGGGGTTGTATTCAGTTCTTGCAGGCGAATGGCGAGGAAAGCGGATGGATTATATCGGTGAATGGGTGATGTCAAAATACGAAATTCCCAATACTGAGTATGAGAAGCTCGCAAACGTGTTTAACCCCATCTATTTTGATGCAGAGGAGTGGGTGCGTGCAGCAAAGGCGGCGGGAATGCAGTATATGGTCGTTACGGCGAAGCATCACGATGGCTTTGCACTGTTCCACTCTGCGGTGGATGCATACAATGTGGTAGATGCCACGCCGTTTGGACGAGATGTCATTCGTGAGCTTGCCGATGCTTGCCGCAAAAACGGTATGAAGTTTGGCCTGTACTATTCGCAGGTTATCGACTGGCACGAGGAACACGGTGGTGGATACGATGCGAAATTTGATCACACCAATTTGGGTATGAGCTGGGATAACGATTGGGATTTTCCGAACCGTGACAAAAAGAATTACCGCATCTGCTACGAGAAGAAGATCAAGCCGCAGGTGAAAGAATTGCTTACGAAATACGGTGATCTGTGTCTGATTTGGTTTGATACGCCGCTGGATATTCCGCCGGAATGCTCGCGTGAGCTTTACGAAATGGTCAAAAAATACCAACCGCATTGCCTTGTCAATTCCAGAATCGGCAACGGCATGGGGGACTATCGCTCTTGTGGTGATAACCACCTGCCCGACAGGGATACGGGCGAGTTGGTGGAATCCCCCATCACGCTCAATCATACTTGGGGCTACAAGGCGTTTGATAACGATTGGAAATCGCCCGAAGTCGTGAGAGACATTTTAGCAAAGTGCCGCTCCTGCGGCGCAAATATGCTACTCAACATCGGTCCGGATCCTTTGGGAAGATTGCCCGCTCCCGCGTTGGATGTTTTGAAAGCTTTGAATGTGAATGAGCGCTGAAATATGCAGGATGTGTTTTTATACTAAGAGCTCAAGAAAAAGACCGTTTTCAAGCGGTCTTTTTTTCTATCCAATCCAAAGGATTGGCATGTAATCTCACCGCAGGTGAGTATGTGATCGCCGAAGGCGTATGGCATCACGCGTCAGCGTGTATCCTCCTTCGGATTGGTTGCATTTTTGTACTATGAGCCCATGAAAAAGCGTACTGAATTTTTAAGTACGCTTTTTTTCAGCGATATAAATTCCTGACGGAATTTACTATATGTACTTCGTACACGATATATCTTCGATGCGATATGTTGCCTTGCGGCAACGCGAAATAGGAGCCGCAAGGCTTCTGCTTCATGCCGACGAAGTCGGTGCTTCATCAAATGTGTCCCTTCCTGTGAACAAATTGACAACCTCGCGCTTTTGTGCTATAATAACCTCAAGAAGGCGGTGGTACTATGATTAATCTGAATAAAACGATTGATGGTCTTATTTCGAATGGTACTGTAGAGCATATCGCAGTTCGCGTTGGAAAACGTGACGACGTAATTTGTGACGTTTTTCGAGGTGAGGTTTGTGAAACGACTCTTTTTGATATGGCATCAATTACAAAAATTATGGTGACGACTTCGCTTGCTTTGATTGCTCTCGATAAGGGGTTGCTTCAACTTAACGATACCGTTGACAAGTTTTATACAACTGACAAATCCTTGTCGGTAAAGAATTTACTGACACATACCATGGGAATCGGGCATAAGCCATTGAACAAAGAAGGCAATACTTATGAGAATATTGCTGAAAAGATCCTTGATATTCCCTCCGATATTCCAATCGGAACAGATGTGCTGTATAGCTGTCCCGGATTTATTTTGTTGGGGAAAATACTTGAAAAGATATTTGGTGAGCCTTTGAATAAATGTTTTGACGAACTCGTTGCAAAGCCGCTCGGACTTAACAACACGTCGTTTTTGCCGACGGACACATCCAATGCGGTCAATTCCAATCTGAACGAGGATAAGCGAGGAATTGTAAACGATTATAATTGTCAATTTCTCGGTGGGGTTGCGGGAAACGCGGGTCTCTTTTCAAATATTTATGACATTACAAAATACGTGTCTTTTATACAGAACAGAGGAAAGCCTTTATTCAGTGAAGAAACTTTTTTATTGGCGGCGCATAATCATACCATGGGAATGAGAGAATCCCGTGGGCTTGGTTTTTTGTATGTAGATGATGGATATAATCAGACAGGAGGATTGTTCTTACAAGGCGCGATAGGGCATTGTGGGCACACGGGGCAATCGGTATTTGTCGATTACCGATCGGGGCTGTATGTGATAATCTTATCGGACGCAACAGTATCTACGGTTAGAAAGTACGGAAAAGAGCATTATGACGAGGTTATGGATATGCGTTCGCGCGTACACGCGGCTATCAAACAAGATATGCAATAGGTAAGAAATATTCGGTTATGGGTTCGAAATTGTTGGGGTAAGCCATGAAAAAAGCGTACTGAAAAATTCAGTACGCTTTTTTCAGCGATATAAATTCCTGACGGAATTTGCTATATGTACTTCGTACACGATATATCTTCGATGCGATATGTTGCCTTGCGGCAACGCGGAAAAGGAATTTATATCATATCGTAACCGAATGAAATGAGGTTATATCGAATTTGCGAAGCAAATATATCGAACGAGCGTTAGCGAGTATATCGCCCGTTTGTTTTTCTCAAGAAGTCCAAGTTGAAAAACTTGGATTTTTTTCATTTAAATACCAGGTAGAGCACATGACAGTGGAAGATTACGCAATGCGTAATCTTCAGAAGATACGAAGCTTCGCTTCGAATCTTCCATAATCATGGGGTCGTTGGTTTGAGCTGGGCAGGGGGAGCCATGAAAAAAGCGTACTGAAAAATTCAGTACGCTTTTTTCAGCGATATAAATTCCTGACGGAATTTACTATATGTACTTCGTACGCGATATATCTTCGATGCGATATGTTGCCTTGCGGCAACGCGGAAAATGAAGAATCATGGTGTTTTTTCCGGAGTAACAAAAATATTTTTGTTTTATGTTGAAAATGTTCGATATTATGGTATAATTCTTACATGATGATTTAAATAAATGAAAATGATACTGTTGGTACCGATCATTTGCTGAGGTGACATCTAATGAACATAAACCATTCAAAAACTGAAACAAAAAGAACGCGCGTGATTCTTATGTCAGACATTCATTACTGCAATGAATGGTATGGGATTACTCCGGAAATTAAACGAGAAATGCTTTGCGCGGATTTAGAGCGCGAATACGAAGAAGATCCCTACCAAGCGCTTTTGTTGCTTGGAGATTATTCCCTTGACCATTGGGCGTGGAACACCAAAGGCACCTATCTGACGCATGGCATCAGCAATGCAAAACGATTTGTCGAGCATTGTTTGCCGCGAATGGCACCAAGCGGTGTTGAGGTTCGCATGATAGCGGGTAATCATGAGCAGTATGGTGAGGCTCTTTGGCAGAAATTAACGGGTTTCAATCGAAAAGATCATTTGGTTTGCGGTTCTGTGCTTTTTATTTTGCTTGATACGTTTGGCGGTGATCTCGATCCGGTTGAACACAGCGATGGCACCTATATAGGCGCGAATATGGCGGATCTGCGAGTTCTTATGGCACGTTATCCCGATAAAAAAGTAATTTTGTGTGCGCATTGGTTTGATATGCAAAAGGAAACCGACGAATTTCGTTCTTTTATTGCGCAAGAGCCTCGAATTTTATGTTTGTTTTGTGGACATAATCATATCTCCAAAGTTGTATCTACGGGAGAGGAATACGGCAACAAGCCCATTATTTATACCGGTCATTACTCATATTCCGGCGATATGAACCCGGTGCATTGCTTGAATGGCTACAGAGAAGTTCTTATTATGGAAGATGGGATCACGTCAAAATATATTGTACCGTCCCATACCTATACGATGGAGGCCGTGAAATTTACGACCGAGTACGCTGAACAGGATGATGTGGAGATTAAATTTTAGTTTTGATGGGTATACATATTTTCACGATTAAAAGGTTTGAATTTGTTGGGGAACTCCGAAAAAGGCACTTGCTTTTGCAGGTGCCTTTTTCAATTATATTGCTTTTTCCTGCGAAACAAGCGATTGATATTGACAGTGATATTGGTTTGTGCTACAATTCTGTCGGAATTCTCAATGTAGTATGAGGTTTTTTATTGTTTAAGGAGTGTTTATATGTATAAAATTTCGGTACCAATTATGTCTACCACAGTCAATATGAGCAATCGCGAAGAATTTGTGCGACAGTTCAGAGAAGCCGGCGCAGAAAGAGTTTTTATTGCAATGGGAACCCCTGTGCGACCTATTCCGCAACACATCATTGACAATGTAAGTTTTTTCAAATCCCACGGCTTTGAGGTGGGAGTATGGATAGATACTATAGGTCATGGCTTTGTTCTTGCACACGTTGAAGAAGATAATCCTTTGCTTAACTTCACACAAATGGTAGATTTGGACGGAAAGCGTTTGAACTATGCAAATTGTCCATGTGATGAGGGTTTTCAAAAATACATTTCCGAATATGTTGGAGATCTTGCAAAAACAGGAGCAGATATCGTTATGCTTGATGACGATTTCAGAATGTCTCAACATAGAGGAAACCTTTCTTGTGCCTGCCCGAAGCATATGGAACGTATAGCAAGAACGCTTGGTGAACGCATTTCTGTTGATGAGTTAAGGCCTTATGTTCTCACAGGGAAAGCCAACAAATACAGAAACGCCTGGATGCAAGCGCAAAACGAAGGACTTATTGAATTTGCAAAAGAAATACGCCAATCGGTGGATGCGGTTAATCCTGATGTTATCGTTTGTATTTGTACTGCGTGTGCGCCTTGGAATGTTGATGGGCTTGATGTTTCTGCTGTTACCAAAATACTTGCAGGCAAAAACAAACCAATAGTAAGATTGACGGGCGCGCCGTATTGGGCGACAAAAGACTTCAGATATCCGCTTATAACAGTGTTTGAGATTGCGAGAATGCTTGCCTCATTTGTTTCGGGAAACGGTTTTGAAATTATGAGTGAAGGTGACGTTTATCCACGTCCGAGATATACTTGTCCCGCATCGTATCTTGAATTGTACGATGCTGTTACTCGTATTGACGGAGCTTACAGCGGAATACTTAAATATATGTTTGATTACGTTGCAGGACCGAATTTTGAAACGGGGTATTTGAAATTTCATAAATATAACGAGCCGTATTTGAAAAAACTGAGTGATTTTTTTGCGGAAGGCGCAAATGCGGGAGTCAAAATCATCACCTATCCTCACACAATGAAAGACGCTGATCTTGATGTTTCAACGCTTCATGTGTATTCGCCGTGTCCTGCTGATGCCACGATGCTTGGAAGCTGCGGCATCCCCACGATCTATAGGGGAAAAGGTGTATGCAATTCTGTTTTCGGAGAAAATGCCCGTTCTTTTGATCTTTCAATGTTGGGTGAAGGTACCATATTGGATGCTGTTTCCGCAATGATCCTTACTGAACGCGGGGTCGATGTGGGACTTGAAACGTACGATGAGCTTGTTGATAAAAATATATCCTTCCTTTGCACAAAGGATGTTGAATACAAATCCTTTATTTCAAGAGGTAAAGCGAGAATGCTCACTCCAATTCTCAAGGAATCGTCAGAACAGCTGCTATTTGCAACAGAGCAAAACAATAAGTGTACCGTAGCTTATAAATACGAAAATGCAAACGGCGAAAGGTTTCTTGTTTTCCTTTTTGAAGGAGATTCGATTTTCGGCGAAACATATATGCGCGACTCGGGACTTTTAAAGAATTATGCCACACAAAAAGTTCTTACGGAAGAACTTCCCTGGGTTGCGAGAAAGGCACTTCCTGCATACTGTGTTGGAAATCCTGAGCTTTATCTTATGTGCAGAAAAGAGGAGGATTCCGTGTCGGTAGCTATGTTTAACTGCTTTGCAGATCCCATTATAGATGCCACAGTAGTCATCGACGGAGAATACAAGACGATCGAGTGTGTGGGCTGTGAGGCTGAGCTTTTAGACAATAAGGTGATCCTCAAGGAACCATTGTACGGTTTTACTTCTGCTGTGTTCAGAGTGCGCAGATAACGAAAAGACCTTGAAATCCGACCCCGTTATTGTTTGGATTTCAAGACGAACACGGCTTGCCCCTACCGCGCTTTTAGACAAACATCCTTATCAGAAGTCTGTTTTTGGCAAGTGCTTTTTTAGGCGATGTTTGCCTGCGTAAATTGATGTTGTTTGACTCGCGACCGATATTCGCAAATCACGCACGAAAACGGCGGATTTTCCATAGATTTTTTGCACAATATACTTGAAAAAACGACATTTTTTGAAATGCAAGTGTTGCTTGACAATATTCCAAATGAATTTTATTGCTTTTTTCGACGCCAAATGTTATAATTTGACAAAAGGAAGTGATTTTTTTGTTAAGCGATAATATCAGAAAATACCGAAAAGCAAAGCATATGTCCCAGGATGAACTGGCCGAAAAATTGGAAGTGACAAGGCAAAGCGTGAGTTTATGGGAAACCGGTCAGACACAACCGTCTCTTGATAATATAATTGCATTGGCAAATTTATTTGATATTTCCACAGATGCTTTATTAAAAGACAGCGAGCCTGATTCTGATGTGGCGGACACGGCAGAGGTGGCTGTTGCTCATTTCGAGAAACCTGCAAAAAAGAAAAAAACGGCTTTGATCGTGGCAATCTGTTGCATCGTCGTTGCCGTTGCAGTTGCAGTTGCAGGTGTTTTGATGTGGAAAAACGGCATTTTCGGTTCTGATTCGGGCGATGGTGATGCGGTGAATACCGACGCTTTGATCGATACCGATGCTGACGATAGTTCAAACTCCGACAAAACGGATGTTGAAGATGCGCAAGAAGCGACAGAGGACGGAACAAAAGAATCGGAAGATAAAATCACCCCCGACGTTTCGGAAAAGACGGAAGAAGATCCGGTCGACGGCGGAAATGAAAATGTTCCGTCAACCGAAGACACAGGTGACACTAAAGGCAACGCACAAACCACTGTCCCCGAAGAGCCGATTGTGACACCGCCTGCTACTGCGGACAAACCTCAGCCGCCCGTTTCGCAACAGGGTACTACGCAAAGCAATCCCCAGACCACTATCCCCGAACCTCCTGCAAGCGTGGTTGTTCCACAACCGAACGAGCCAAAGGATATATACGGATATCTCAAAAATTTTGTTATCCAAAACGGAATAATCAACGGCGACTATTGCTATTATTCCAATGATGCCGATAGATACGGCGGATATGCCTCCGAAAGATTTTCGCTTTATTATTGGGGAGACACCGAGAAAATAGAATTTTGTCTGCACAGCGTTTTGGACGATATGTTCAGCATAAACTTCTATATTTACGTTCCCAAAGAGCACACCGGCAAGTACGATTATATTTCTTCGTATTATTACAGAGATACGGGCGAGCCGTTGTTTGAGGCGAAGGGCGTGATAGATGCCGCTGTTTTCACAAAAAATTACCCCTTGAACTGCACGAGATACACCGGATCAACAGATGCCCAAAACGGCTTTATGGAAATGAGCCGTCAGGGAATATGCGATCTGATCGATTGCCTTAAAAATTTCATCGTTGTGGAAAATATCAAGTATTCGTTCTATGATTTCGGTTTCTTGAATTTTTAAATCCAGAATATATTTGTTAAAGTTATTGAAATTATTGGTTGCGAGTGATATTATAATCAGTATAAAATCTATGATAGCGAAGGCTGTGTGGTTGATTCGGGAGATCTCTATTTAGCGGATCTTTCCGTAAACGACAAGTTTAAGGATGATTCAATTGTTGTATATGATGTTGTCCCCGGCGAAAATTATACAATAAAGTTCAGCGAATGCGTTTGGTGATTTTCGTCCCAAATCATTGTATTAATCGACAAGGTTTATGAAATCTTGTCGATTTTTTGCGTTTTCGATGAATTAACAAAAAGATAAAATGGATTTGTTCATGGCAGAAACGTTTTTGTGCCCTTTTATACGAAGATAGGCTATCATCGGTTGACACAGCAAAAAAATGCGTGTATAATTGTATCGAAAGCTGTTTTGACAAATCAAAATGCAGAAATGGAGAGAATATAAAATGAAAGTCACACTTTTGGGCGACTCTATCAGAATGATAGGCTACGGAATGCGGGTGCCTCAGATGCTGGGAAGCGAATTTGAAGTTTTTCAGCCTCAGGAAAACTGTCGCTTTGCAAAATATACCATGCGCGGAGTTATGCACGATTGGAAAGAATTTATGAAAGGTTCGCAGATAATCCATTGGAACAACGGTCTTTGGGACGTTTGCGACCTTGTGGGCGACGGCCCTTTTACAAGCTACGAGCAGTATGAGGCGGATATGCTGAGAATATTGAAGGTGCTTAAAACCTACACCGACAAGATAATTTTTGCCACCACAACCCCCGTGCGTCCCACCCACGAAAGATGTGCAAACCCCACCATCGAGGAATACAACAGAAAGATCGTTCCCGTGCTTGCGGCACAGGGCGTTGTAATAAACGATCTGCACGCGCTCGTTTACCCCAAGCTTAACGAATACATTAGCGAGAACGACAACATCCATCTGACAGAAGCGGGCACAAAGGCGTGTTCCCAAAAGGTTGTGGAAGCCATTCTTGCCGCAAAGCGCGAGATAGAAGAAGGAAAATAAAAAGCGGAGGATATTATGCAAAACAAAAAGACTTTTGAAGATTACGGGCTCACCCCGAAAAACGGAAAGCTCACCGCCGAGCAGATAGGCAAGGTCAAGGGGTTGGGCTTTCTTCGCGACAAGAGATATGATGACGTTTTTAACGTCAGAGTTATTACAAGAAACGGAAAAATAACCACCGACGAAAGCCGACACATCGCCCGCGCCGCCGACCTTTTTGGCAGTGGCGAGATCGCCATGACCACCCGTCAGACAATTGAGATTCAAGGGGTGGCGTATGATAACATTCCGGGGCTTATTTCTTTTCTTGAAGAGGCGGGTCTTGAACCCGGCGGAACAGGGCCAAAGGTTCGTCCCGTTGTTTCGTGCAAGGGCACGACGTGTGTTTTCGGACTTATTGACACCTATGCGTTAAGCCGCAAGATACACGAGCGTTTTTACGTTGGATATCACGGCGAGGTTTTGCCCCACAAATTCAAGATTGCCGTCGGCGGATGCCCGAACAGCTGTGTAAAGCCCGATCTTAACGATCTTGGCATTGTCGGTCAGAAGATCTTTGGCGCAAACACAGAAAAATGCCGTGGATGCGCAAAATGTGCCGTGGAAGAATCCTGCCCCATGAAGGCGGCAAGTATTGTTGACGGCAAAATACATATTGACGAAAATATCTGCAACAAATGCGGCAGATGTGCAGGAAAATGTCCCTTTGGCGCAATAGAAGTTTTGGGCGAGGGCTACAAGCTGTGCATCGGCGGCAGATGGGGCAAAAAGACCGCCGTCGGAAAGCCGATATCAAAGATCTTTGTGAGCGAGGAAGATATCCTTTCTGCCATCGAGCGCGCCATCATTCTTTTCAGAGACGAGGGAATAAAGGGCGAACGCTTTGCCGACACGGTTGAAAGACTTGGTTTTGACTATGTACAAAAGAAGATCATCGGTTAAAGTACTTCTTTCTTTGGTCGCCCTTGCGCTTCTTTTGCTATGTTCGTGCTTTGCCGAAAGATCGGCGCAGGTGGAGGAAAATGACGAAAGCATCACTTTTTGCGATGCTTTGGGGCAAAAGGTCGACATCAAAAAAGGCACTGTGCGTGCCGCCTGCCTTACGGGAAGTTTTGCCGATGTGTGGACCTTGTCGGGCGGCCGGGTTTGCGCCGCCGCGGACGATGCTTTTGACGATTTCGGACTTTGCCGCGAGGGTGTCTCAAACCTTGGCAAGACCAAAAATCCGAATCTTGAAAGCCTTATTGCCTCAGACCCCGATCTTGTTATTGCAAGCGCCGACACGGCGGCAGACGTTGGGATGAAAGACCTACTTCTTGATGCTGGAATTGACGTGGTGTATTTTGACGTCGACTGTTTTGACGATTATCTTTTGATGCTCGATATCTGCACCGATATTACAGGCAGAAAAGATCTGTATGCCAAAAACGGACTTGAGATCAAAGAAACTGTTGACGGCATAAAAGAGGAATTTTTGCAAAAAGATTTTCCGAGCGAAAAAAAGACCTATCTTTTTCTTCGCGCATCGGCGGGTTATATCCGCGCCAAGGGAAGCGACGGCACTGTGCTTGGTGAGATGCTTTCGGACCTCGGCTTTATAAACATTGCAGACAAAGATACGGCTTTGCTTGAAGATCTCAGCATCGAAAGCATTATGAGCGCCGACCCTTACCGAATTTTTATTGTTCAGGTGGGGGACGACCGCGATGCCGTGCAGGAAAATATAAAAAGAATGATGGAGGAGGCCCCCGCGTGGCAGAGTCTTTCGGCTGTGAAAGAAAACAGAGTTCACAACCTTGACAAAAGACTTTTTAATCTGAAGCCAAACGCACTTTGGGGCGAGGCGTATGAGACTCTTTGCAAGCTTGTTGCCGAGTGAGAAAAAAACAGTAATAGCGTTTGTCACAGCCGCGGTATTTTTGATTTTTGCCGCGGCTTTTGGACTTTTGTGCGGAAGTGTGCGAATTTCTGCATCAGACGCTGTAAGTGCGATAATTAACGGACCTGTGGGAATGGGCGAGAGGATCTTTCTTTTTTCGCGCCTTCCGCGAACTGTTGCGGGTATACTTGTGGGTGCCGCCCTTTCGGTTTCGGGCGCGGTTATTCAAAAGGTGCTGGCAAACGGCCTTGCATCCCCAAGCATCATCGGTGTAAATTCGGGCGCAGGACTTGCCGTGACTCTTTGTGCCGCCTTTGGAATATACGGCGGTGCGGTGCTTTCGCTTTTTTCTTTTGTCGGCGCCCTTTTGGCAACGGCGATCATAAGCTTTGGTGCGTGGAAATGGGGAAACGCAAGATCGACGGTTATCCTTATGGGTGTTGCGCTGAACAGCGTTCTGGGCGCTCTTTCCGATTCTGTTATCGAGTTTAATCCCGACATTGCCGCCATGAGCGCTGATTTTAAGATCGGCGATCTTTCGGCGGTGTCATACGGCAAGCTGATACCTGCCGCTGTTGCGGTGGGGATTTGTCTTATTCTTCTTTTCCTTCTTGCCAACGAGCTTGACGTTCCCGGTATGGGCGACGAAACGGCGTCGGGACTTGGAATGAATACAAAGCTTTTTCGTGCAGTTTTTCTTGTGGCGGCGGCGCTTCTTGCAGGTTGTGCCGTAAGCGTTGCCGGACTTGTGTCTTTTGTGGGACTTGTGGTGCCCCATGCGGTGCGAAAGCTTTGCGGTGCCCGTGCAAAGGCTCATCTTCCCCTTTGTGCGATGGTTGGCGCAGGGCTTGTTACCTTTTGCGATACTTTGGCACGAAGTCTTTTTTCGCCTTACGAGATACCCGTGGGCATAATTCTTGCTTTTGTGGGTGCGCCTTTGTTTGTTGTGATACTTATAAAAGGAAAGGGGAGATAAAAAGCTTTATGGCAATATCTGTTTCGGGCGTATCGTGCGGATACGGAAAAAAGACCGTCCTCTTTGACTTTTCGGCAAGCTTTGAAAAAGGACAGATAACCTGCATAACAGGCCCCAACGGATGCGGAAAAAGCACCCTTTTAAAAACCGTTGTCGGAAGTGTCGTGCCTTTTTCGGGGAAGATTTTTGTTGACGATGCGCTTGTTTCAAAGCCCGTCGAGAGGGCAAAAAAGATTGCTTTTCTTCCGCAGGGAAAGGAAGTTTCAGATATGACCGTTTTTGAAACGGTTTTGCACGGACGTTTTCCCCACCTTTCGTTTCCCCGTGTATACTGCGAAAAAGACCGAAAAAAAGCCTTTTTGTGTCTGGAAAGCATGGGACTTTCACGCCTTTGCGACAGCCCCGTTTCCACTCTTTCGGGAGGAATGCGGCAAAAAGTATATATCGCCATGGCACTCTGTCAGGACACCGAATACATTCTTCTTGACGAGCCGACGACGTATCTTGATATTTCAAACGTTTTTGAGCTTTTTGATACAATAAAAAAACTTGCGCAGTCGGGCAAGGGGATAGTTTTGGTGTTGCACGATCTTGTGACGGCGCTTCAGTTTTCCGACCGCGTGCTTGTGATGAATGAGGGCAGAAACGTATTTTTCGGAAGCCCCGACGATATTGTGGAAGCGGGAGTGATAAAAGACGTTTTTGGTGTTGGGATATCAAAGCGTGACGGCAGTTATTTTTATGAAAGGAGCGCGAAAAATGGCTGAATTTTTTCCTCTTTTCCGCCGTGCGAAGTATAGCACCGTGCTTATTATCGGCGGCAATGCCGAGGCTGACAAAAAAGCGCAAAAACTTTCGCAATACCCTTTCAAGATCGTGTTTTTTAAGGAAAGGGTGGATAATATCGAAAGGCTTCTTTCGGAAGTTTCGCCCGATATCGTGATACTTGCCGACAAAAGCTTGTGTTGCAAAGAAGAACTGTTTGACATCTGTCGCAACAGGCGAGTGGAGATAAACACGGTTGACGATGCCGAAAACAGCAGTTTTATTTTTCCGTCGGTCGTAACAAAAGGCAAGCTTTCGGTGGCAATATCCACCGACGGGGCGTGCCCCGCCGCGGCGGCAAAGCTTCGCGAAGATATCGAAAGCTTTCTTCCCGACGAAACCGATAGCATAATAGATCAGCTGGCGCAGATACGCGGCAGAATAACGTCGGGGGACAGACGGCGGATAATGAAAGAGCTTTGCGGTGCCGCCTTTTCAAAGGGGATGCCGCTTGACGATGCGGAAATTGAAAAGATAATTGAAAGCAAAAAATGACAGCGCGGGCTGTCATTTTTTTGTGTTTGCTTTTCTGTATGAGGTTGGCGACGTGCCGATATTTTTAGCAAAAAAGCGCGAAAAGGTCAAAACGTCGCGAAAACCGACCGATGCGGCGACCTCGCCTATTGAATCGTTGCTTTCGCGGAGCATTGAACACGCTTTTGTCAGCCGCAGATTGTTCAGATATTTCTTGGGAGATATGCCCTCGTTTTCAACAAAGAGATTGTAAAGATATCTGTCGCTGATAAAAAGCGAGCCTGCAATTTCGCTTATGGTGAGTGGTCGGTGAAAGTTGGAATCGATGTATTTTTTCGCCTCAATAACATGACGGTTGCCCGAGATCTCGGGCTTTTTTTCGTGGTAAGACATGAGAAGATAGAATATCCCATGGGTTTCGGCGTTGCCGAGCACAGAGTGGTTTTCGAAAAAGTTTTTTGAAAAACGCAAAAGCTTTTCGCAAAAATTATATGTGAAAATGCCATATTCGTCAACGCTTATATATTTTTTGCACAGCCCGTCGGCGCGCTCGCCCGTCAACGACACCCAAAAATATACCCACGGATCTTTTTTTGACGAATGATATTCGTGCATACTGTTGCGACAGATAAAAAATCCTTCGCCTGCCGACACTTTTCTGCCGTTAAAATAGCCATATCCGCGCAAAACATAGTGAATAAGCGTTTTGTCCCTTGTGCCTCTGCCCCAATGGGCAAGGGCGGAGTTTTCTTCGATGCCAAAGTCGAGAATGGCGGGATCTTCGGCTTCGTCATAGATGGCGTTTCTTGTTTTCATTTTTATCACCCACCTATGATTTTACTATATAACAGTATGATTTGTCAATGTATTTTGCCTGCTTTTTGCCGTATAATCAGAAAAAAAGGAGGTATTAAAAATGAGATATACCCAAATTGCCACGGCAAAACCCTTCGAGGGGGCGCCGCGCATAAATTTGCCCGACCTTTTCGGTGCTTCTCCCAAAAAGCCTGTTATTCTCCGCGTGCCGGTCACGGGCGAGCGGCCGATAAAATACGGTGCTGTCGGTCTTCCGACGGGGCTTGTTCTTGAAAACGGCATCGTTACGGGAAAAGCGGAATGCGAGGGCGAATACACCGTCACCTTCACCGCCGAAAACGCCTTGGGCAGGGCGGAGAAAAAGGTCACCTTTGAAATAAAGGAAAACGCCGTTCTTCTTACACCTCTTCTTGGCTTTACAAGCTGGAATGCGTATGATTCGGATGTGTCGCAGGAAAATATCGAGAAAGTTGCCGACAGAATGGTTGAAACAGGCATTGCCGAATACGGTTACAGCTACGTAAACTGTGATTCGGGCTGGCAAAAGGAATACGGCGGAAAGCACGATGCTATTATGCCAAACGAAAAATTCCCCGATATGAAGAAAATGTGCGACAAAATACACTCGCTCGGACTTAAATGCGGTATATATTCCACCCCTATGTTAAGAGCCTGGGGATGCCCCAAAGAGTTCGATCATATTCCCGGATGCACCGTGGGCGAGCCCGACGATCTTTTTGCCATAACCAACACGGGCGTTGGCAAGATCCGCAAGGAAAAGAACAACGTGGCACAGTGGACAGAATGGGGATTTGACTACCTCAAATACGACTGGGCGCCCTGCGACCCGACCAATGCCGAATATATGCGCCGCGAGCTTATGAAATCCGAGCGTGACTTTGGCTTTTGTGTTACTGTTTCGGCTTCTCATGATTACATCACATATTGGAGCCGCTATTGCAACAGTTATCGTTGCAACCAGGATTCCTGGGCGGCGTGGGACAATTTTACAAACATCTACCGTTCGTATTTCGGATATATCTACGACGTGCGAAAGGGACATTTTTTCGATCTCGATATGCTCGACGTGGGCAACGGAAAATATCGCAAGGACGGCACAAGCAAATTCAACGAGGACGAAGAGCTTTGCTCGTACACTCTGCGCGCCTTCATGAGCTCGCCCATTCAGCTGTCGTCCACCTTTGAGGATATGAGCGAATTTGAACTTTCGATGTATTGCAACGAGGAGATCATTGCCATCAACCAGGATTCGGCTTTTTATCCTGCCCGCCCCGTTATGATGTTTGAACAGGACAAAAAATGCGTGCATATCTTTAAGAAAAAGCTTTCGGATGGAAACTTTGCCTATGCCGCTTTCAATCTTGGCGAAACCCACGAAAACCTTGTTATCCATCTTGACGAGACCTGTGTTATCCGTGACGTGTGGAAAAAAGAAGACCAGACCACCCGCGACCGCATTGTTTTTGATATGCATCCGCACACGGTAAGAGTTTTTAAAGCGATAAAAGCAGAATAACAAAAAACGGAGCTGTAAAGTTTGTTTACAGCTCCGAATTTTTTATTTTGTAATAAGAACGAATACGGGTGCTTCGTCTTTCATCTGCTTGTTGAGAAGGAAGGGGGATTCAAAGTCGGCGTCTGCCGCCTTGCCTCTGAGTCCGCCAAGGATCATTCCCTCGTCCTGAACGTAGATGTGACAGCTGAAATCTTCCTTTGCGCTGCTGACATAGTTTATCAGATAGCCCGCACAGCGATCGAGCACGTTGTATTTGCTGGTGAGGTTGTTGCTTGAAACGCTAAAAATATAGTTGGCATAAAGCATAGAGCTTGCAGGACGCTTTGTGACGATGGTGCCCCAACCGTAGCCGCCGTTACGCATCACGTTGTAGTTTGCGGCATAGTTGTTAAGCGAACCCTTGCTGACAGGCTGTGTCATCCAGCATTCTATTGCCCAGTGACAATATTCCATGAGGTTTTCTTCGTATTGAATATTTTTCATATTCAGGTTTTCGCCCTGGTGGGTGATGGCGGTGTCGTATATCTGGTACATCCAGCAATTTCTTACATAGTATCCGTCGCAGTTACCGTAAAGCTCAACGGCGTTGCCGTACTGAGTGGTGGTTTCGCCATAGTTTCCGAGAAGCGAGCCGCCAAGCCACGAAAATTCGCAGTTTGTTACAACAACGTTATCACCCGAGCCAAGGCCTATCGCGTGGGAACCTGTGTGCTTGAAGTGGAGGTTGTCGATAACGATGTCAGATGCGCCGCCGTCAAACAGATCAAGACGTGCTCCGATCTCGATGTCCTTAAAGCGCGATCCGGGGTTGCCGCCCGTGCTGCAAAGATAGAAGGTGTCTGCGCACGAGAAAAATTCGAGGTCCTCTGTCAGCTCTTTGTAGGTTGAGATGTTTTTGTTGTAAATGCGGTTCTGACCGTAAAGTCCGTCGTAGTTTCCGTGGGCATCGTCTGCGTGGTCAAAGACGATGATGCCTGCGTTGGTGATGGCGTCGGTCAGTCTGTACACGTTGGGGGTATCTGTTTCGACCCAGAGATTGGGGTCAGCGTAGTTTTTCTTCGAGCCCGAGATAATGGGCTTTTCGCCCTCACCGTACGAGCCGTAGGTGAGGCCTGTATTTACCGTCAAAGATCCGCGGTAGGTGCCGCCGCGTTCAAAGAGGATCGCCGTGCCCTTGCCTGGGAAGCGGAGCTTTGACATAAGTCCCTGAATAGTCTTTAATGCTGTGGCGGGAGATTTTCCGTCGTTGGCATCGTTGCCGTTCTTTTCGGAAATGTAATATACGTTTTTGCCGATTCTGTCAGCGTAGAGCTCGGTGGTGTTGGGAGTTCCGAGGATGTCCTTTTTCATCTGCTCGGAAATGGTGTCGATTCCGCGGCGGATGGCATCACCGGTGAGGTTTTTGGACTGGGTGTGAAGAGCGGTGATATAGTCTTTTGCGCTTTCGCCTTCGAGAACGTATTCTTTTTCGGCGGTTTTAAGAGCCCAGGTGCCGTCGGCCTTTGCCGAGGCAGAGGCGATGATCTGTCCCTTTGCCCAATGGTCGGAAATATCCGAAAATCTTGCGTTTCCTGCGCCGTTCCATTCTCTGCCGAGCATTCTGTTGATAACTGTCACAGCCTCGGCTCTCGTTATCTCGTTGTTGGGCTTGAAGGTGCCGTCTTCGTAACCGTTTACAAGTCCCTTGGCGCTGGCGTACATGACAGCTTCAAAATAGTCTGCCTTGGAATTTACGTCCGAAAAATACAAGAGCTTCAGGTTGCCTGCATCGGTACCCGACACTGCATGGATGAGCTGAACGAACTCTTTACGGGTGATCTTTTCGGAGGGCAGAAGTTTTTCGACGAAAACTTTCTGCACCGCACCGAGCTTTTCAAGAGAGGTGACGGAAGAATAGAACCAATCCTCGGGTTTTATGTCCTGATAAGAGGAAGCCCCGCCCGAAAGCTTGCCCGAAGGATCAACAAGAGAAGCGATTATCTTGCAGGCTTCGGCGCGTGTTATGTTGTTCTGAGGGCGGAAGGTGCCGTCCTCGTAGCCGTTGATGTACGAGTTTTCGCAACCCGAAAAATCAACGGAAACTTCAAAAACAGGAACGTATATATCGTCCTCGCCAAGGCCGTACTGATAGGATGTGCCGGGTGAACAGGTTTTTTCTGTCTTTACACTGCGCCATTCCTTAAAGGAGTGGTGTTCGGGAGCGGCGGCGGTAAATTCGGGGATCTCGATGAATTCAAGATCCTTGACCTTGACGGTGTTGATGGGGGCTGCGCCCTTTTCGTAATCCTCGGGAGAAGCGTAGAAGCTGACGTTTCTTTCAGAAAACGTGGGAGCGGTATCGGGGTCCCAGCTTTGGAAAGTGATCGAGCTTATGTACAAAACGTCGTCTTTGCCCATGTCTTTTTCGAGGGGATAAAACTTGAGTTGCTGCAGATATACTTCGCCGTGACGCAAAGCGTTGTCCTTTGTGCTTCCGAGAGTTTCATCAAAGGGAAGCACCAGCTTGTCCCACTTGTTTGCAACCATGCCGTTGCGCGACATGACTCGGGTGTTCCACGCAAATTCGGAATATTCGTTAAATCTGCCTCCGGCTGTCACTCTGCCCTGTATCCAGCCCATCTTGTTGCCGACAAGGGCGGGAGCTTGGTCGGGGGAAGCATAGTAGTATTCAATAACGATATAGTTTGCCGTAGACAAGGGAATGGGGTTTCCGTTGTCATCGGGAAGCGGGGTGGAAAAATGATAGTAGTTGAAGTTTGTGGAGGTGTTGGCTCTTCCGTCGCGCTTTAATGTTCTGACAGATCTTCCGTCAAAGGTATCGTTCGAGCCGACGTATCCCGATGTGTCGCCCTCAAAAGCACCAAGGGTAAGAGCGGAAACGATATGGCGGGAGTATGCGTCCTGAACCTTTTCCTCTTCTGCAAAAATTGCAGGCATACAAAGGATCAGCATGCTTATCGCCAGGAAAACCGAGAGCACTTTTTTCATTTTTTGATTTGCCATAAATGTGTCCTCCTAATTCTTTACTGAGATTTCTGGGATTATACATCTGATTACATTATATCTCGTGTATCCCCAAAAATCAACATTTATTATCATTTTGTGCAAGGATAATGACAAAATGTATAAGCTGATTATAGCAGTGTTTTTGCACATTTTCAATATGAATAACACGCAATAATAATACAAAAACGCGCATTTCAAAAATTGGCACAGGTTAACAAAAAAACACGGCGGCACTTTCAAAGAAGTGCCGCCGCAGACTATTTTTGTTATTTCTTTGGGATAAGGACAAAAACGGGTGATTCGTCCTGCATGTGCTTGTTGAGAAGAATGGGAGCGTCAAGACCTGCGTTTGTTTCCTTGCCTCTGAGTCCGCCAAGTATCAAGCCCTCGTCCTGAACATAGATGTGACAGCTGAAATCTTCCTTGGCGTTTTCGTCTATGTTGATGAGATAGCCTGTGCAACGGTCGAGAATGTTGTATTTGCTGCTGAGGTTGCTGCTTTCTACCTTGAAGTTGTAGGTGGTGTAAAGCATCGAGTTCAAAGGACGCTTTGTTACAATGGTACCCCAACCGTAGCCGCTGTTGCGCATTACGTTGTAATTTGCGGCGTAGTTGTGAAGCGAACCCTTAGAGTCGGGCTGGGTCATCCAGCTTTCGATCGACCAGTGGCAGTATTCCATGAGGTTGCCTGAGTATTCGATGTTTTTCATATTCAGATTTTTGCCCTGGTGGGTGATGGCGGTGTCGTATATCTGGTACATCCAGCAATTCTTTACGTAGAATCCGTCACAGTCGCCGTAAAGCTCAACGGCGTTGCCGTACTGAGTGGTGGTGGAACCATAGCTTCCCAAAAGCGAGCCGCCGAGCCATGAAAATTCGCAGTTGGTTACAACGACGTTGTTGCCCGTGCCAAGGCCGATGCCGTGGGCACCCGTGTGCTTGATGTGCAGATTGTCAAAGAGAATGTCGGATGCCGAACCGTCAAAAATGTCGGCGCGTGTACCGATCTCGATGTCTTTAAAGCGTGATCCGGGGTTGCCTTCTGTGCTACATAGATAAAGAATGTTGTCGCACGAGAAAAATTCGAGGTCTTTTTCAAGCTCAATGTACGAGACGATGTTTTTGCTGTAAATGCGGTTTTGACCGTAAAGTCCGTCGTAGTTTCCGTGGGCATCGTCGGCGTGGTCAAACACGATGATACCGACGTTTGAGATGTTTTCTTTGAGTCTGTATACGTTTTTGATATCGGTTTCTATCCAAAGGGAAGCGTCGGCGTAATTTTTCTTCGAGCCCGAGATGACGGGTTTTTCGCCCACGCCGTACGAGCCGTAGGTTACACCGGCGGTAACAGCCACCTGTCCGCGGTATGTGCCGCCGCGTTCAAAGAGAATTGCTGTGCCCTTGCCGGGGAAGCGGAGCTTTCTTGAAAGACCCGAAATGGTCTTTACGGCAGTTTCGGGGGTTTTGCCGTCGTTGGCATCGTTGCCGTTCTTTTCGGAAACGTAATATGTATTTTTGCCGATTCTGTCGGGATAAAGATCTGCGGTGTTGGGGGTGCCGAGGATGTCTTTTTTCATCTGTTCGGAAACGGTGTCGATTCCGCGGCGGATGGCATCGCCCGAGAGATTCTTTGACTGGGTGTGGAGAGCCTCGATATAATCCTTTGCGCTTGTGCCTTCGAGAGCGTATTCCTTTTCGGTGGTTTTAAGCGCCCAGGTGCCGTCGGATTTTGCCGAGGCGGAAGCAATGATCTGTCCCTTTGCCCAATGGTCCGAAATGTCAGAAAATTTTGCATCTCCCGCGCCGTTCCATTCTCTGCCGAGCAGTCTGTTGATAACCGTTACGGCTTCGGCTCTTGTTATTTTGTTGTCGGGCTTGAAGGTGCCGTCCTCGTAGCCTGTTACAAGCCCTTTTGCCACCGAGAACATCACGGCTTCAAAATAGCCGGCTTCTGCATCCACGTCCGAAAGATAGGTCAGCTTCATGCTGTCCATTTCTTTGTTGCACACGGCGTATATAAGCTGAACAAACTGTTCGCGGGTAATCATTTCGGAGGGGAGAAGCTTTCGGTCGAAAACCTTCTCGACCGCGCCCAGCTTTTCAAGCGCAGTTACCGAGCCGTAGAACCAATCTTCGGGTTTCACGTCCTCGTAAGAAGATGTGCCGCCCGCAAGCTTGCCCGCGGGGTCAACAAGAGATGCGATTATCTTGCAGGCCTCTGCTCGTGTTATGTTGTTCTGGGGCTTGAAGGTGCCGTCCTCATAGCCGTTGATGTAAGAGCTTTCGTAATTTGAAAGATCAACAGCCACGTCGAAAACGGGAAGATACACGTCGTCTTCACCGATAAGGAACTGATATGTCGCGCCGGGGAAATATGTTTTTCCCGTTTTCACGCTTTGCCAGTGTCTGAACTTGTGATGTTCGGGAGGGGTGACGGAATATTCGGGGACAGTGACTGTATCAAGGTCTTTTAACTTGATGGTGTTTATGGCATTTTCGCCGTTTTTATAAGCTTCGGAAGTGGCATAGAAGCGGACATTTCTTTCGGAAACACCCGAATCTTTGGCGGGATCCCAGCTTTGCACTGTGATGGTGCTGAAATAAAGCACATCGTTTTTGCCCATATCCTTCTGAAGAGGAAAGAGCTTAAGCTGGTGCAGATAGTATTCGTTGCCGCCACTTACAAGCTTGTCTTTCGTGCTTTTTACATATTCGTCAACCGGAAGCACGAGCTTGTCCCATTTGTTTGCAATCATGCCGTTGCGCGAGAGGATCTCGGTGCCCCAATCAAACGATTTCACCTCTGCGGTGTTTTCGGCGTTGCAGACACGTCCCTGGATCCAGCCCATCTTGTTGCCGACAAGGGCAGGGGATTCGTCGGGGGAGGCATAGTAGTACTCAATAACGATATAGTTTGCCGTAGAAAGGGGAATGGGATTTCCGTTTTCGTCGGGCAGAGGTTTGGACCAGTGGTAGTAGTTAAAATCCGTTGCGGTCTTTTCGCTGAGGTCGCGTTTTAAAACCATGACGTTTTTACCGTCGAAAATTTCTGCCGCATCGACGTAGCCCGTGTGGTCTTCCTCGAAAGCACCGAGGGTAAGAAAAGGAAGTGTCTGGCACGCAAAAGTGTTGCGGACGTTTTCCTCACCTGCCGCAAAAACTGCGGGGAAGCAGAGCGCTATCATGCACAAGGCAAGAAGAATGGCTGTTATTTTTTTCATTTTGTATTTCCTTTCAGAAAAAAGTATTACAATGATATGGTAACATATTTTGTATGTAAATGCAATGTCGTTTTATGCTGAAATTTAGCACTTTTTTGCTACGAAAAAGTTTTTCTTATTCTTTTTCAAGTTCAAATTCAATCCCCACGACGCCGTATTTTGCTTGTTCTTCCTTTGAGTAATAGGCTTCCATGTCGGTGGGGCTTGCTTTTTTTACCTCGTCTTTGCCGTAGCCGCATTTTTCAAGCGAAAGTGTGGTGTAAAGCTCTTTGAACGAGGAAAAACGATGCAGTGCCAAAACGCGGACATTTACGGTTTTTTCGCCCACATCGGGACATTCAAATTCGATGGTGTCACCGACATTTACTTTTTTTCGCTTTTCATCCAAAAGCCGAAGCTCGACGGTTTTCTTTTTTGCGCATATCTTTTCAAACGGCTCTTTTTTAAGGCGCATATTGTGCTTCATATGTTTGGCCCCCTTTTTTGTGGTCTGATATCAATATACCATTTTTTGCTTCATTTTACAAGACAAAAAAAGAGTTGTCCCGATTTTTGGGACAACTCCTGCAAAAAATCACAAATTGCTGCCGGGCATCTTGCCGTTTTTGTAGCCGTCGTAAACCTTTTCCAGCTCGCTTTTCAGATATTCGGTCTGCTTTTTTGTAAGGCTCACCTGCTTGCCCTCGTGGCGAACGTAGCCTTCGGAAAGACTTATGCCGTAGTTAAGTCCGAATTCGGTGTCAACCGTGTATTCGGGCAGACACTTGCACACCTCTTCGCTGTAATTGAGCCAGCGCAGAAAATCGGTAAGTCCCACCGAAACTCCGCCCCAGAAGGTATATTCCCAGTCCTCTTGCCCTTTTGCAAAGCCTTGGTATCTGACGGTGGTCATGGTGTTGCCGCAATATCCGAATTCTTCGTGCTCCAACACGTTGTTTTTTTCGCTTTCGGTGTGGGTGTGTTCTTTGGGTTCGGTTATATAGAATATTCCGAAGCGGTCAAGGTCTGATATTTTGGCTTTTCCCGAAGAAAGTGCGGATTTTATGCCTTCTTTTGTTCCGTCGGAATATTCGGCAACGATGTATTCGCTCATTATACAGGGAAGGAAATATACGTTTTCGTCGTCTTCAAATATCTGCTCGAGCGCCTCGGCAAAGGCAAGGTCGGGGTTGTCCTTCGATTTGTCGGTTATGGAAACAAGGGTTACTTCATCAACGGCGGTGTCGTTTTCGATCGTTTTGTCCTCTTGCGGCACGTTTGTTTCGCAACCGCAAAGAAAAAGGAGTATTAAAGCCGCCAAAAACAATTTTTTCATATATCTGCCTCCGAAAAATGCTTTTTATGTCTGTTTGACGGCAAAAAAAGAAAAAAGTTCCGCTTTTTTCAAAAGCTTGACATTTTTTGCTCTTGTGTGATATACTAAATACAACAAAACCGAAAGGAACGGAGGAACAAAAAATATGACTCTTGTCGAGCTTTACTCGAAAGCGCCCTGCAACAATATATATTCCTGTCTGGCCACTTCTCCCGAAAGAGTTGTTTTTTTGGGGTCTGATTCAAAGGACATGAATCGCAGTGCACAGATTTTCAGCTCTGTTTTTTCGGAAAAAGGGCAGAATCCCGAGATAGTATGCAAAACTGTCCCGAAAAATGATATTTCCCGCGCAGTGCAACTGATGGAAGAAATATATGCCACCTACGACGATTTCGTTTTTGACATAACGGGCGGTGATGGGATGATGATTTTTTCCCTTGGCAGATTTTGCGAAAAAAACAAGGACAAAAAGATATTTATCCACAGCTTCAACGTGACAAACGACCGCATCTGCGATTGCGACGGCGACGGAAAGGTTGCCGAATACAGTGTCCCCTCTCTTTCTGTCAGAGAAAATATTATGATCCACGGCGGAATGTGCGATTGGGACAGCCGAAACAAAAAAGAAGAGTCGGCAGAATTTAAAAACGACGTAAAAAAGCTTTTTTCGGTCTGCCGCGAAAATCCGAGGGGCTGGAACAGTCAGATGAATATTCTTGCCGCCATCGAGGAGATGGGCGACAAGAAGGAAAACGTCACGTATCTTGACAAAGAAAAGCTGAAAACGTTTCTTGAACGCAGAAAATCCAAGGTCATCTTCAACAAGCCCATAATGCAAAGCCTTGTTTTAGCGCGGCTTGTGTCGGAATATCGCGCCGATTCGCAGGGGCTTGTGATAAAATACAAAAACGCGCAGATAAAAAACTGCCTGACAAAGGCAGGCATCGTGCTTGAGCTTGCCGTTTATCTTGCGGCAAAGGAATGTCGCGAAAAGGACGGCACACCCGTTTACAACGATGCCGCCACAGGCGTTATCATCGATTGGGACGGAAAGGATATGCTTTACGATACGAAAAACGAGATAGACGTGCTTTTGATGCACGGGATCGTTCCCGTTTTTGTTTCGTGCAAAAACGGATACGTTTCGGTGGACGAGCTTTACAAGCTTTCTACGGTGGCAGAGCGTTTTGGCGGACCTTTTGCAAAAAAAGCTCTTGTTGCCGCCGACCTTGACACCGATTGTGACAACGGAAAATATCTTCTTGCAAGGGCAAAGGATATGGGTATCGAGGTTGTCTGCGGAGATCTTGCTTTCCGCGAGAGAAATTTTGAAAAAAGAATTGCAAATCTTTGGAAAAATTGACGTGAAAAAAGGCAGTCCGCGAGGACTGCCTTTTTTTATCAGAATATCTTGTCGGGGTTGAGGATATTGTCGGGGTCGAAGGCTTGTTTGATGCCGCGCATGATCTCCAGCTGACCTTCGCCGTAATCTTCACGCAAAAAGCCTTTTTTGGCATAGCCGATGCCGTGCTCGCCCGAAACAAGTCCACAAAGCTCTCGGGCTTTTTTGTAAAGAAGCTCGAAGGCTTTTTCAAGCTTTTCGTTCCATTCCGCATCGCCAAGATCGTCGCGGCAGACGTAAACGTGAAGGTTTCCGTCGCCAGCATGGCCAAACGAAGGAATACGCACGCCAAGATCTCTTGACACCTCGTGGGTGTAAAGCACAAATTCGGCAACCTTGTTTCGGGGAACCACCACGTCACATTCGTCCATTTCGGTGGTGGACGCCTTTATGGCTTCAAGAAACGCGCCGCGTGCCGACCAGACCGAGGTTTTGCGCTCGTCGGTGTCAACGATGAGGGCGTCTTTTGCTCCGTTTTCGATGCAAAGGGATGCCACCTTGTCTATCTCGTCCTCAACAACCTTTTTGTCGTTGCCGTCAACGGTAAGAATAAGATAGGCGGGGGATTTTTTGTCGGGGAAATTTTTGCCCAGGTATTCTTCGCTGAAAAGTATCGTGCCCTGCTCCATAAATTCGATGGCGGTGAGGGATGCGCGGCTTTTTATCAGCTTTGGCACTGTGCCTATTGCTTTTTCTATCGAATCATAAGGAATAAGAAGCGAAACCGTGATCTTTGGCAGGGGCACAAGCTTGAGCACAGCCTCTGTAATAACTGCAAGAGTACCCTCCGAGCCTACGATAAGGTCTTTGAGAGAATAGCCCGAGCTGTTTTTTACTGTTTTTCCGCCGAGATGCATGATCTTTCCCGAGGGAAGAACGGCGGTGAGTCCGCGCACATAGTCGCGCGTTACGCCGTATTTCACGGCGCGCATTCCGCCGGCGTTGGTGCTGATGTTTCCGCCGATGGTGGCGCTTTTTTCGCCGGGATCGGGGGGATAGAGAAAATCGTGCTCTTCGCAGAAGGCGGCAAGCTCCATCAGAAGCACGCCGGGTTGCACCGTGACGGTCAGATTTTCTTCGTCAAGCTCAAGAATTTTGTTCATGCCCACCGTTTCAAGCATTATGCCGCCGTGCAGGGCAACCGATGCCCCCACAAGGCCTGTTCCACTGCCGCGGACGACAACGGGGATCTTGTTTTCGCTGGCATATTTCATTACTTTCGACACTTCTTCGGTGGAGCCTGCTTTGACGAGTACCTCGGGCATATGCGAAATGCCGCCCAGCTCGTCGTGGCTGTAATCGTGGCTGATGTTATCACCTGTTATCACTCTGTCGGTCGACAAAAAAGAGGTGAGGGCTTCGATGTCTTTTTGCGATACGCGGTTATACATTTGCTTTACCTCCTTTTATTTTTTCAATAAGCTGTGGCACGATCTCGTAAATATCGCCCACAAGTCCCACGTGGCATATATCAAAGATGGATGCATCGGCCGCCTTGTTTACGGCAACGATAAGGTCTGCACCCTTCATGCCTGCGGCAAACTGAACAGAGCCCGAAATGCCAAGGCAGATGATGATCTTTGGTTTCACCGTTCTGCCCGAAAGGCCGATCTGGCGTTTTGGCGAAAGCCATCCTGCCTCGATCAGCGGACGGGTACCTGCCAGCTGACCGCCGAGAAGTTCTGCAAGCTCGCGTGCCATTTCAAGATCGGCTTCTTTTGCAAAGCCTCTTCCGCAGGCAACGATGACGTCGGCATCCGAAATGTCTACCTCACGCGGTTTTTCGGTGACAGAAAGTATCTGTGTGCCCGAACGTTTCATATCGTCGGTTACGTCCATCATAACCACCTCGCCCGATGAAATGTCCGAACGGACGGGGGCAGAGAATATCTTGTATCTGACGGTGCAGAACTGGGGACGGGCGTTGGGGGTGACGATCTGTGCCATGATGTTTCCGCCAAAGGCAGGGCGTATCTGCACAAGATCGGTGTTTTCTTTCATTTTGAGAACGGTGCAATCGGCGGTAAGGCCTGCGCCGCATCTTGCCGCAACTCTGGGGGCAAGGGATCTGCCCATATTTGTCGCACCCACAAGGATCGACGAGGGCTTTATTTTTTGGATAAAATCATAAAAAGCGGCGGTGTAGGGGGATATTCTGAACTGCTCGAAGGAGGCATCGTCATAGACGAATATCTTGTCTGCGCCATAGTGGCAAAGCTCTGCGGCGTGGTCTTTTACGTCCTTGCCGATAAGGATGCCGTAGACGGGGTGAGAAATGCTGTCGGCAAGCTCGCGCGCTTTGCCAAGAAGCTCGAGGGTGACGGGATGGATCTTTCCCTCGGAAATTTCGCAGAAAACACAGACACCGCGCCAAAGCGATTTGTCGATCGTTTCCTTTTTTTCTTCGTCCTCCCAGGTGATGGCACCTGCGGGACCTTTTTTTACACAAAGCTTGCACGCCTTGCAGGCGGCGTTTACCGAAAGCTTTCCGCCATCATAAGAAAGAGCCTTGAAGGGGCAGATGTCAATAAGCTTTGATGCAACCGAGCTGTCGATTTTTTCGTTATGTATTATAAGTCCCATAAAAACTCCTCCTTATACGAATTTGCGCTCTTTCAAAAGAGCAAAAAGGCTTTGCGATAGCTTGTCTGCAGATCCTTCAAGCATGGTTCTGTCGGTGTTTTTTTCGGGTGGGAAAATTTTTTCTACCTGGGTGGGCGAGCCCGAAAGACCAAGCTTTTTTTCGTCGGCCTCGGGGATGTCTGCCACAGAGTATACTTTTATAAGCTCGTCGCAGTTCATGCTCTTTTTGCGGTTGTAGGATGGCAGACGGGGAGTGTTGGCGTCCTTTTCCACCGTGATAAGGCAGGGGAGCGTAAGGCGGGCGGTCTGGTGCACCTTGTCAAGATCGCAGACGACGGTTATTGTTTTTCCGTCACATTCAAGTATTTCTGTTACGTTTGCAATATGCTCGATGCCGAGTTTTTCGGCAAGCTCGGGGCCAACCTGCGCCGTGTCGCCGTCGGTGGTCTGCTTGCCGCAGATAATAAGGTCGTATTCGCCCATTTTGCCTACGCCAAGACTGAGAGCGCAGCTGGTGGCGGCAACGTCTGCGCCGCCGAATTTTCTGTCAGAAAGAAGCACTGCCTCGCTTGCGCCCATATATATCGTTTCTTTCAAGGCTTCCTTTGCCATGGGGGGACCCATCGAAAGAGTTTTTACCTGTCCGCCGTATTTTTCGGCAAGGGCAAAACCTTCTTCAAGGGCAAAAAGATCATAAGGATTTATCTTGCTGTCAACTCCGTCGCGAACAAGCACACCTGTGACGGGATCGACGGCAACCTTGTTTGTGCCGGGGACCTGCTTTACGCATACGATAATGTTCATAAAAAAAGCTGTCCTTTCATTGCGGTGCAAACACTGCACCATCATAATTCTGATTTTATTATACTATGCGCAAGGCGTGTTGTAAAGAGAGGATTTGTCCTTTTTTAGCATTTTTCGACCAAAAGGCGATTGGCGTTTTTGCCGAAATTTTGCTTAATTATTTGTGACTTTTGTGCTTGACAAGCCTTGTGTGTTGAAATATAATTGAATAAAACAAAAGAGATTGGAGATAAATTGAATGATTTCAAAAATTCCTACTCCCGAAAGCTTTTTTGGCTTTGTTCCCGGCGCCGACAGAAAAATGATCCGTTGGGACAGGCTTTGTGAATATTATGACACCTTAAATACCCTGTCCGACAGAATGGTTATTGAAGAAGCAGGCCTTTCCAGCGAGGGAAACAGATTTATTTTTATCTACGTTTCTTCTCCCGAAAATATAAAAAATCTCGAAAAATACCGCGAGATCTCCGAAAAGCTTGCCGACCCCGAAGGACTTTCGGAAGACGAGATATCGGCTCTTTGCGACGAGGGAAAAGTCGTTTGTATGCAACAGTACGGGCTTCATTCCAATGAGGTTGGCGGACCGCAGATGGTGCCGATAATGTTGCACGAGCTTGTTGCGGGCGAATCCGAAAAAATAAGCAGGATTCTTGACAACGTTATCTTTATCATCGCTCCCTGCAGTGAGCCTGACGGCGAGATAGTTTTTACCGATTATTACAACAAACATCTCGGCACAGAGTGCGAGGGCACGGTTTCGCCTTTTCTTCGCCACAACTGGGCAGGACATTCCAACAACCGCGACGGCGTCCGCGAGATAGTGCGCGAATCGCAACACATAAACGACGTTCTTGTGCGCAGATGGCATCCGCAGGTGTTCCAGGATCATCATCACCAATGTCCGTGGGAAGACCGCATGACCATTGCCCCCAACACCGACCCGTATTTTGACCCCATCTGTCCGCTCGTTATCAGAGAGGCGGGACTTTACGGCGCATATATGGCGCAGGCTTTGTCGGCGGCGGGAAGAAAGGGAGTTGTTACGGGCGGAGATTTTTTTGACGGCTTCAACATTTCTTCCTATTCCGAATTTGCCAAGATACACAACACCGCGGGAATGCTCACAGAAAACGCCGACGTAAGCATAGCAACCCCCGTTACCATAGGAAAAGAGCTTCTTTCGGGTTGTTATCTGAAGCCCAGCGTCCACTGCCCCGACCCATGGGAGGGCGGCGAATGGCACCTTTCGGACATTGTGGATCAGATGCACATTGCTTCTGTGGCTCTGCTCGAATATCTTTCGATGCACCGCAGGGAAACTCTTGCGTGTATGGCGCAGAAGGCAAAGCTTCAGACCGAAAGAGGAAAGAACAGCGCCGACAAGTTCTATATAATCCCACCCGATCAGCACGATCGCTCGGCATCAGAGGTGCTTTTGAAGCTTTTGCACAAGCAGGGCATAAAAATGTATGCATCGACCGAAATGTTCCGCGCAGGAAGCGCGTATTTTCCAAAGGGCACGGTGGTGGTGCCCGCGGCACAGCCGAAATATGCGGCGGTGATGGCGTATCTTCACAAAAATCCCTACACGGTTATTCCGTCAAGGCTTCGTCCCGACGGCTCGCAGAGGATCTCTGATTCGGCAAACGTCAGCTTTGCCCTTTGCATGGGGGTTGAGGTTTTGACGTGCGGTGAGGATATTGACAAGGCGATACTTGAAAAATTTCTTCCCGATGACCGCGTGGAATGTATCATGTCGCCCTTCGGATATGACGGAACGCGTGACAAGATAAACCTTCCGCTTTCGGCTTGCGAAAACCTCAGCTATAAGCACGCAAATCTTTTGCTTGCCTCGGGCAAAAAGCTTTTCAGAAACGAGGCGGGAGATTTCACCGAAAACGAGGGAACTTCTGTGCGCAGATCGCGCATCGGACTTTTGAAAAAGAGTGCCACCTGGAACGAGGAAGAGGGCTTTACAAGAAGCCTTCTGAAAATGTATTCGTTTGATTTCAGAATATTGCTTGACAAGGAGATCCGCGAAAACGGCGTGCCGCAGGATATCGACGTTGTGATAATCCCGGGGGACGACGACGGCTCGCTTTCGGCGGGGGATGTGCGCAATATGAAAATGCCGATCGAGTTTCACTCGGGGCTCGGAAGCGCGGGCGCTGCCGCTTTGCAAAAATTTGTAAACAGCGGCGGACGGCTTGTGGCGTGGGAAAAAACCTGCTCGTACGTCAACCGTGTTTTCAACCTTGGTATAAATATTCCAAACTGTTCCCGTGCCGAGCTTTCCACCAACGGTTCGGTGCTGAAGGGCGAGATAAAAGCCGACAGACTCACCCGCGGAATGCCGAAAAAATTCAATCTTACCCACAATGACGGCCCCATGCTTTTGCCCACCGACAGAAACGGAACGGTTCAGGTGATAGCACGGCTTGACGGCGAAAAAACTTTTGTAAACGGTTATGTCAGAGGGGAAGATCGGCTTTGCGGAACCCCCTGTGTTCTGCGTGCCGCAAGGGGAGAGGGCGAGATAATCCTTTATAGCTTCAACCCCGAATTCCGCAATCAGAACGACAGCACCTTCAAGCTTTTGTTCAACGCGCTTTACGAAGAATAAACGAAAAAATACCACCCTTTTCGGGTGGTATTTTTTATATCAAAGCAGATTTTTAATGATCTCTTCTCTCGGCTTATCCGAAAGGTAAAAAGGCGGAACGTCAAAAACCGTCTTGCCGCCGCACATACCCTCGCAGTTCATGCGATAGGCGGCGCGGGCGTATGCCACAAGAACGCTGGCGGTAAATTCGGGGTTGGAATCGAGCTTTAAGCTATATTCGATGACGTGGGTATTTTCAAGCTCTTTGCCCGTTTTTCCGCTGCGGATAACAAAACCGCCGTGGGGAATGCCCGCATGGTCGCGCTTAAGCTCTTCCATGCTGATAAAATGTACCGTGGTATCGTATTCGTCAAAATAGTTTTTCATGGTGACGATCTCTTTTTCGATCCTTGCCTTGTCGGCGCCTTCTTTTGCCACAACAAAGCATTCACGGGTGTGCTTCTGGCGTGCCGAAAGGTCGGGAGCTTCGCCGCGGCGGACAGAATCAAGAGCAGACTGCACGGGAATGGTGTATTGCTTTGCATCAAGCACGCCGTCGATGCGTCTGATGGCGTCCGAATGTCCTTGGCTTACGCCCTTGCCCCAAAAAGTATAGCTTGCGCCGTCCACGAGGATGCTTTCTGCATAAAGGCGGTTGAGCGAGAACATTCCGGGATCCCAGCCCACAGAGATTATGCCGATCTTGCCGCCCAGCTTTGCGGCTTTGTCAACGTTTGCAAGGTGATCGGGGATGTTTTTGTGGGTGTCGAAGCTGTCTATTACGTTAAAATGTTCTGCCATGGCAGGGGTCTGCACGGGAAGGTCTGTGGCACTGCCTCCGCACATAATAAGCACGTCTATTTCGTCCTTGTGTTCAAGCACTGTGTCTGCGTGGTAAACGGGAGTTTCTCCGAAAACGGTTTTTACGCTTGCGGGATCGCGGCGGGTGAAAACGCACGAAAGGGTCATGTCGGCGTTCTGCTTTATGGCACATTCGGCACCGCGTGCAAGGTTTCCGTATCCGTAAAGTCCAATCTTTATCATTCATATCACTCCTATTGATTTTTACCTTATAAGAATAATACTTTTGAGGCTTTTTGTCAATTGCCTTTTATAAATTTTTATTGCGTATTTTGAGAAAATTTTCAAAAACCGCAGGCAAAATCGCGAACAGAAGTTTACAAAACACGAACAAAAGTTATAAATAAACATCTAAAATGCATAAAAAGACGGCAAAAACGAAAAAAATATCTAAAAAACAGAACATTTATTCTTGACAAATGTTCGATAACGTGCTATTATGTTATCGAACAAAAATTCGCAGTGTTTGTGATGCGGAGGGACAAAATGATTTCTGAAAGATATGTGACGTGCGCCGAATATTCATCGGGCAGGGGAATAAACGCAGGCCGGGTGGTGTTGCACGCCGATCTCAACAACTTTTTTGCTTCGGTGGAGTGTGCAAATTCGCCCGACAGGTCGCTTTTGCAAAAACCGGTTGCCGTCTGCGGAAGCAGAGAGCTTCGCCACGGCATTGTGCTGGCAAAAAACGAAAAGGCAAAATTTTACGGCGTGAAAACGGGCGAGACCATATCGGATGCCCTTAAAAAATGCCCGTCGCTTGTGATACTTTCTGCCCACTACGACCTTTATATGCAATATTCTCGGGCGGCACGCGATATATACCTGCGCTATACCGACAAGGTGGAGCCCTTTGGCATGGACGAGGCGTGGATAGAGCTTTCCGACTGCCGCGAGATCAGAAGTATTTCCGACGGTGCGCGTGTTGCCGACGAGATACGAAACGCCATAAAAAAAGAGCTTGGCGTAACCGCGTCGGTCGGGGTTTCGGACAACAAGGTTTTTGCAAAGCTCGGCTCGGACTACAAAAAACCCGATGCCACCACTGTTTTTTCACCAGCCGAGTACGAAGGGGTGATATCAAAGCTTCCCGTTTCGGACATTCTTTTTGCTGGACGCAGTACCTGTGCCCGTCTGCGAAGCTACGGCATTACCACAATAGGCCAGGCGGCGGGCAAGGACGAATATTTTATGAAAGCGATACTCGGAAAAAACGGGCTTACCCTGCGAAGCTTTTGCAGGGGGGAGGACACGTCGCCCGTGGCGTATTTCGGGTCTGCACCCGATGCAAAATCCGTGGGAAATTCCACCACGCCGCCGAAGGATATTTCAAGCTTTCTTGAAGCAAAGCTTATTCTCTCGTCGCTGTGCGACACGGTGTGCTCGCGTCTGCGTGCCGAAAAGCTGAAATGCCGCGGAATAAAAATGCATTTTCGCCTTACCGATCTGCAATTGTTCGAGCGGCAGATGCCGCTGGGGTTTTGCACCAGCAGTGCGCGGGATATGCTGGCTTTTGCGTGTATGCTTCTTGCAAAAAGTGTGGATCTTACCAAGACTCCTTTGCGCTCGATCGGTGTGTGTGCCATAAATCTTGCACCTGCCGACGGATTGTGTCAGATGTCGCTTTTTCCCGAGGATTCGGGAAGAAAGGATATTATCGATTCGACGGTCGATCGCATACGCGGACGGTTTGGTTTTTCAAAAATATCCACCAACGCCCTTTCGCTGTGCGACACCGAAATGCTGGGAAAGATAGAGCGCGGATATGAGGTTTTTACACATCTGAGATAATGGCGTGTCACACCACCTTCACCGCTGCGCAGGTCATATCGTCTTCGCGCAGGTTTATTTTTTTCGCTTTGGAAATTATTCTGTCGCACAGCCGCGACGGGTCGTCGTTTGTATCCTGCGCCAACATTTCGCACAGCCAGGGCGCGTCGTCGGATGATTGCACTATGCCGTCGGACAGCATCAGCACGGTATCGCCTTTTTCAAGAGAAAATTTTGTGCTTTCGGCGCAGAAAGAGCGGACAATTCCTGCGGGCGGAGTACACGAGGCGATTTTATAAAGCTTTGAGGCGCGGACGATGTATGCAGGGGCGGCACCTGCTTTGATAAAGGCGGCATCCCCCGAAAGAAGATCTATTTCAAGAAGATCGACGGTGGCAAAGCTTTCGTCGTTTTTGGACAAAAGAAGATTATTAAGCATTTCAAGGGTTACGGTTTTGTGGGTGCCGGTGGTCAGAAGCTTTTCGAGAAAAATAGACGTCAGGCGCGAGGTCAGAGCGGCGCTTCTGCCGCTTCCCATGCCGTCGGAAATAAGGGCGTAAAAGAAATCCTCGTCGCTTTCAAAAAAATTGACACTGTCGCCGTTTACTCCATGTCCGCCTTTGGCACAGGCGCATCGGGCGTATTCCAGCTTTATTTTTCGCGCCCGTTTCATCCGCATAGTCATGCCGTCGCCGCAAGCGATATATTCGGGCTCGCCGAAAAAACAGTCGCATTTTTCGCTCATATACCGCGCAAGCTCTGCAGACGTGCAGGGGAATTTGTCAAGCACCACCCCGTTTACGTCCACCGTTTTCATCCGCGTGCCATAGGCTTTTACCGACGAAAATCTGATGCCTATTGCCGCAAGGGCGCATCTTGCTTTTTCTTCGAGTATCGGGTCTTTGGTCGTGTCGGCCTTTTCTTTTTGAGACGTGTATTTTATAAGTCTTGCCATACTGCTGTACTCCGATGCGAGAATTTCTGTTTTGTTATCGCGAAAGCGGTCGCTTATCATCTGTGCATACCCGTCGTTCAGTTTTTCAACCGTTGTTGAAAGCTTTATGCAACTTTCGGCGTATTTATCGGGAAGATCGCTTTTTTTAAGTCCGCCCGACAAAAGCCGCTCGCAGATGATATCCTCGACGTTTTCTTTTTCGTAAAGCCGTCTGCTGTAACATTTTTCATACATAGCACAGCTTGCGCAGACTGAAAGCAGTGTTTTTTGCACCTCTTGCCGCGTTTCGTATTCGGTGGGATATTTCAGCTTGTCCGAAACGTTGTATACCATATCCGAAATAGAAGAAAAGGCGTGGGAGATCTTTTCGTATTTTGTATTTTTAAAAGGCGCCGTCGGAAAAAGTAAAGAGCGGTTTTCAAATATTCTTGGCATAAGGGAAGATACGGGATAAAAAACGACACATCCCAAAAGAGCGCCGAAAAAATATTTTTCAAATCCATTTTCAAAAAGCAAAAGACCGATAACCGAAAAAAGCGCAAAGAAGCAGGATATGCACTGCGCTTTTTTTCTTTTGTCGCACATTCCCGAGGCAAACGCGGCAATTCCCACAGGAAGTGCAAGGGCGGCGCTCAAGGTGTTTCCCGTGCAGGCAACGCCGCAGATGATGCCAAGCAAAAGCCCGTGCACACTGTCGCCCATGATCGAAGAAAAAAGGGTTATGACGGCAGAAAAAAACATGGCGGTCGAAAAAAATTCAAGGTCGGCAAACGACAGGGCAAAAACAAAGATAAAGGCGGTGGCGCAGAAAGAGCCGTTTACCGAAAGAGCGCCGCCTTTGGGCAACGATTTCGGGAACGCCGAAGATATGGCAAAGGTTACGGCAGGAAGACAGACGGCGTAAAACACGCCTGCCAGGACGCATTGCTTGCTGAATCCGCTAATACTTGCCGCCACTAGAGCGCAAAGCAGAGAAAGAGCCGACGAAAAAAACAGCTTTCGATGCCTTTTTTCGTTGAAATTGTACGAGCTTGAAAACGCCCGTGCAAAAAAGGCAATGGTGTTTACGGCAAAGGCAGGGGCTGCGCCGTAAGGGTAGGTGACACAGGCAAGGCTTGCGCCGATATATGAAAAAAAGCAGTTTTTTCCCGCGGCAAAAACAAGGGCGGTGCCACAGGGATATATGCCGAAAGGAAATTTTGCACAGCCGAGGATAAACCCACAAACGGCGTGGAAAAAAGCAGAAAGAAACGGCGCGCTTTTTGAACTTCTTTTTTCATCGGCGGATTTTTGCCGCAGGGGGATGTATTTGCGCGGCAAACGGCTTTGTATGCTTTCTTTTGCCTTTGTTGTGACCTTTGACGGCATTGATCTTACACTTCCTTTGTTTTTGATATTGGCAAAAATCGGTAAATTTTTCTATGGCTATATTATATGGCGCGCTTTGTGAGAAAAAGGTCGAAAGCAGTAGCCTGCTTGACTTTTTTTGTACGGAATGATATAATCAAGAAAACTCTACTTTGTCGCGGAGGCGCAGATGAAAATGAAGAGCAACATGGTGATCCATCCCGACGAGCTGTCAAAAAGATGGATCGACAGACTGGCGGATGCGGGAATTGAAGTTTTGGGCATACATCCGTGGGGCGGCACGAAAGCGACCGAGTCGCTGAAAAATCTTGCGGAGCTTGTAAAAACAGACGGATTTCGAAAGCTTATCGATTATGCAGAGAGTCGCGGACTTGAAATAGAATACGAACTGCACGCGGCAGGCTACCTTATGCCGAGAGAACTTTTTGACACCCACCCCGAATATTTCAGAATGAACGCCGACGGCAAAAGGACGAATGACAGCAATTTTTGTGTTTCAAACGGTGAGGCTCTTGACATTTTTGCCCGCAATGCGGCACAGCTTGCCCTTTCGCTGTACAAAAGTTGTAACAGGTTTTACTTTTGGATGGATGACGGACACGATCTCGGATGTTTTTGTCCCGAATGTCAAAAGCTTTCGGCATCCGACCGTCAGATGCTTGTGATAAACAGAATGCTTTTTGAAATACGAAAGCATATTCCAAACGCACAGATGGCGTATCTTGCGTATATGGACACGGTCGTACCACCAAAAAATATAGCCCCCTGCGACGGAGTTTTTCTTGAATACGCCCCCTTTGAAAAATATACGGCAAAAGGGGAGAACGCCCAAAATCTTATCGAACGCGAGAAAAAAATGATTGCACCGCTTGCGGAATACTTTGGAAACGGTCAGAAAAAGGTGCTTGAATATTGGTATGACAACTCGCTTTTTTCGGGCTGGAAAAAGCCGCCGTCAAAATTTGTTCCCGATGTTTGCGCTATGGAAAAAGATATGGATGAGTATCGCAAAATGGGATTTGACGTTGTTTGCACCTTTGCCTGCTTTTTGGGCGAGGATTACGAAGAGCTTCACGGCGACTTTGACATAACCCCCTTCGCGGAATGTGCAAAAAAGTACTGATACATAAGCCCGATACACAAAAAATGTTCAAAAAGGAGAACTTACATGGATCGTATTGAAGAAATTTTGAATAAAAAAGTATATCCCAAAAAGCCCGTTATAAGAAAGCTTGGAACGATATCCTGCAACTGTATCGTCGAAACGACACCGATAGTTTACCGCGGAGAGCTTTACCGTTTTGAGGTTGTGCGCAGAAAAAGCTTTACTTCCGAAACTACGGTATCGTGGCGGGACGTTGACGACAGCCCGTGTCTTCGCTTTGTAAACGTAAGAACCAACACCGCCACCCCTTTGTTTGCCGAGGATCACACCTTTGGTTTTCCCTTTGTTGTGGACGACACCATGTACGTGGTGACGGGAAAAGGCAAAGAATGGGGCGCAGACACCCTGACGTTTATGCGCTCGGACAATCTTGTTGACTGGGAGACCTATCACGAGCTTACCCTGCCGGGCTTTAAGATCTACAACATGAATATTGCGAAAAAAGACGGCATATACACCCTTATGATAGAGATAAGCGAGCCTGCCGACGAGTGCGGACCGCACCCCTATACCTTCCGCTTCTTGCAGTCCTGCGATATGACAAACTGGACTCTTACCCCGAAGGAATGTGTATTCCAAAAAGACCGTTATGCAGGTTCTCCCGCACTTTACACATTGGACGACGATCCCTACTATTACGTTTTGTATCTCGAAGGATATCCGATGTGTTGTTATGCAAACTGCATTGCCCGCTCTAAGGATCTTATAAACTGGGAATACAGCCTGCTGAATCCCGTTCTTATGTACGACGAATACGAGGACAAGAAGATCGCCTCCCCCTTCCTTACCGAAAAAGACCGTGCGCTTATAGATGCTGCTCTTGATATAAACAACAGCGACATGGAGATCTGCGAATTTTTGGGCAGAACCATCATTTATTACAGCTGGGGCGATCAGTTGGGACACGAATTTCTTGCCGAGGCGTGCTATGAAGGTACGATGAAAGAGTTTTTGCAGGGATTTTTTGAATAAAAGTATATAACGTTTTTTTTGATTTGAGAGAGGAAGTTAACGAAATGAAAATCGTTTCCTTTAACACCCAGCATTGTCTTGATTACATCGAGAAAAAAATAGATTTTCAAGTCGTTGCGGATGCAATAAAAAGCATGGATGCGGATATCGTCGGATTAAACGAGATGCGTGGCAAAGGTACACGCGCCGATTATGAAGATCAGACGGATATTTTGTCCGAACTTACGGGTATGAAATATTATTACTTTGCAAAAGCGATAGACGTTGGCGGCGAAAATCCGTACGGAAATGCAATTATTTCAAAATATCCCATATTAAGCGCCGAGACCATACTCGTGCCCGACCCCGACCCGCGGGAGGGAAATAGATATTACGAAACGCGCTGTTTGTTAAAAGCAAAGCTTGATTGCGGAATAACGGTTTTGATAATACATTTCGGACTAAACCGCGACGAGCAAAAAAACGCGGTGGAAACAGTGCTTGACCATATTGAAAACGAAAAATGTATTCTTATGGGCGATTTTAACGTCACTCCCGAAAATGACGTTTTAGATCCGATCAGAAAGCGCATGAAGGACACTGCCGAGCTGTTTGGTGAACCGCAACTCAGTTTTCCGTCTGACAAACCCGACAGAAAGATCGATTATATTTTTGTAAGTCCCGATGTGGAAGTGATTGCGGCGGATATTCCCGCAATTGTCGTGTCTGACCACAGACCTCATACGGCAACGGTGAGCCTTTGAGGTGGGTATACGAATAAATTGAGTAAAATAAACAATAAGGAGATTTCAGAATGAAAAAGCAAGAGACAAGACCGATAATCGGCACGATGATCGACTGTTCCCGAAACGGTGTGATGAACATTCCGTCACTTAAAAGATGGATAGATCTTATGGCAAGCATGGACTATAACACGGTCATGCTTTACATGGAAGACACCTACGAAGTAAAAGACAACCCCTATTTTGGCTACGGCAGAGGTTGTTATACAATAAACGAGCTTAAAGAGATAGACAGCTATGCAAGCGCAAAGGGAATTGAAATAATTCCGTGCATACAGACCCTTGCACATCTCAACGCCATAGTAAACTGGCCTGCATACAGAGATTTTGTGGACTGCAACGACATTTTGCTTGTGGGCGACGAAAGAACGTACGAGCTTGTGGACAATATGTTTGCAAGCCTTGCCAAGGCGCTCACCACAAGACGCATCAATATCGGCATGGACGAAGCGCACATGATCTGCCGCGGCAAATATTATGATCTGCACGGCGATTGCGACAGAACAAAAATACTTGTGGATCATATAATAAGAGTTTCGCAGATCGGCAAAAAGTACGGTTTCACCCTTGCCATGTGGTCTGATATGTTTTTCAGAATTGCATCCAACGGTCAGTATTACAATGCCAACATCGAAATTTCGGAAGATATAAAGGCTCTTATCCCCGACAACGTGGAGCTGATTTACTGGGACTATTATTCCAAAGACAAGAAGCACTATGACAATATGCTGAAAGCCCACAACAAGCTGAAAGAGGGCACTTGGTTCGGCGGTGGCGTGTGGACCTGGATAGGCTTTGCCCCCAACAACAAATTCAGCATAGAAGCAACCAAAGCGGCACTTTACGGATGCCAAAAGAATAATACCTCCAACATCTTTTTCACAATGTGGGGAGATGATTCGGGCGAATGTTCAAAGTTTGCCTGCATCCCGTCGCTTTTCTATATTTCCGAGTATATGAAGGGCAACAAGAGCACAACTTCCATAAAAGAAAAGTTCAAGCAGAAATTCGGAATTTCCTTTGACAGATTTATGCTTTTGGATCTTACCGACAACGGCAGATGCGTAAATCCGAGCAAATACGTATTGTACAACGACCTTTTCAACGGTCTGATGGACAAGACCATTACAGATGATCTGGCAGACGAACACAAGGCTCTTTCGAGAAAGCTTTCGCTTCTTACAAAAGACGAAAACTACGGATATCTTTTTGAAACGATGAAGGCGCTTTGCGACGTTGTTGCCCTTAAAGCGGATCTTGGCATCAGAATACGCAAGGCGTACGATGCAAAAAATATTGACGAATTAAAGCTTGTTATATCCGATTGCAAAAAGCTTAAAAAGCTTATGGAAATCTTTTATGACCGCTACGAAAAGCAGTGGATGACAGAAAACAAGGCGGTGGGCTTTGACGTTCAGGATATCCGCATCGGCGGAATGATCGCAAGAGTTGCACACTGTACAAAGAGACTGGAAAAATTTGTCAACGGCGAAATACCGAACATAGACGAGCTTGAAAACGTTCAGCTTGATTATTTCGGAAACGGCACGAACTATGAAAAGAAAGACGTTGCGGTAAACAGCTTCAAGAACGTATTTTCCGCCAACGTCCTTTCGTGGTAAGCCATTTTGCGACAATATGTGACTTGCATCACGAGATTTGAACAGAGGAGATCCAAAATGAAATTTTGCGACATACATCTGCGCGATCCGTTTGTTTTAACCGAAGACGGAAAGTATTACTTATACGGTACGAGATGTGCCGAACTGCGGGGAAAGTGCATGGGATTTGACGTGTATGTGAGCTCTGATCTTGAAAACTGGTCGGACGCACACACAGCTTTTACCCCGCCCGAGAATTTTTGGGCAACCAAGGATTTTTGGGCTCCCGAGGTGCACAAATACAACGGCGAATACTATATGCTTGCAAGCTTCAAAAGCGATGACAAATGCCGCGGAACCCAGATATTGAAGGCAAGTTCTCCGATGGGACCTTTTTTGGTACACAGTGAAGATCCTGTTACCCCCTCCGATTGGGAATGTCTTGACGGCACCTTACATATTGAAAACGGGGTGCCGTACATGGTGTTTTGCCATGAATGGACTCAGATAGACGACGGAGAGATCTGCGTTATTGAGCTGACAAAAGATCTGAAAAGAGCGGCATCCGAGCCAAAAGTTCTTTTCAGAGCATCAGAACCCCAATGGAGCGACGGATATGCCCCCGGAAAATACGTAACCGACGGACCTTTTATGTACCGCACAAAAAGCGGAAGGCTTTTGATGATATGGTCGAGCTTTTCAAAGCATCAGTATTGCGAAGCTATTTCGTATTCTGACAACGGAAGCGTTTTTGGCAACTGGATCCACGATGAAAGATTGCTTTTTGAAAAAGACGGCGGCCACGGCATGATCTTTGCAAATTATGACGGCGAAGTTATGTTTATCCAGCATTCTCCGAACAACTCGCCTTATGAAAGACCTTGTCTTTTCAAGATCGTCGAAAAGGACGATACTCTGTATATAGCCGAATGATTTTTGACGATCCATCGATTTTTTATATATGACAAGAAAGGAAAAATATCATGAAGATCACCCACGATTTCCACGTGCACACATCTCTTTCGCTTTGTGCAAGCAGGGACGCCACGGCAACGGGATATATTGAAATTGCAAAAAAGAACGGACTTAAAAAGATCGGGTTTTCGGATCATTTTTGGGACGATCTTGTGGATTCGGTGACCTGCCGCCATATATTGCCCAATTTCCCCGATCCTTTTTATGGAGTGGGAAAGCAGAATTTTGAGCATGTGACAAGCCTGCTCCCCGAACTTGATGGTCTGCGCTCGGAAGAACTTGAAATATTTTTCGGCGTTGAGGCGGATTATGATCCTTTTCATCATTCTATATCGGTAGCTCCCGAGCACGCCGAGCAGTTTGATTTTATCATCGTTCCCAATTCCCACACCCACATGATGATGCCAAAGGATTATTACGAGCCCAAAAGAAAGCACATTGATTATATGTTCACGGCTCTTGAAGACATAGTTTCTTCTCCTCTTGCAAAGTATATCACCGCCATTGCCCATCCTTTTCAGGCAGTGTGCTGTCCCTACGGTTGGGAGATATTGATGGACATGATAGGCGACGACGAATACAAAAGAATCTTTGACAAGGTGGCAAACAAAAACATCGCCGTCGAGATAAACGTCAGCTCCTTTATGAAGCTTGGCGAAAACGATCTTGAACAGCACAAATCCATGCGCCTTTTCCGAAACGCCAAGGAAGTGGGTTGTAAATTCATCTTCGGAAGCGACGCCCACAGCCACGGCCCGATGGCAAAATATGCCATCTGCGACAAGATTGCAGATGCTCTTTGCCTGAAAGAAGACGATATTGCAGAAATTGCACGCTGACATTTTTTAAAAAATCGCTTGACAAAACGCAAAAGCGGATTTATAATATTTCAAAGGCTATAAAAAAGACACGGGTCACAACACCGCCGTCAAGAGAGGGCGCCGCTTGGTGAAAGGCGCTTACGGCAGAGGGTTTTGGCTTACCGCTTTTTTGCTTTGGGGAGGAAATGCCCCGACGTGCGCCGCGTTAAGGCTCCGGAACAAGGGCATCTTACAACAATGCCGAAAACGGGTGGAACAGCGTAAAATTTTGCGCCCCGCGGAAAGAAATTTCTGCGGGGTATTTTTGTTTTTTTGTAAAAATTTTCAATTATAGAAAGGAAGCGTTAAAAATGCTTAACATCAAACTCAAGGACGGCACAGTTTTTGAATTCGAGGGCGGAACCGCTCTTGCGCTTGCCGAAAAGATCAGCGCAGGTCTTGCAAGGGTTGCTCTTGCCGCAAAGATCGACGGAAAGGTAACAGAGCTTTCTGCGATCATCGACAAGGATTGCGAAGTCGAGCTTCTTACCTTTGATTCGGACGAGGGCAAGAAGGTTTACAACCACACCGCATCCCACGTGCTTGCCCAGGCGGTAAAGCGCCTTTTTCCTGCGGCAAAGCTGACCATCGGCCCTGCCATTGACAACGGTTTTTATTACGATATCGACTCTGATGTTTCCATCACCGCCGACAATCTTGCAAAGCTTGAAGCCGAGATGAAAAAGATCATCAAGGAAGATCTTGCCATCACCCGTTTTGTTCTTCCCAAGAACGAGGCTATTGCTCTGATGAACGAAAAGGGCGAAAGCTACAAGGTCGAGCTTATCGAAGAGCTTCCCGAAGGCGAAGAAATTTCGTTCTACTCCCAGGGCGAATTCACAGACCTTTGCGCAGGTGCACATCTTGCATCGACAGGCAAGCTCAAGGCAGTGAAGCTTACCTCCTGCACGGGCGCGTACTGGAGAGGCGACTCCAAGAACAAGATGCTTCAGAGAATCTACGGCACCGCTTTCCCCAAGCAGGCTCTGCTTGACGAGCACCTTGCCCGCATTGAAGAAGCAAAGAAGCGCGACCACAACAAGCTTGGCCGCGAGCTTGAGCTTTTCACCACCGTTGACTATATCGGTCAGGGTCTTCCCATTATGCTCCCCAAGGGCACACAGATACTTCAGACACTTCAGCGTTTTGTTGAAGACATCGAAGCGGACTGGGGATGGGATCGCACAAAGACTCCCCTTATGGCAAAATCCGACCTTTACAAGATCTCGGGACACTGGGATCACTACAAGGACGGCATGTTCGTTATGGGCGACGAAGAGGACGGCAAGGAATGTTTTGCTCTGCGTCCGATGACCTGCCCCTTCCAGTATCAGGCATACCTCAACAGAGCGCGCTCTTACCGTGATCTCCCCATGAGACTTGCCGAAACCTCCACACTTTTCAGAAACGAAGATTCGGGCGAAATGCACGGTCTTATCCGCGTTCGTCAGTTTACAATTTCCGAAGGTCACCTTATGTGTACCCCCGAACAGCTCGAGGACGAATTCAAGAGATGCCTTGAACTGTGCATCTTTATGCTCAAGACCATCGGCCTTTACGAGGACGTTTCCTATCGCTTCTCCCAGTGGGATCCCGACAACCGCGAAAAGTATATCGGCACCGAAGAACAGTGGAACGAAGCTCAGGGTATCATGAAGAACATCCTTGACAACATCGGCATTGAATACAAGATAGGTGTTGGCGAAGCGGCATTCTACGGCCCCAAGCTTGACATCCAGATCAAGAACGTTCACGGCAAGGAAGACACCCTTATCACCATTCAGATCGACCAGATGCTTGCCGAAAAGTTCGGTATGGAATACACCGACCGCGACGGCACAAAGAAGAACCCCTATATCATCCACAGAACCTCCATCGGCTGCTACGAAAGAACTCTTGCCCTTCTTATTGAAAAGTATGCGGGCGCATTCCCCACATGGCTTGCTCCCACCCAGGCAAAGATCCTTCCCATCAGCGAAAGCCAGCATGAATATGCAAATGAAGTGTACAAGAAGCTCCGCTCTTACGGCGTTCGTTGCGAGCTTGACACAAGAAACGAAAAGATCGGCTACAAGATCCGCGAAGCTCAGCTTGAAAAGGTTCCCTATATGCTCGTAATCGGTGAAAAGGAAATGGCGGCAAACGCCGTTGCCGTAAGAAGCCGCAAGGAGGGCGACAAGGGCGCGATATCGGTGGACGAATTTATCGAACACATCACAAGGGAGATCCGCGAGAGAACCCTTAACATCTGACGGAACGAAAACAGAATAACAATATAAAAAAGACAAGGCTCGGGTTTGAAAATCCGGGTCTTGTCGTGGTCTTTTTGAAAAAAGTGACGAAAAAACCATAACTATAAGAACACAAGGACTTGGGTTGAAAAATTCAGGTCTTGTCGTTGTTGGAGAAGACAATGTTCAGAGAATTGACAAGAAAAAACAAAAAAATCGAAAATTCCGAGTGTGTCGAAATACTGAAAAGCGAAAAGCGCGGTGTGCTTTCGGTTATCGGCGACGAAAACTATCCCTACGGCATGCCCATGAATCATTTTTATGACGAGCGCGACGGAAAAATATATTTCCATTGCGGTAAAGGCGGACATCGCGCAGATGCCTTGAAAATCAACGACAAGGTATCGTTTTGCGTTTATGACGCGGGTTATAAAAAAGAGGGCGAATGGGCTCTTAATATCAGAAGCGTAATCGTTTTCGGCAGAATGAATATAATAAACGATGAAAAAAAGATCGTCGATATAACGCGCAGACTCTGCCGCAAATTTACCGACGACGAAGAATATATTGAAAAAGAAATAAAAGCGTTTGCTTCAAAAACCCTTTTGCTCGAGCTTTGTCCCGAGCATATCTGTGGCAAGACGGTAAACGAATCGTGACGGCAAAACATTTTTAAGAAAGGCGGTAAAAAATGGCATTTTTAAAAAATCCCACGGCGCACATGCTTTCATCTGCCATAAAGGGCGAAAACGAATACAAAAAGCTTGTTTCCTCCCTTTCGGGTTACAGGATCAAAAATTTCAAACAACCGCCTGCCTTTGTAACAGGTCTTTCGGACACGCCTTTTTGCGCTCTTGCGGCGTCTGTTTGCGATGAATTTTCCGAAAAAGGCGATTTTTCGGGCACTTCCATGATAATTGCCCCCGACGAAAAAAGCGCGGCATATATGCGCGATCTTTTGTCTGCAATGTCCGACGGGGTATATCTTTTTCCGATGCGCGATTTTGTTTTTCACAACATCGAGGCTTTTTCGCACGATACCGAGTTTGAACGGCTTGAAATACTGCGGAAAATTTCGGAAGGTCAGGCAAAAATAGTTATTGCCGTCCCCGAAGCGGCGCTGTCGCTGCTTCCCCCGCCCGAAAATATGGCAGACAAGATCGAGCTTTTTCAGGGAGCGGAGTATCCGATAGAAAAGCTTCTTGAAAAGCTTTGCCTTTACGGCTATTCCGAGGCAGACACGGTTGAGGGCAAGGGACAGTTTTCTCACCGCGGCGACATTGTGGACGTTTTTCCGCCCGATGCCGAATATCCCGTGCGCCTTGAATTTTTCGGCGACGAAATAGACGCCTGCGGATATTTTGACATTCTCACCCAAAGAAGACTTGAAAACGTTCAAAAATTCGAGATCACCCCGTCAAGGGAGATAATGCTGACCAACGAGCAGAAGGAAAAATGTCTTTCTGCCTTAACAGAGCTTGTGGCATCCTGCGAAAAAAGGCTGGCAAAGGCGAAAAAAAGCGGCGAAAAGCTGGATGTGCTTTCGCTTGAAACCACCCTTGACAAGCTGAAAAACGAACACGAAAAGCTTTCGGATCTCACCATTGTGAACATTGACAAATACGTTCCGCTTCTGTCCGACAAAAAGACCTGTCTTTTGTCGTACCTTTCGGGTTGTCTTTTTGTGGTGGACCATCCGAAGGTGGTGGAAAGAATAAAAAGCTCGGTTTGGCAGATGAACGAAACGGTACTTTCGTTTATCACGGCGGGTGAACTTTCGCCCGATTGTGCCGATTTTATGCTGGACGAAAGTTATCTTGCCGAAAAGCTTTCGAAATTTCCATCGGTCATCACCAGCTTTTTTGCTTCGCGGGTCGATTCTCAACTTTCGGGAATTTACAATTTTGTTTCAAAGCAAACTGTCCCGTTCGGCAAAAATTTTGACGTGCTTTTTGATGATATCGAAAACTACAATTCGCTTTCGTACAAAACGGTGATTCTGACCGAAAGCGAGAGGGCATCAAAAGAAGTTTCGGAAATGCTCGCGGCAAAGGGGATCTGCTCGGTGGTTTCCACCGTTGCGGGTGTTAACCAATCGTTGAACGATACGAAAAGTGTGTGCTTTTGCGTACACGACGGCGAATTTTTGCGAAACTGCAAGCTTTTGGGCTTTGAGCTCACACATTCGGGCTTTGCCCTTATTACCGAGGGCGAAAGATCGCTTGTTTCGGGTATAGGCTCCAGAGCAAAAACCAGAAGAAATACAAAAAGCGCAGGACAGAAGATACTTTCGTATCAGGATCTTACAGTCGGCGATTACGTGGTTCATTCGGTACACGGCATCGCGCGGTACGAGGGATTGAAGACCCTTACCGTTGACGGCGTGACAAGAGATTACATCATGCTTCAGTATGCGGGAAGCGATGCTTTGTATATTCCCGTCGGTCAGCTCGACCGCGTTTCAAAATATGCGGGCTCGGGTGACAACGTGCGCCTTTCGAGCATGTCGACCAAAGACTGGCAAAAGACCAAGGCAAAGGCAAAAAAAGCCGCCAAGGATATGGCAAAACAGCTTATTCAGCTTTATGCCCAGCGTGCGCGTTTGCCGGGATACGCTTTTTCTGCCGACACCGAATGGCAAAGAGAATTTGAAGAAGGTTTTGAATTTGAAGAGACCGACGGCCAGCTTTGCGCCATAAACGAGATAAAAGCCGATATGGAAAAACCCCACCCGATGGACAGACTTCTTTGCGGCGACGTAGGCTTTGGCAAGACCGAGGTGGCACTTCGCGCCGTGTTTAAATGTGCAATCGAAGGCAAGCAGGCGGCAATTCTCGTGCCCACCACCATTCTTGCCATGCAACACTATCAAACGGTGATGTCGCGAATGAAGGGTTTTCCCTTCAAGATCGAGATGCTCTCGCGATTTTGCAAGCCAAAAGAGGCGGCGGCAATAGTAAAGCGGCTTTCGACGGGAGAAACCGACATCGTCATCGGAACCCACAAGCTTTTGGGTAAAAACATCGTTTTCAAAGACCTGGGGCTTCTTGTGGTTGACGAAGAACAGCGCTTTGGCGTTGCACATAAAGAGCGTCTTAAAGAAATATCGCAGAACATCGACGTTCTCACCCTTACGGCAACGCCTATTCCGCGAACCCTGAATATGGCGATGGCGGGCATACGCGATATGTCGGTGTTGGAGGAAGCCCCCATCGACAGATATCCCGTGCAGACCTATGTTCTTGAACACGACGATTTTCTGATACTCGAGGCGATAAAAAAAGAGCTTCGCCGCGCAGGCCAGGTGTTTTATCTGCGCAACCGCGTGGAGGGGATTGAAGAAACGGCGGCCCGCCTTCGCGAAAAATTGCCTGATGCCGTCATTGCCTGTGCCCACGGACAGATGACCAAAGAAGAGCTTTCGGATATCTGGGCATCTCTTGTGGCAGGCGAAATAGACATTCTCGTTTGCACCACCATTATCGAAACTGGTATCGACGTGCCCAACGCCAACACCCTTATTATCGAAGATGCCGAAAGGCTCGGACTTTCTCAACTGCATCAGATAAGAGGGCGCATCGGCAGATCCAACCGCAGAGCCTACGCCTACATCACTTGGCGCAGATCCGCAGAGCTTTCGGAGATCGCCACAAAGCGACTTGAAGCATTGCGCGAATTCACCGAGTTTGGCTCGGGTTTCCGTATTGCCATGCGCGACCTTGAGATACGCGGAGCGGGAAATCTGCTTGGCGCCGAGCAATCGGGTCACATGGAGGCGGTGGGATACGAGCTTTATATCCGTATTCTTGAAGAAGCGGTGCTGGAGGAAAAGGGAATTGTTCCCAAAAAAGAAGCCGAGGCGACCATTGACCTTCGCGTTAACGGATATATCCCCGAAAGATATATAAAAACCCCCGGCGGAAGAATTGAAATGTACAAAAAGATCGCCGCCGCCCGCACCCGCGCCGAGATCGACGAGGTGCGCGACGAGATGCTTGACCGCTTCGGAAATATTCCCAAAGAAGCCGAAAATCTCTGCGAGATATCGCTTTTGCGCGCAAGATGCGAGGATTGCGGCATTGTCAAGCTCGAACAGCGCGAAAGCAAGCTGATTATTTACCCCACGAGGGTGGAAAAATCAAAGGCGGTGAGCCTTGCCCTTTATTTCAAGGGCAGAGTGCTTCTTTCTATGGGCCAGAACCCGTGCTATAACATCAAGCTCGAGCGCGACGAAGACCCGCTGAAGCTGGCGTCTGCTTTTGTGACACAGTACGAAAAACTGGTTGAAACAAGCGAGGAATAAACAAAAAAATCTGCAGTGATCGCGGTCACTGCAGATTTTTGTTTTCAGTTTTGCATTTGTGTCAAAAGCTCGTAGATCGCCTGTCCGTAGGTGTCGTAAAGCACCACCTCAAGTGAGTTTGCCGTTTCGTAAAGGGCGTTGTAAAAGGCGTCCTCGCACAGTGCCTTTTCGCAGGAATTGCGTAAAGCAGAGTTTGACAGAACGTATTCATCGTCGATGGGATATTTTTTTATAATGTGGTATCCGTAGGGGCTTTCCACAATGTCCGAAACAGCGCCGAGCGGCATTTCAAAGCTTCTTTCGGATATCTCGGGTACGGTGGTGCCGTCGGCAATATAAAGACCGTTTTCGGCATCGGTTGGGGTGTCGCTGTATTCGACGATCAGCTTTTCAAATTCCTCGCCGTTTTTAATAAGCTCGAGTATCTCCTCCGCCTTGCGCTTTGCCGCGGCTTTGCCGCTGTCATCAAGGTCGGCGGTGGAGATGAGAATATGCTTTACGTGGACGTAGTTTTCGTGGACGTAAGACAAAACGTTTTGGTCAGAAGCGTATTCTGCTCCGCTTTCGGGCGAGAAGCGTTCGTCGTAAATAAGAGAGGTGAGCACCGTATTTTCCTGCAACTGTCTGAAAAACAGATCGGTCATGTTGAAAAAACCGAGAGCCTGCGGGTAGGACACGTTTTCTTGTCCGTCATAGGTTTTTATGGTATTCGCGATGACGTCCTGCACCTTTTCCTTCTTGTACCGTTCGTCCATCTCCACAGACAAAAGGCTTGCCAAAAGCTCGGTTGCCACGTCTTTTTTTATTTCAAGAAGAGCGGTTTCCTCCCACACCACAGAGTTGTTGTCGGGATAGCTCTCGCGGGCTTCGTTGAAATAATACCAAAGGGCGGAATAAGAAACGTCAATGCCTCCCACCTGCATGACAAACACCGAATCGCGCTCGTCGGGGATGATTTCCGGTAAGGGGTCGGACACTGCTTGTGCCGACTCTTCGTCCGGGGTGTTCTCGCCGGTGCCTGCGCTGTCGGTAACCTCTGTGTCGGCAGTGTTGTCGGTGTCTGAAACTTCGTTTTGCACATCTTCCGCGGTCTCATGCGGCGGCTTTTCTTGCTCGGTCTTGACCGATGCTTCGGGCAGATCGGAAGAAACGTTTTCGCTTTCGGTGTCGGCAGGCGCGTTTTCTGTTTTTGCGCCGCACGCGCAAAGGGCGAGCAAAAGAAAGAAAATGACCGCAAGGAAGGATATTTTTTTCATAATATTCTCCTGAGTGAAAAAAGAGGTTGCCCTGCGGGGACAACCTCTTTTTGATAATTATTTCTTGTTCTTTGCGTCAACGATGGCCTTGACCTTGATGGGAAGACCGTAGAGGTTGATAAAGCCTGCCGCGTCAGCCTGATTGTAATCGCTTTCGCCGAAGGTTGCGATCTCTTCGGAATAAAGGCTGTAATCGCTCCAAACACCTGCCTTGATGATGTTGCCCTTGTAAAGCTTGAGCTTTACGGAACCTGTAACGGTTTCCTGGGTCTTGTCAACAAAAGCAGAAAGAGCCTCACGCAGGGGAGTGTACCACTGAGCGTTGTAAACAAGCTCTGCAAAAGTGAGAGCAAGCTCCTGCTTCTTGTGGTAGGTCATCTTGTCAAGACAGATGGTTTCGAGATAGTTGTGGGCGAAATAAAGGATGGATCCGCCGGGAGTTTCATAAACGCCGCGGCACTTCATGCCGACAAGACGGTTTTCGACGATGTCGATGATACCGATACCGTTTCTGCCGCCGATCTCGTTGAGCTTGAGGATGATGTTCTTTGCGCTCATCTTTTCGCCGTTGATGGCAACGGGAGCACCCTTTTCAAAATCAAGAGTAACGTACTCGGGTGTGTCGGGAGCCTGAAGGGGCGAAACGCCCATTTCGAGGAAGCCTTCCTTTTCGTACATAGGCTCGTTGCCTGTGTCTTCAAGGTCAAGACCCTCGTGCGAGAGGTGCCACATATTCTTGTCTTTGGAGTAGTTTGTTTCGCGGTTTATCTTAAGGGGAACGTTGTGTGCTTCGGCATAGTCGATCTCCTCGTCGCGGGACTTGATATCCCATTCACGCCAGGGAGCGATGATGTGCATACCGGGAGCGAAAGCCTGGATGGCAAGTTCAAAACGAACCTGGTCGTTGCCCTTACCTGTGCAACCGTGACAGATAGCGTCTGCGCCTTCTGCAATGGCGATCTCTGCAAGGCGTTTGCCAATGATGGGGCGTGCAAGAGCTGTGCCGAGAAGATAATCTTCGTAAACTGCGCCTGCCTTGACCGAGGGAACAACGATCTCGTCAACAAACTCTTCTGTGAGGTCTTCGACGTAGATCTTGGATGCGCCTGTCTTGATTGCCTTTTCTTCAAGGCCTTCAAGCTCGTCTGCCTGGCCGACGTTGCCCGAAACTGCGATGATCTCGGGGTTGTTGTAGTTTTCTTTGAGCCACGGGATGATGATGGATGTGTCAAGTCCGCCCGAGTAGGCAAGGACGATCTTTTTTATGTCTTTCTTTTCCATTTTGTATATATCTCCTTTGAAATTGATTACTTTCTTTTGACTTGCATAATTATACACTCAATTACTGCATTTGTCAAGGGGTATTTGCATAAATATTCGGAAAAAATCAAATTATTGCATAAAACTTGAATATATGCACACATTTTGCGTTTTTATGCGCAAAAAATGCGATATATGCAGATCAGCTTTGCGGATATTGGTCCAGAACTTCCTCGAGTTTGGCAAGAAAGCTGTTTTCGCCGATGGTGTTGATCTTGAAAAAGATGCCCTGGCTTCCGCCCGAGCTTATGCCGCAGACGTTTACGGTTTCGCCCTGTTTCACCGCAAGCACCGTAAGGCTTACGCGGTTGCCGCCCATATAGCTGTAACGCTCGTAAACGCGAAGAGCCACCCGTCCGCCGGGGATGTCGTAGTCTGTCATCTCCTCAAGGCTTGCGGATATGCTTTCGCGGATGTGGCTGTCGATGGCGTGCATAAGGTCGTCAAGATCACATTTCAGTATTCGCGCTATTTTTGCCATTTTTGTTCCTCCTTAATAGAAAAACTTGTTGCCGCCGACGCACACGGCAACCTCTCGGTTTTTATCCATCCACGAGCCCGTGAGCTTTTCGGCTTGATAAAACAGGCAGTCTTTTGCCACCACAACGCCTGCGAGGGCGCATTTTGCGGCAAGAATACATTCACCCGTGGGGGTGTTGTTGATCTTTCCGTTGTAGGCAAGGGTAAACTGAACACTGCCACCTCGGCGATCATAGATCACCTCGAAAACGTTATTTGGGAAAAGCGGGCTTGCCACGCGGTTTGTGATAACGTTTGCCACGGCGATCTTGCCGTCAAACGACGAATGTCGACACTCGCAATGCAACACCTGCGCCACGATGAGTATCTCGTCGTTGTAATAGGTATAGTCGATACATTCCTCGGGCACGGTCACCTCGGGGGCGGATATCCACACCTGGTAGTAATAATCGTCCCAGCTCACCGAATATCCGAGCTTTTCGGAAACGGCACGGACGGGGATAAAGGTGGTGTCAAGATAAATCACCGCCGTGTTTTCGGCATCGTATATCGAAAACGAAACGTCGTTTCCGTCTTTGGAAACGGTGGCGGTTTTTGTTTCGTCGTCCCACAAAACTGTGGCGCCCAAGGCTTCGGATATGGCGCGGACGGGAACGTAGGTGGTGTTGTTTTCGGTTTCAAGAAAAGCATCCACGGGGGTTTTGATGATGCATCCGTTGACAATGACGTCGATGGGAATCTCAAATCCGTCGATCGAGTAATGCTCGGCAGACACGCCAAAGCCTGCACAAAGAACAAACACCAGCGCAAAAAGCGCACAGAATATCAGCTTTTTTAAAGTCGACATATAAAATAATCTCCTTATTTATCGCAAAAACAGACGATACGCAATAATTATATCACAAAATCTTCGTTTTTTCAAGTGCATGCTTATGTATATGCCGAGCACACTTGTCATACAATCAAAAAAGGGCATTTTTTGAATAAAAACAAAAAATCGGGAAATCATCCCGATAAATCCAAAAAAGGTGAGATCGTGTTAACGTGAACGTGAATTTGAATATGAACAAAACAGAAAAAAACAGCATTAAAAAATCGGCACAGCTTGCTTTGTGTGCTTTTTTGACTCTTTTTGCAACAACGCTTGCGGGGGCTTTTTCTTTGCCCGAACGGGTGGATTTTTATCCGATAGCAAAAGACGGCGAAGAGACTCCCGCAGAAACGAAATTTTCCGAAAGCGAAGAAAAATCTCTGCCCGAAAAAGAAAAGGAAAAAGAGCCCGCACCCGACGTTGCCCGGGGGGAGAATGCGGTTTTTTCGCCGATTCCCGTAGTTCCCGTAAATGACGAAAAAACGGCAAAAGCTCCGATTGTTACGAGCGGATACGAAACCGTTTCGGTTTTTGACGTGTCGACGGGAAAGGTTGCCGTCATGCCCTTTGAGGAATATATTCTCGGCGTTCTGCTTTCGGAGATGCCCACGTCTTTTGAAGATGCGGCTTTGATGGCGCAGGCGATCGCATGCAGAAGCTACACCCTTTACAAGCAGAACGCAGGCACATATCATGAAAACGGCGCACAGCTTTGTACAAGCCCGTCCCATTGTCAGGCTTTTTGCCCGCCGGAAAGCGTGTCTTTCGCACGTTACGAAAAGGCAAAGGCGGCGGTAGACGGCACACGCGGCGAGGTGATGCTTTTTGACGGAGCGCCTGTTCTTGCGGTTTTTCACGCATCAAGCGACGGCAAAACCTGCTCGTCCGAGGAGGTGTGGGGCGGAAAACTTTCGTACCTTTCGTCGGTGGACACTGCCGAATGTTTTAACCCAGCGATGGATATAACAAAATGCTACACATTTTCGCCATCTGTTTTTTCGGACAAACTGGGTGTTGTGCCGTCGGACATTTATGACATAAAGCTTGAAAAAAGCGCATCGGGCAGGGTTGCTTGTGTGAATGTGGGCGAAAAAAGCGTGAGCGGCGGAGATTTTGTGCGACTTTTCGGGCTTCGCAGCAACTCGTTTGACGTGGCAATTGAGGCGGAAGCTGTTGTCATCACCTGCGCAGGCTACGGCCACGGGGTGGGGATGAGCCAATACGGCGCGCAGGACATGGCGCAAAGGGGATATACCTGCCACGAGATACTTGCACATTATTACACGGGTGTGAGCTTCGGCAAAATCGGATAAAAAATCCTCCCGAATCGGGAGGATCTCTTTTATTCTGCAATAAATCTCAATATCGCCCGTCCGTAGGCGTGACCGAGCTCAAGAAGGCCGTCGATGCTGACCTTGCTTTCTGGGAGTCCGAAATACGCCGTTTCGGTTGACAAAACAAGCTTTATGCCGGGAATATCCGACATATAGTTTTTGGAGTTGGGCAGGTCGTCGGAATTCCATCTCTCATTCGAGCGCACGTCGTTTTTTCCGTCATATTTCAAAGGCGAATGCTTGCTCTCGTCAGCAAGTATCTTGCCGAAATTGTCGGTGCTTTCACCCATGCTTGTCTTTGCATGAGAGAAGAAATTGTAATCATTGCCGTTTCGCATATGCCAGGGCGAGTGGAAATCAATAAAGATCTCGGGGGGATTTTCGGCGACAAAACCGACTATTTTTTTGACAACGTTATATATCGGTTTGTCTATGTAGTCGCGGTTGTGATCGTAGGGGATCCTGTTTTTTCCCTGGTCGCCGTCAAGCACGCCGTCATAGTCTACAAAGGGAATGACAGTGACCGAATAATCGTCGGGAAGCTTTCCGAAAAGCTCCGAAACGCATCCTTCGAGCACGTAAGTTCCCGTCGATTCGCAGGCGTGATGGCGCGAGGTGAAAAGCATCTTCTTTTTGCCGTCGCCAAAGGTGAACCACGGAAGAGCCCTGCCTTTTTCTGTGACACAAAGGGTTTCGATGGGAATGTTTCTTTCGGCGGCAAGGAGGTTCATTCTTTCGGGATCATAAAGCATGTGGTGGGCGAAATACACTTTGTTTTCGTCCTCGTCGAAGGTGTAAGAAAAACTGTCGCCCGCATCCCATACGTCCTGCCAGTGCCAACTTTTGAGATCGTGGCTTACGGCGGCGCCGAATCTTCCAACGCGGTTTTCATTCGGAAAGCGGAAAGTCAGCGTTTTTCCTGCCGCTTCTTCCACACAAAAAGCCCAATAGAACCAGTCGGTGGTGTCGCGGTTTTCTCTTTCGACAAAAACGGTGTTGCCCTCGATTTTTTCAACCGAAATGTTTCCGCCGATAAAATTTTTGTGTATCAGCACAGTCACACTTCCCTTTCAAATATAATTTTTCTTATATCCTCCGCCTTGACGTTTCGGGGGGAGATATTGTTTTTTGCCGCAATTGCCGCGGCAAAGCCCGAAGGCCCACTGCCTGCCACGAGAATATCGGTGTGTATCGTGCGTTTTTCCATTTGTTTTTCCTTTCGCCCGGATATTAAAAAACACTGACGTTTTTTCAGCTGGGTTTAACAGTTTCACCTGCTCTGACAACAAAATCCTTGCCGTTGTCATAAAGCCAGACGTCGATGGAGGAGGGGTTGTATACCACGTCTGCCTTGCAGTTGAAAACAAGGCTTCTGTATGCGGTGACGTAATCGTATATTTCAATGTTTGTGGCATACCACACGTCGTCTCTGCCGCCTGTCATTTCGGCAAACTTTTCAATAACGTCCCAGTTGTTGCAATCGTTGAACTCATAGCTGTGTCCCCAAAGGTAGAAAAGCTGAGGTCTCTTGCGCCATGCATCTTTTACCTCGTAGTTGACAAAGCTTTCTGCCAGCTCGAAAAGTCGGGGGTTTCTGTGATGGCAGGTGGCAGGCAGACGAAGCCAGTCCTTGGGAATATCAAACTTTTCTGTCGAAACGGTGGTTCTTGCATAGGCGATACCTGCGTGTTTCAGTGTTTCCACCACCTTGTCGTCATAACTTCCAAAAGCATATGCCATTCCGCGGACAATGCCGCCGGTGAGTTCTTCAAGCTGTTCTCTGTCTTTAATAACTTCGTAGCTTCTCACCCCGTCGGGAAGTTCGGTCATAAAGCGGTGATGAAGTCCGTGAACGGCGACCTCCATGCCGTTGCCAAGTATTGTCTCTTTTATTTCGTCTGCCGAAAGTTTATATTCGCCGCCCTTGCCGAAGCGTCCTGCGCTTACGTTGAAAGTACCCTTGAGGCCGTTTTTTACCATGATATCGACGAGCCTCTTGTCGTGGATCACTCCGTCGTCGTAGCTTAAGGTGAGCGCCTTGCATTTTCCTTGCGGAAACATCATTGTGAGGATCTTCATTTTTCTGCCTTCTTTCTTTGTGTGTTTTTTCGGGGAAAGCGACGTGCTTTCCCCGAATGTTTTATTTACGGTGCGTAGAAGTAAACGCCCTGTGTATTCTCTTCTTTGAGATGGGTAGAGGTAATATAGTCCTCGGCATCTGTGTTAAATCTATAAGTTCCGTTCTTGTACCATCCAAGGAGGCCGCCGAAATCCTGTACCCAAAGGTTGGATTCGTAGGTAAGGTTGTCTTCGCTGGCGTTGTCGTAGAAACGGTACATACCGCCTGCACAACGGAAGAAGATATTGTCCTTTGCGTGGAAATTGCGTGTTTCGGACTCTACTCTTGACAGACCGAAGCTGTTGTAAAGTGCGGCGCCCTCTTTTCTTATACGGCTGCCCCAACCGTAACCGCCCATACGGATGATGTTGCCCTCGGAAAGAACGTCTTCAACTATTCTGACGTGGATCGGTGTTTCGCGGGGGTTACAACATTCGCAGTTCTGGTTGTAAAATTCGATCGACCAGTGGCAGTATTCCATGAGGTTGTCTTTGTAAAGAATGTCTCTCATGTGGGTGTTTCCGACGCTTCCTGCCGAGATCTGATGGGTTATGGCAGTGTCGTAGATCTGATAGATCCAGTTGTTTTGTACAAGATATCCGTCGACGCTTCCGAATATTTCAACGGCGTTGCCGTAGCGTGTGGTATCCGAAAGGATCGAACCGCCGATCCACGAGAAAATACAGTTTGTGACGGTGAGGTTTGCGCATCCGTTGATGCTTGTGAGGTTGCCGTAGGAATCGTGGTTTGCAAGTCCGCCGCTACCGCCTACACCGTGCGATCCGCCATAGCGGAAGTCGAGGTTGTCAACAGTTACGTTCTTTCTGGAGCTTACCGCCATAAGGTTTCCGCCCGAGCCGAGCTCGATGGATCGGAAACGTTCGCCGGGGTTTCCGCGGTCGCTGTAAAGATACAGAACGCCGTTTGCCATATTACTGTAGAAATGCAGGTCTGTGTCAAGGTCGTACTGATTGTCGAAATATTTGCCGTCATAGGAAACGCCTGAAACTCGCATGGTTCCCACCAGCTCGTCGTATTTTCCGATCTCGCCGGTGTGGTCAAACGCCATAAGACCGACGTTGTCAACCTTGTCTTTAAGCTTGTATACGTTTTCGATGTTGGTTTTTTCCCAAAGGGCGGGGTCGGCATAGTTTTTGGCACTGCCGTTGATAATGGGCTTTGCACCCGCGCCATAGGCAGAGTAGGTAACGCCTGCCACGGCTGTTATTTTTCCGCGGAATTCGCCGCCGCGCTCAAACAGAACGGCATCGCCCGAGCGAAGGGTTGCGGAATTGACCTTTGCAATCGATTTCCACGGGGTAGACGGCGATCTTCCGTTGTTGGAGTCCGAGCCGTTGGGCGAAACATAGTATTTGGTTCCCGTTATCTTTGAAAGATCCATGTTTTCGGAGCCGAGCACGTTTTGCTTGTAAAGCTCGGTCTTTTCGTTAATCATTTCGAGCGTTTCGGTGGGAAGAAGCTCTATTCCGCGCTCTTTTGCATATACGGGAAGAATGGTTTCTCTCATATATGCCTCGGCAGAGGCGCTTTCGTTTCCGCTTTCAAGAGCGGCAATGGTGGTTTTGATAACGTCTACCGAATAGGGGTTTCCGTAAAGCACCGAGCGGTTGCCCGAACGGGTATAATAGATGAGATAAGGTCTTACCGTGTACTCGTATTCGTACTTTTCGGGAGTGATGTTGAGAAGACATACTGTGTATTCTGTCTTTTCGTCAGTCTTTTTGAATATGTTTGCGGAATTCGCACTTCTTGCCTTGTAGGTCTTGTTGCCAACAAAGTATTCGCCGTCGAGTACTAGCTCGGAAACGCCGAGAATGTCTGTGGGCATAACCACGCTTCCGTAGTGTGTGTCATATCCGAATTCGGGACGGAGCATGGGACTGTTCTTTTCCGAGAAGGAAGCGACCTTTTCAAAAGCCTCGTTGTCGGTTACTGTTATGTATCTCAATCCCTGAATGTTGCTTGATTCGTCGGGGACACGCATCTGCACGCCGCGGATGGCAAAAACACCGTCTCTGTCGCGCATGGGGAAAAACTCGTATTTTGCATAAAGCTCGATTCTGCTTCCGATATAGTCGCCGCTCTTTATAACCTTTGTGTACTCGGGGTCGGAATACCAGCCTTCGAAGATGTGGTCTTTCTTCAAAGGAGAATTGATGAAGGTGATGTATCCTTCGGAATCAATCTCGAAGGCGGGGCCGTTTTCCTTGCCGCCGCCAAGATCGACGACGTAGCTTTCGATCGGCAGGTTGGATTTCATATAGGATATTATGACCTCGGTGTTTGCGGGGAAGTAATATCTTCCGCCGTGAGATAGAGCGGTGTTGCCGTTATAACTTATTATTGCCGAGTATCCTTCGTCGGGAACAACGTCAAACATACCGGAAATCGAGTTTCCGTTTTCATCCTTGGCATGAAGAACACGGCCTCCGATACCCGAATATATCGTGTAAAGCTTGCTTTTGGGAACAAGGTCTTCGGGAACTGCGCCCATACCTGTTGTGCCGTTGTTGAAGACAAACTGGAATACGGTGTCGTCCGAAACGATAAGTCTGCGAGCGCCTTCGATCATGCTGCCGAAAGAACCGTTGCCGTCAAAGGTGAAAAGGAAATTTCCGTCAACGGCGCCTGCCACCTGGCTTGTCATATATGCATCGGTGCCGTAGCTGAGGTTGGTTACCTTGCCCGAGATATTTATGGTTACATCCCCCGAAACCTTTGTGGCTCTGGTGTGATAACCGCCGCCAAGGTGAAGAGAGCGGAAGGATGAATGTTCTCCGATGGTGACATCGGCGGAATTGACGCTTTTAGAGGCGTAAGTACCTATGTGCACCATAAAGCCGTCCATGGAAACGTTGTCACCAAACACCAGCTTGAAGCCGCGGTCGTTGAAGTGAGAATAGCTGCCCATGGTGATCTTTATGTTATCAAAGGTGATATCGCCGTTCAACATAGCGCCTGCGTTGTTATCAAGATATACCACGGCATCGGGATAACCGTCGCCCGAGATAAGAACGGGGTTGGCGTTTGTGCCATAGGAGGCACCGCCGTTTACAGAGTCCATGACGTATACCACACCGCCTGTTTTGCCGACAGCGGTGATGGCGGTACCGAGGGTCTTGTAGGGTGCGGTCTTGGATCCGTTGTTACTGTCGGAGCCCTTTGATTGGCTGACGTATTTTACAACTCCCGCAGAAAGCTCGCCGTAAAAATATTCAACGGTAAAGCTTCCGTCATCGTTTTCAATGATCGAAGCGCCGTTGCCGTTTACTGCGGCGTCGCAGAAGCCGTCTGTATCTATGGATTTTCCGGGAAGAAGGCGGATGCTGTAAGTATATTCTTTGTTAAGCTCAAATCTTTCCACCTGCTCTTCGCCGCACATCCAAGTACCTGTGGCAACGAATTTGTCGGTGGAGTAGTATGTTTTTTCAGCCTTGTGACCGAAGATGGGCTCGTCCACAACAAATTCAGCTTCGTTGAGATATCCCTTTTCGATAAATTCCACGGTGTATTCGCCGGAGGAAATTTCGATTTCTCCCTGCTCAAAGATATATTCGGTTCCGATGGCGTTGGTGAGCCTTACGGTTTTGTTTTCCGAATCGCATACGGCGTTGATATAGCCGGGCTTGATGTTGCCGTCCTCGTCGACCGCCGCAGTCACCTTGCCGTCAGAGAGTACGCGGATAAAGTAGTTTCCGCCGAGGGCTTCGGGCATTTCGTCGATGGTGGGGACAACGGAAGTGCCGTAAACGATGAAATAGAGAGCACCGTTAAATTCCGAGATATTGGCGGCAGAAACGGATGCTATGCTGCCGCTTTCAACTGTTATTTCAACGCTTCCGTCAACAGAGCCTTTTTTGTCATAGCCCGAGTATGCATCGAAACCTATCGTAAGAGGAATTGCCTCAACGCCGGAAATAGATACTCTTGCATTTCCCGCAAGACCGACGCGGTCGCTGTTGTAGTATGCGCCGCCGATGAAAATTCTGTCGAATTTGCCGCTTTTTATTTCAACGTCAATGGAATCTGTTGTGGCATATTCGTTGCCGAAATGTGCCATGATTCCGCGGTTGCCCGCGGGAACAAGTCCCTCACCGAAGACGGTTTTCAGATTCTTGGTGCAGATGTACTGATACTCTTTGCAACCAAGTCCCATGTGTTCAAAGGTGACAGGGCGGTTGAGGGTGTGGGTTCTTGTGAAAAGAAGGCTTCCGCCGTAATCTTTTTCACCGTCCTTGCCCGTGATGACAAGGGGATCTGTGCTGTTAGGAAAAGTGGTGTTGCCCGTTTCGATGGCAGACATGATAACAAGCTTCTGTGCCCCGTATTTGTCAACAAGATTAAGAGCAGTAATAAAATCTGCCACGGGGGCGAGCGACGAAACGCCGGAGTTTGCGTTGTTGCCGCTGTTGCCGTTTATATATATCGTTTTTACGTCCGATTCTTTGATGAAGACAGCGGAAAATTCGGTGTTGCCCTCAATGATAAAAGTTTCGCCCACGGCGTAGGTTTTGCCGTCGTGTTCCCAGCCTGCAAAGCAGTAACCTTCTTTGGTATATTCGCAGACAGGAAGAACTATGCCGTTGTTACCCTCGGCGGACATTTCGGCTATCACCTTTGCGCCGTCGACGAAGGTTACATCGTAAAATTTGCCTTCGAGGGGATTTTCAAAGTAAACTTCCACAAAGCTGTTGTTTGTGCTCATGGGGATGTCGTAGTATCCGTCGCCGTTAAGACCGATCTCAACTCCGCCGGAATAGGGGAGATAACCCGCGTTGTCGGGAGTTATTTCAAATCCGAGGAATGCGCCGGCAGTTCCCTCGTTGTCGGATTCTTCAAAAACGGGGATGGCTTTTCCGTTTGTTACCTTAACGAGATATTCCACGCTTTTTGTCGAAACGGTGGGGAGATATCCCGATTTTTCGGCGTGGTTGAGGATAATAACCGAGTTTTGAGTGCCGATGTCGGCATAATGGTTTGCCTCTGTGATGGTGAGAGCCGAAATGTTGGAGCCGTTCTTTTCAAGCTCGTCGGCATTTACCACAATGGCAAGACTGCCTGCGGTGGTATAATCGGCGGTGTTGAGAGTATCGTTCATAAATTTGTCTCTGCCGTTGCCGAGAATGAACTTTGTGGATCTTGTATATTGTCCGCCGTTTATGTTGAATACGAGGTTGCCGTGAATATGACCGCCCGTAAGGTTGTAGGTGGTAACGTTGCTGTAAGATCCGCCGTTGAGGTTGTAGGTGACGTCACCGTAAAGCTTTTGGAAGCTTGCGGTGTTGTTGCCGTTGCGCACACCGCCGAATACCGAAGAAAATTCGCCTGCGTTAAGGTCGAAAACAAAGTCGCCCTTGACGGTGTAAGTCGAAGAATAGAGTCCCACGGGGGCGATCATGTTGTAAACAATGTCGGGAGCGTCAAACGAATAATACGCGTCGCCTTCGTAATTGCCGCTGTGGCCGATGTAAATACCGGTTTTTACCTGCTTTCCGGAGTAGTTGTAAGGATCGCTTGCCTCGTAGGTACAGCCCGATGCAAAAACAAGCGAACAGCCAACTGCTTTTGTCCAGCTTTCGTCTTTGGCGGCGCCTTTTATGGTGAGGTCGTCAAAGGTGATGCTGCGGTTGATCTCGACACCTGTTTTGGGAAAAATAACACGCGCCGAGCTTCCGGGGTATCCTTTGATGTAGGTCATGGCGTCTGAGGTTCCTGCCGCAATGGAAGATGACAGAGTAAGGTCTCCGCACACATATACGGTTCCGCCTTTGGGGATTGCCGCAAGCGCCGAGGCAATGTTTATGTATACAAGCTCCTGCGGGATTTCTGCGGGGGGATTGTCCGATTCGCACACGTATACCGCAGAGGCGTCAGATTCGTTGGCCGCACTTGCGGGAAAAACAGAAAAGGCTGCTGTGAAAAGCATCAATGTGCAGATCAACAGGCAAAGGTGTTTTTTCATCAATTTTTCTCCTTGTCGAAAAAATAAATTTCACTATTTTATATAATAGGGCAAAACTGTTTGTTTGTCAACCGAAAAGATGCAATTTGTGGTGCTTGTTTCACAAAAAACAGCCGCCAATTTGTGAATAATATGTGTATTTTTGAAAATTTCCGCTTTTTTCCCTTGAAAAAATGGATTTTTGTGATATAATAAACGCTGTATTGTTTTACAATGCAAATATTTTACACATAAGGAGTGTGGTTTTTTTAATGGACAGTTGGGGGCCTATATTATGGCTCGTATTGCTTGTTTTGTTGTCCGCATTTTTTTCGGGCTCGGAAATGTCATTTGCCAGCCTGAGCAAAAGCAAGCTTAAAATTATGGCGCAAGACGGAAAAAGAGGCGCAAGAACAGCCCTTTCGCTTGCAGACAGATTTGACACGTTGCTGTCAACCCTTCTTGTTGGAAACAACATCGTAAACATCGCGGCGTCATCGATTGCGACGGCTCTTTTTCTTAAAATCAGCCCTGCATACGGCTCTGCCATTTCCACGGCAGTGATGACTGGTGCCATTCTGATCTTTGGTGAGATCACGCCAAAAGCGCTTGCCAAAGATTCGCCCGAAAAGACGGCGATCCGCTCAGCTCCGATACTTAAAATTTTGAACTTCGTTTTCTTCCCCATAAACTTTGTTTTCTCAATGTGGAAAAAACTGATAAAGAAGATCTTTAAGACCGAGTTCGACCAGAGCATCACGGAAGAAGAACTTATCACCATTATCGACGAAGCAGAAGAGGGCGGAAGCCTTGACGAGCAGGAGAGCGAGCTCATCCGCTCGGCTATCGAATTCAACGACGTTGACGTTGAAGACATTCTGACCCCACGAGTTGATATTGTCGCCATCCCCGAGGACGCACCCCTCGAAGATATAGCCGAAATCTTCCGCAGTCAGCGTTTTTCCCGTATTCCCGTTTATCGTGATTCCATCGACAACGTTATCGGTGTTTTGCACGAAAAAGACTTTAACAACATGATATATGAGAAAAAGTCCGACATTTCGGAAATTTTCCACAACGTTGTTTTCGTTCCCGAAAAAATGAAGACCTCGAAGCTTTTGCGTACCTTCCAGAAATCCAAGGTGCACATGGCGATCGTCGTTGACGAATTCGGCGGAACGGCGGGCATTGTTACCCTTGAGGACGTGCTCGAAGGTCTTGTTGGCGAGATCTGGGACGAGCACGACGAGGTTATTGAAGAATGCCGCAAGGCGGGAGATAACGTTTATATGATCTCCTGTGGCGCAAACTTTGACACAGTCTGCGAAACCTTGGGCTTCACCGACGCCGAAAACGAATCGGCAACCGTCGGCGGCTGGGTACAAAAAGAACTCGGCAAGATTCCCGAAGTGGGAGACAGCTTTATATACGAAAACCTCGCGGTCGAGGTTACAAAGACCGAAAATCGCCGTGCCATCGAGATAAAGGTTACCATAACCCCCGATGAGGACGAAGAATCCAAAAATTCTGACGACTGATACCGAAAGAGACGCGGAATTGTAAACATTTTGAAAACACACTTGATTTATCGCGCCGCGCGTGGTATAATTCATGTGTTATGGGTGGTTTTCTGCCCGAATATAAAAAACAGGGCATTCCTCTGCTGCTGCTATGCATGAATACCCGGATATTAAGGAGGTAAGCTTTATGAACAACATCATAAACGCTTTCGCAAACGAGCAGCTTAAGACTGAGGTTCCTCAGTTCGAGATCGGTGATACAATCATCGTTCACAACAGAATCAAGGAAGGCCAGAGAGAAAGAATCCAGCTCTTCGAAGGCACAGTTATTGCCAAGAAGAACGGCGGCATCTCCGAAACCTTCACCGTAAGACGCGTAGCGTACGGCTGCGGCGTTGAAAAGACTTTCCCCCTTCACTCCCCCAACGTTGCAAAGGTTGAGGTTGTAAGACACGGTAAGGTCAGACGCGCTAAGCTCTACTATCTCCGCGACAGAGTCGGTAAGAGCGCTAAGCTCAAGGAAATCCTCTGATTTCCGTCTGAATCCCGAATATCTTTTTCACAAAGATATCAGTGAAAAGAGCGGATCGCAAGGTCCTCTCTTTTCACCCATTACGGTCAGACAAATTTGCGGCAGCTTTTGCTCCGCTTTGAAAAAGGAGCCGAAGCAGGCTCCTTTTTTGATATTTTGCAACCATTTTTTCCGAAAGGCAATGTAATGAACGAAAATTTTGACAAAAACGAACAGAACGAAAATTTGACCGAAGAAAATTCTTCGGTTACAGATACAGGAAACGAAACAGAAATCAAAAAACAGGGCGGCAAAAGACTTTTGCGCACGGTTTTTGAATGGATCGAAACCCTCGCCTTTGCTTTCATCTTTGTGCTCGTCGTCTTCACCTTTGCCCTCAAGATCGTGACGGTGGACGGAAGCTCGATGAACAGAACTTTGATTGACGGCGAAAAGCTTATCATCTCCAACCTCTTTTACGAGCCCAAAACAGGCGACATCGTCATAGTCTCGCGTGAAAGATTTAATCAGTCGCCGATTGTAAAGCGCGTTATTGCCACCGAGGGACAAAAGGTAGAGATAGATTACGAATCCTGGCAGGTCACTGTTGACGGCGTGCTTCTTGACGAGCCGTATGTCAACTACACCACCTCTTCCATGTATCATTACGGCTGCCCCGAAAGCTTCACAGTGGGCGAAAACATGATATTTGTTATGGGTGACAACCGCAACAACTCCACCGACAGCCGCGCCCAGGGAAGCTATGATATCGTCAACGACGAATGTATCTACACGGGCTTTACGGAAGACGATATTATCGGTAAGGTGCTTTTCCGCATTATGCCGTTGCATAAATTCGGCGCCATAAAGCCTGCCGAGCCCGATCCCATAATCACACAGGAGTGACCGACAACTGATGGCAAACAACAAATTCAAACCATATAAACCCAAAAAGAAAAAGCCTGTCGAGAAAAAAGAAGCTCCGCAGGTGCGCGAGATCAGCAAGGTCATCCAGTGGTTTCCCGGCCACATGACCAAGGCAAAGCGCCAGATCGCCGAGGATCTTTCGCTGGTCGACGTTGCAATAGAGCTTTGCGATGCGCGTATTCCCATTTCCAGCCGAAATCCGCAGATAGACGAGATACTTTCGGGCAAGCCGTCGATACTTGTGCTTAACAAAGCATCTCTTGCCGATCCCGAATCGAATATGCGCTGGAAGGAATACTACAAAAGTATCGGAAGAGAGGCCATCTTTACCGACTGCATGACGGGCGAGGGAATATCTGACATCATCCCTGCCGTGCGCGAGGTGATGAAGGACAAGCTTGAGCGCTTTGAGCGCAAGGGCATGGTAGGTCGACTGCCCCGTGCGCTTATCATCGGCATCACAAACGCAGGCAAATCCACCCTTGTCAACAAGCTTTCGGGCACAAAGAGGGTAAAAGCCGAGGACAGACCCGGCGTCACCCGTGAAAACCAGTGGGTCAGCATCAAAAACAGCATCGAGCTGCTTGATACGCCCGGTATTCTTTGGCCGAAGTTTGAGGACGAAAGAACGGGCCTTCGCCTTGCCTTTACCGGTGCTATCCGTGACGAGATACTTGACCGCGAGGAGATTGCGGTTTCTTTGTGCAAGACCCTTTACAAAAAATATCCCAAAAAGCTTTGCGAGAGATACAAGCTTGACCCCGAGGAGCTTGAGGATCTTCAGCCCTACGAAATATTCGAGCTTATCGGCAGAAAACGCGGTTTTCTTATTGCGGGCGGAGAAATAGACTATGCCCGCACCGCCGTTATGCTTCTTGATGAATTCCGCGGAGCGAAGATCGGAAGACTCACCCTTGAAGAACCCCCAAAAACCAGAGAAACGGAAGAATAAAAACGAAAAACGAGCCTTGATACGGCTCGTTTTTGTTATTTTTTCTCTTTTTTGATCTTGTCAAGGCTGTCCTGCTTTATCGTTTCTTTCAATTTTCGTGTCCATTCGGACCATTCGGAATTTTTCTGACCGTAGGTGAGGTTTTCTTCATATTCCAAGGAAAGCCAGGTGGAAATGTCGGCTTCGTTGTGAGATATCAAAGCCTCCATATTGTCGAGAGCTTTGCAAAGCTTCGCTTCGTCGGTCTTCAATTCGTTCATTTCTTCAAAAAGGGCAAGAAATTCCGTCTTGTATTTATCGGGCAAAGGTGACACAAGGGTTTTGATCGCATTTTGCTCGTCGGCTTCGTGCGCTTCTGTTTTGAAAAAAGAGGGGACGTCCCCCGTAATTGCCTCGCCGAAATCGTGGATAAGGCACATTTTTATGACCTTGTTTATGTCAAGATCGGGGTATTCATCGGCACACAACATTGCCATCACGGCAAGCCGC
>JAFYUZ010000049.1 GCA_017549365.1 Clostridia bacterium
AAAAAAGGGAAACCCCCGGCGAGGGTTTCCCTCTTGCACTTCGTGCAATTCACCCATCCTGCGCTTTGCGAACGCAAAAGGGGTGTTTCGCTCTCTGCGGAGAGCGACCAAAGGCGCCGCCTTTGGAAACCGCCACCCTTTGAAAAGGGTGGACCGAAACTTTATCTTTTGGTGTTGAATTTAACAGGTGGCAAAAAACCACTCCTCCCGTCGCGTTCCTTGCCCCGAGAGCGTGAGTCAAACAAAATCCCCACAAATCTATCAAAAATATACTAAAAAAATTGCTCAATCTCTTGTAACGCGTGAAAAAATATGCTATACTGAAATAAATATAAAAATGCACTTTTCCAGTCGGCGGAACGCAAAACGCTGACGAAAATCAAATCATATCGAAAGGATAGGAATATGGACAGAATAGATCTTTGCGGCAAATGGCAAGCCTTTGGAAAGAATGAAAAAGGCGAAAATATCAGCTTCGATGGCACAGTGCCCGGCTGTGTTCATACCGACCTTATCGCCGCAGGCATTATTGACGGCAACATTTACTATCGCGACAACGCAAAACAAATTCAGTGGATCGAAAACGTCGACTGGCAGTACAAAAAAGAGTTTGAGGTCAAAGAGCTTGGCAAGGGTGCACAGATTTGCTTTGAGGGACTCGACGTTTACTGCGACGTTTATCTCAACGGCAAACACATCGGATATGCCGACGATATGTTTTTCCCTCACAGATTTTCAGCTGAAAAATTTCTTGTTGTCGGCAAAAACGAGATAGAAGTTCGCTTTTATTCGCCCGTTCGCACAGTTTCGGGCAAAAAATACCACGAAGGCGCTTTCACAACAGAGCGCATAAACACCCGCAGAATGCAGTGCACCTACGGCTGGGACTGGGTTTATCGCTTCGTCACCTGCGGCATCCTCAAAGAATGCTACATTGAGTTTGAAAAAGGCGTTTGCGCCGACTCGGTATACGTTGTAACAGAAAGCATTGACGAGTTCAGCGCACAGATTTCGTGCGACGTGTCGTTCAAATCATACGAAAACGGTGGGGATGTATCAATCGAGATCTACGCCCCCGACGGAAGCCTTGCGGCACACGACGAGTTTTATACCGCAGAAGAGCATCAGATCAGATATTTTGACATTGACGACGCAAAGCTTTGGACACCTATGTGTCAAAACATAGCGAACTTATATGAAATAAAAGTGTTCGTCAACGGCAGACTTGATATATGCGAAAAATTCGGTATCAGAACCGTCAAGATCCTTCAGCTTAAAGACAAAGAGGGAAGCCCTGCCCACAACCTTTGTCTGTGGCTGAAAGAAGACAGCGAAAGCGCTGACGTTTATGATGCAAACACCGAGTTTTCGTGCTTTACCCTTATGATAAACGGCAAAAAGATCTTTTGCAAGGGTGCAAACTGGGTGCCCACCGAGCCTTTTGTTTCGGCGGTCGATCCCAAAAAGATCACCCGTATTCTCGAAATGTCAAAGGATGCGGGACTTAATATGATCCGTGTCTGGGGCGGCGGAATTTTCGAATGCGATCATTTCTATTCCGAGTGCGACAGACTTGGTATCATGGTCACCCAGGATTTCCTGATGGCGTGCGGACAGTATCCCGAGGACGAGCCTCATTTTGTGGAGCTTTTGTCGAAAGAAGCGGAATACGCCGCAAAGAAACTGCGCAATCACCCCTGCCTTATGTGGTGGACGGGCGACAACGAAAACGCAGTCAACGGATCGGATAAAATGTCCGAGTATATGGGTAGGATTTCGGCTCACAAAGCCATCGCACCTGCCCTTCGCAAATATGATCCGCGCCGCAGATTTTTGCCGTCCAGCCCCTACGGCGGCGACAAATATGCATCCAAAACAGTCGGCACCACACACAATACCCAGTATTTAGGTATGGTTTTCCCGTATATCGAAAAAGCCGATATGACCGACTATAAGGAATACTACGAAAAATATCTTGCCCGCTTTGTTGCCGAGGAGCCTACCATGTGCGCATGCTCTTACGAATCGTTGAAAGAGATGATGAACGACGAGGATATCTTCGGCGGCGATCCGTCACAGCTTCCCGATATGTGGTATTTCCACACTCAATCCAATCCCGCACTCAGCCTTGAACTTATGGATTACGCAAAATTCTTTGCGACAAAGGTTCTCGGAGACTTTACCGACCAAAATGATAGGTTTTTCAAGCTCAAGTACATGGGGTACGAGTGGATCCGCTTTACTTTTGAAAATTTCAGAAGAAATCAGTACTTCTCCTCGGGTATTCTTTATTGGATGCTCAACGATTGCTGGCCTGCTTCTGCCGGCTGGTCGTTCATTGACTATTATTGCCGTCCCAAGGCGATTTACTATTCGTTCAAGCGTTGCGCCGCCCACTGCATGACAAGTGTGATAAAGCGCGACGGCAAGTTCTTCGCCCGCCTTTGCAACGACGGATATGTTGCCGATAGCGGCGTTGTTACCTGCTTTGCCGTGATGAGTGACGGCAGTGTGCAAAAGTGTGACGAGGCCACCGTTCTTTTTGCCGCAAACACAGTGCGCGAGATTGAAATTTCAGGCGTTCCCCAGGGTGCGGTTGCGGTCATCTGCGATTATTCGTCGGAAAGTTTCCATGACAGATCGTTCTACAAGGACGGCGCTCTGCACATTTCGCCTTGCGACGGCGTTGCAATTGACGCGATCACCGATGATTTCATAACCCTTACCGCAAGCCGTTATGTTCACGCCGTCGAGATATGCGGCGATGGAGTTTTTGCCGAGAATTATTTCAGCATGCTCCCCGGCGAAACCAAGAAAGTCGGCATCAAAAAGCTTTGCGGCGACATATCGCTTACCACTTATACTTTGTCGGAAATTGTATAACATACCAAAACAGTATGAAAAAAACAATAGAAACACGTGATTTTTTCGGAGGTGTGACAAAATGAAGATCTTATCCATCGGAAACAGCTTTTCTGTTGATGCAACCCGCTACCTTTCGAGGGCGGCAAAACGTTGCGGCAAGGATATAACCACCGTAAATCTTTACATCGGCGGTTGTTCGCTTTACACCCACTATATCAACGCCCTTGAGGATCTGCCAAAATATGCTTTGCACTTCAACGGCGATGATACGGGTTTTCTCGTTTCGATAAAACAGGCTCTTATCAGCCGCGAGTTTGACATTGTCACACTTCAGCAGGCAAGTCATTTCAGCTTTAAGCCCGAAAGCTACGAGCCGTACACCGCTTTTCTTTGCGAATACGTAAAAAAATATTGCCCCAAAGCAAAGATTTTTGTTCATCAGACCTGGGGATATCGCAACGGAAGTGGCAGGCTTTTGCACTTTGGATTTGAAAACCATGCAAAAATGTATGATTTGGTTGAGCCTGCTTATGATATCATGTACCAAAACTGCAATGCGGCGGGACTTATCCCGTCTGGCAAGGCGATGAGCTTGCTCGACAGCTACGGTTTTTCGGGAGATCAGACCCACAGGGATGATATCCACGTGTCGCTTGGTCTTGGACGATATACCCTTGCGCTGACCTGGCTCGAATATCTGACGGGCGCAAACATTGCCGAGTGTGATTTTTGTGATTTTGACGTGGATATGTCGGATGTCGAGGTGATGACCGCAAAAAAAGCGGCACACGAGGCATGCCTTTGGGCGCAGAAATATAAAAAATGATTCTTTGAATAAACGGATCCGTAAGGGTCCGTTTTTTCCACATGTTAATCATAGAATAATGGTAGGAAAGGCGTATGCTCTACGGGGATTCTTGGATTTTTGACATTGATTGATTTCCACGCCAAATAATAAAGTTTCGATCCACCCTTTTCAAAGGGTGGCGGATTCCAAAGGCGGCGCCTTTGGTCGCTCTCCGCAGAGAGCGAAATA
>JAFYUZ010000050.1 GCA_017549365.1 Clostridia bacterium
GATTATTACCCATTGCCAGAGATTTTTCCATGGATATCTACTTTGTTTGTAAGTGAAGATTACCGTGGCAACAGAATCAGCGGAAAACTTATCGATTTTGCCAATCAATATGCCAAAAGCATTGGCTTCGATAAAACCTATATTCCAACAGAATTCATGGGGTTGTAGGAAAAATATGGCTATTGCTATGTAAAAGACATAGTAAACTACGGAAATGGAATTGACCGTTTGTATGTCAGAGAAATAAAATAGACTATTCATTAAATTCCAATTTGTCGAACAGTTACATAAACGAAAAAAGGCAGAAGCAGCACAGGATATGGGACTTAAGGTGTTAAGCTGATGCCGCAACATTGTGTTTGAATGAAAAAGCTTTGATTAAAAACAGCAAACCCGCCTCTTCACAAAGAAAAGGCGGGTTTGCTGTTTTAGTCATTATTCAATTGATCTTTTTGCAGAAACCTTTTCAGCGGTTAATAACTACCGAAAGGTCACGCACAGCATCTGCAGCCTTGTGTATCACATCCTGCGGATTCAGTCTTGCAAGTGGCTGCATTTCTTCAAGGGGGGTATCCATAAAATTTTTGTTTATTTTCTGCATTGCTTCGGAAAAGTTCGGAGCTGTTTTTCCATCGGCGGTCATAAGCCAGTCAAATGCAAGCTCACCTTCAGGCTTGAAAACATACATTGTTAACTCATATGCACCCTGACTGCAATAACCGTTGTAAATGTTTCTCTTGAGCGTAATTTCAAAATTAGGATTTGTGGGTGCTGTTTTCTCAAGACAAAGCTTTGTATGGTATATGGAAAAATCATCATTAAGCGACAAAAGCTCCGACATTATATCCATAAGACGCATATAATGCTCCTTAAGTGTATGTATGCGTGACTTGTTACCAAGCGATGAAAGTGCTTTTATGATTATATAATTCATAAATCTGCCGATAACGGTTCTGGTTAAATCTATGCTGTCTCTCAGAATAAACTCGTTTTCAAGAGCACAACCGCCGTTTGCAAGTACGTTTAATGCCGAAACAATGTTGTCGGTAAGCGTTAAAGTCTTTTTAAGCTTTAAGGTGTGGTAGTCTGTAAGATTTTCATGTTTAGTGAACTCGGTGTGCAAAAAGTTTGTCAGCTTGCTCCACATATCCTGATGAACATACCAGCTTGAGCAGTATTCAACATATTTTTCATCGCCCTTTTGTCTATGGCTGTAGCTTCCCCAGTCTCCAAGCTTTATAAACGGTAAAAGCTGCTGCCAGCACTCGTTCATGCTTTCGGAGTATGAGCCGTATCTGTTTTTGCAAAAGTCAGCTGTTATTTCTTCAATATTTCTTTTTAACGGTGACCATGCATTTTCTGACAGATATTCTAAAATAAGAGGATCGCTGTGCGACAGCTCCGGCCACAGAATCATACCCTTACAGTATTCATCATCTGCGGCAATTTTAAGGCGTTCGTCCGAGCGCTCATATGCACCCCTTATCTCACTTTCCGACTCATATGCATGAAACAGACCGTAAATCCACGGGAATTTACCTACAACTCCCCAATTTATAAAGCTTTCATTAGGATCACTGACGTCCGAGGTATAATCTAAAATAATTGTTCTTTGCGGATCAAGCTCAGAAATAAGCTTTTTAACCTCGTCTCCCGACCACCAGCCGACAAAATCCCAGCTTGCGAGCATCAGCTTTGATGACGGATATTTTTCCCTTATGCATTCGGAAATGCGTCTGTACGCAATCAGCTTTGATGCAAGATTCTTTTTCTTGTCATAATAAAGCCAGCGTTCGCCAAGTCCTATGGTATGGAACAGCTCGTCCTGCTTTTCATATTCGTTCACCAGAGTTTCGGTCAGATGCATATAATTATTCATGCTTTCCTTGTCGGTGAAATCCCATACTCTTCCGGTATCGGAAGCACAGTACTGCTTGCATTCCTGATGTGCAAAGACCGGCTTTTTATTTTTAAGATACGCTTCGGGAGTTCTGCTGTACCAATGTGTCATGGTGCCGCAATCTGTAGGATACATCAAATCACAGCGTCTTGCATATTCAAGTATCTTTTCTCTTAATTCTCCTCTGTATTTAAGTGTCCAGAAATCCGAACGGTCGTTGTAGCCTTCGGCATCAACACCTGTTATCTCAAGGTATTTTTCAGGATACGGAACGTCTTTGGGAAAAGCACGCTGCCACACGTCGTCCATACCGATCCGCAGCATGAAGAAATTAAGTCTTTTTTTGACCATCCAGTCAATTTCACGCTTCCAGTCCTCATATGACCAGTGCTCTGCCTGAAAACGCTTAAGTCCTCTGTGAGCAAAATATCTGAGACCTCTGTATTCAAATCTCGGAGATTCAACAACATCTATATCACACATCGGTATACCGTCATTTTGAGGTATAACATCTCCGTCCCAGAAATAATGACAGCCGAGATATTTTTCAAAGTAGAAATATATTGCATAAAGAGTGGATCTGCCTCTGCCGCCGGCGAGAATAATCACTTTTCTGTCACCGTCCGAGTGGGAGCGTATGCAGTAATCATCGGTGCCGTAGCGTATGCCGAGACTGTCAATACGAAGCTCAAGAACCTCCTTCATTACATAGTCGTTGACAGCATCGGAGCCGATTACCACAAGGTCTGATTTGCCGTCGTCTTTGTCGGTAATACTTATACTGTCACCTGTAACTGCCTCGTACATCTTTGCGAAAACAAGTGCCGCCTCATTGTAGGTCGCTGATGCATGACTTGGTTTTAATACTATAACAGACATTATTTTGTCAGTCCTTTCCTTGATTGATATATCTTAAATGCTCTCAAAAACAACTGATATACCGTTTTACTGTAAAGCTCTGTTTTATTCATGACGATTTTCCTTTACAGTTAAAGTATATCACGGTGCAGATTATAAGTAAACCGATAAACAAACCAAAATATTCCGAATTTCAACACTTGACACAGTGCCACTTGTGTGATAGAATAGTCTTGGTGATTGGAAATGTTTGAGAAAGATAATCTTATAGCAGAAATACTGGACGTATTTTATATTGAGCGTCCGAAAAACAAATCGAACGCTGCAAAACGGCCTTTTCATGTTCTCAGCAGGCGTCTTAAAGGAAAAGCGGTATTCTACCAAAAAAACAAACAGTTTCCCGTATCGGCAAATTCACTTCTTTACATCCCGTCAGATATCACTTACAGTCAAAGCTCCGACGGCGACGAAAGTCTTATTGCAATTCACTTGAACATCCTCAATCACGGAAGCAAAAATATTTCCGTATCGGACAATCCGTCGGAAAAGATTACCACGCTATTTCTTAAGATTTATGACATCTGGAGCAGTAAGTGCGAAAACTACAGATATTTGTGTACAGCTCTTTTATATGAGTTGTTTGCAGAAATATCTCACAAAACATATGACAAATTCAAGGACTATCCTTTTTTGAAAAACTCGGTTGACTATATAAACGAAAACTTCCGTGAGCCGTTATGTGTAAAGGAGCTTGCAAAAATGTGCGGAGTCAGTGAGAACTACTACCGCAGAGTTTTCGGAAGATGTATGGGGATTTCTCCGTTGAAATATATAAACACCAAAAGAATTGATGCCGCAAAGGCACTTATCGTCAGCGGATATTACAGAATATCCGAGATATCGGATATGTGCGGATTTTCCGAGCACAAATATTTTTGCAGTGTTTTCAGGAAGGAAACCGGCATGATGCCGACGGAATATCTTAAGCATTACAATGAAAGTGTAATGTAAGGTTTCGGTTCAATACAAAAGCTGTATAAAATTGTATAACAAAACGGGTAAAAGCATGGAATTCAAAGAAAAACTACAAGAATTGAGAAAACAAAAAGGGATAACTCAGGAAGATCTCGCAGAAGCCTTATACGTATCGCGGACTGCCATATCAAAATGGGAATCGGGCAGGGGGTATCCAAACATAGAATCATTAAAAGCAATATCAAAATTCTTTGGTGTGACAATAGATGTTCTTCTGTCCGGAGAAGAATTGCTTGACGTAGCGGAAAACGACAGTAAACAAAAAGAAACTCGTATCCGCAACATCTTGTTTGGTCTTTTGGATATCAGTGTATTGATTTTGTTTTTTCTGCCTTTTTTCGGTCAAAACACAGGCTCTCTTATCAAGGAAGTTTCTCTTTTGTCAATTGAAGGTATTTCAAATTACCTCAAATTTATATACACCGCATCGGTTTTTCTGATAGCGCTTTGCGGCATTTTCACTCTTGCTTTTCAAAATTCAAAAAATTCACTCTGCATGAAAATATCTTTATTGTTAAACTTTGTCGGAGTAATTATTTTTATTGCAGGTTCTCAACCGTATGCAGCTGTATTTCTCTTTATCCACCTTTCGATCAAGGCTTCAACACTTATAAAACTGCGATGACACGAAAGGTATCATCAACGTGAAGCACCGATTCTTTCATTTTCTCCCGTTTCATTTTAGAATGTGTAAAGGCGAAAGCCTAATACATACAGAAAAGGTGATAAAAATGAAAGAAAAAAAGACGTGGCTGAAACTTACAACAATTTTTATTGTTTTGTTTATGCTCTGGACACTTGCAGTGTGTTTTTTTGACGTTGGAGCTATAAGTCCCGACCGATCAAAAGTGGGTTTTGCAACCATTAATAAAGCTGTTCACGACTTCACATGGGTAAATTTTTCATTGTACATTTTAACAGATTGGCTCAGTATTGTTCCGATTTGCTTTGTTGCAGGGTTTGGATTTTTAGGGTTCGCCCAATCGCTAAAAAGGAAAAGTCTGTTGAAAGTTGACAGGGATATTCTTTTGCTCGGAGTCTTTTATTCCGTAGTCTTAACCGTATTTTTATTTTTTGAGAAGCTGGTTGTAAATTACAGACCAATTCTCATCAATGGCGTTGCCGAAGCATCATATCCTTCATCCACAACCATGCTTGTGATCTGTGTAATGTCAAGTGCGGCAATTCAATTTAACAGACGGATAAAAAAGAGAGCTTTAAGACTTTTTATCAATCTTGTTATAGTCATTTTCACTATTTTTATGGTGGTTTGCAGATTGCTGTCAGGTGTTCATTGGTTCTCTGACATCATCGGCGGTGCGTTGATAAGCACGGGACTTGTTTCGGGCTATTACTGTTCGATATGTGCACCGGAAAAAAGAATGTAAGTGGCATTTTACAAAAAGCGAAAATCGAGGTAGATTATAAATGAAAAAAATAATCGTAATCGGCAGTCCGGGAGCCGGAAAAAGCACTTTTTCAAGAAAACTGTGCAAGGTATGTGATATTCCGATTTTTTATCTCGATATGATATGGCACAAGCCCGACAAAACAACTGTTTCAAGAGAAGAATTTGACCGAAGACTTTCCGAAATTCTGAAGCGTGACAATTGGATAATTGACGGAAACTATTCCCGCACACTCGAAACCCGTTTAAAAGAATGCGACACCGTATTTTTATTCGATATTCCTTTATCAGAATGTCTCTCGGGAGTTGAAAGCAGAATAGGGAAGTCAAGGCCCGATATGCCCTGGATCGAAGAAGAGTTTGATGTGCAATTCAGACAGTATATATGCGATTTCCCGCAAAGCAGACTTCCAAAAATATACGAGTTGCTCAAAAACCACGCTAACAACAAAAGCATTACCGTATTCAGGACACGATCCGAAGCGGACAATTTTGTAAAAGAGCTTGAAAAGGCGTATAATTCTGATAATTCTGCAAAAAAATAAAGTCAAATTATTGACAAGAGAATTTTTATGTGATATAATCAATGTGTTAAAAGCTATGATGAAGACAGTAGTTTCGGTCAATCATTCGCAGAGAGCCGACGGTGGTGAAAGTTCGGCAATGACATCGGAACGAATAACACTTCGGAGCCTGCGGAAGAAAGCCTTTGGCAATTAGAACCGCACGTTCATCCCGTAAGGATGTTTGAGAGGATCGGACACATCCGATCAATTTGGGTGGTATCGCGGAAGTTTAGCCTTTCGTCCCATGTTTGTGGGCGAAAGGCTATTTTTATTTTGTCCGCGCAAATAAAAGTTTTAAATTTAAATTATAATATGTTTGGAGGATTTAACTTATGTTGAGAACCCATACTTGTAACGAACTTAATACCGAACACATCGGCCAGAACGTTGTCCTCACAGGTTGGATGGACACCGTGCGCGACCACGGCGGCGTTCTTTTCGTTGACCTTCGCGACCACTACGGCATCACCCAGATCGTCTTTTCTGACGACAGCATGATCGCAGGCTTGGCAAAAGAAACAGTTATCCTTGTTGAGGGTACTGTTACAAAGCGCGATGAAGAAACCGTAAACCCCAAGATCGACACAGGTCTTATCGAAGTACGCGCAACCAAGGTCGAAGTTCTCGGCCCCTGCAAGTCTTCTATTCCTTTTGAAATCGACGCTTCCATGCAGACAAGAGAAGACGTAAGACTTAAGTACAGATATCTCGATCTTCGCAATCGCAAGATCCACGACAACATCGTTCTTCGTTCTAAGATACTCAGCTATCTCAGAAGCCAGATGGAAGAACTCGGCTTCCTTGAAATCCAGACCCCTATCCTCACAGCTTCTTCTCCCGAAGGTGCGCGTGACTATCTCGTTCCCAGCCGCAAGCACAAGGGCAAGTTCTATGCTCTTCCTCAGGCTCCCCAGCAGTTCAAGCAGTTGCTTATGGCATCCGGATTTGACAGATACTTCCAGATCGCACCCTGCTTCAGAGACGAAGATGCTCGTCAGGACAGATCTCCCGGAGAGTTCTATCAGCTTGACTTTGAAATGTCTTTTGCTACTCAGGAAGATGTTTTTGCAGTCGCAGAACAGGTTGTGTACAATACCTTTACAAAATTCTCGGACAAGAAGGTTTCAAAGCCTCCTTTTCAGCGTATAACATTTGCAGACGCAATGCTTAAGTACGGCTCTGACAAGCCCGACCTTCGTAACCCCCTTATTATTCAGGACCTCACAGATTTCTTCGGCAAGCACGATTTTCTTGAAGTAAACGGCAGAACTGTTCCTTTCAAGAACAAGCTTGTACGCGGTATCGTTGCAAACTACATGGTCAAGAAGGATGGCGACGGCGACGGAAAGAAAGCGTTTGAAAAGGCTATTGACGCTTATTCCAGAAGCATCGGCATGAAGTTCGGTATCGGATACATCACTCTTGAAAACGGCGAGTACAAGGGTCCTATTGCAAAGTTCCTCTCCGAAGAACAGAAGGCAGAGCTCACATCCCTTGTCGGAATCAAAGAAGGCGAATCGCTCTTCTTCATCAGTGACAGTGCTTCTGTTATTGACAAGCTTTCGGGCGAAATGAGAACATGGATCGGAAACGAACTCGGTCTTATCAAGAACGATTCGTTCGAATTCTGCTTTATCGTTGATTTCCCCATGTACGAACGCAACGAAGAAACAGGCAAGATCGACTTTACACACAATCCCTTCTCGATGCCTCAGGGCGGCATGGATGCTCTTCTTAACAAAGATCCTCTCGAGATCTTTGCTTATCAGTACGACATCGTCTGCAACGGCGTAGAGCTTTCTTCCGGCGCGGTCAGAAACCACAACCCCGAAATCATGAAGAAAGCATTTGAAATTGCAGGCTACGGCGAAGAAGACGTTAAGGCAAAATTCGGTGCTCTTTACACCGCTTTCTCGTACGGCGCCCCTCCTCATGCAGGTATGGCTCCCGGCGTTGACCGCATGATAATGCTTATCGCCGAAGAAGAAACCATCCGCGACGTTATCGCATTCCCGCTTAACGGAAATGCTCAGGACCTCATGATGGGAGCACCCGGCGAAGTTACCGAACAGCAGCTTCGCGAAGTTCACATCAAAGTCAGAGACTGATTTGATATTTTGTTACTATAAAAGGAGATCGTAATATGGACAGAGAAACACTCAGAAAACTCGAAATGCTCAATCAGCTGAGTCTGACCGAAGAGCAGAAAGAATCTGTGATCTCATTTTTTGATAAAAGAGACTCCGAACTCGAAATCCTCAACACCATCGACACCGCAAACGTTGAAAGAATGGTTCACGTTATGCCCATAATGACAGTGGTACGCGAAGATGAAGTTATAAAAACCTTCTCCCGCGAGGATCTGCAAAAGGACGCTCCCGAAACCGACGAAGGCTACTGGTGCGTTCCCCGTGTTGTTGAATGATTGGCAGAAAGGAGATTGCAATGGAATTTTTTACAGTAAAAAAAGACGTACAGTCCGATCGCAAGATCGTGCTTGACGATATGATTCTCACAAAAGATATGCCAACCACCGCAGGCTCTAAAATGCTTGATGGATATATGAGCCTTTTCGATGCACAGGTCGTTACAAAGCTTGTTGAAGCAAACTACGCCATCTGCGGAAAAACTCCTGTTGGCGAATTTGCCTTTGACCTTCTCGGCGAGACGAATTACAAGGGCGCTCTTTGTGCTGACGGAAAGCTCCTTAACGCTTCTGCCGAAACTGTTTCGGCAGGGGAGGCAATAGCGGCTATCTGCCTTGACGCCAACGGCTCTGTAAGAAGAGCAGCATCTCAGTACGGTCTTGTGAGCATAAAACCCACATACGGCACAGTTTCGCGCTACGGCACAGTTCCCGTGGCGTGCTCGGGCGACACCGTAAGCGTTATGGCATCCGAAAGCGACGTGTGCGCAGAAGTTCTTTCTGTCATCGCAGGACACGATGAAAAGGATGGCACAAGCCACTCTGACGAGCTTTGTGCAAAGCTTGCAAACGGTGCTGATGTCGCGCCCGTAAAAAAGGTTGCACTTCTTAAATCCATGCTCGCAGGGGCAGATGACGAAATCTGCACAAAGATTGAAAACGCAAAGAAGATACTTTCCGAAAACGGAATCGAAGTTTGCGAGATCGACGACAATGTTATTTGCACCTCTCGCGTTGCTTGGAACATTCTTATGAGTGCCGAGCTGTGCAACAATGTATCAAAGTACGACGGAGTTAAATACGGATATCGTGCACAGAAATTCTCGAACATCGACGAGCTTTACACAAACAGCCGTACAGAAGCGTTCGGCGACCTTCTCAAGACCGCTATACTTTTCGGTTCCGAAACTCTTTCAACAGACAACTACATGAAAGTATACGACAAAGCGCTGAGAATGCGCAGAGTTATTGCCGAAGCTTTTGCCGAAATATTCAGCAAATTTGATGCAGTTCTCATGCCCGCTTGTTCTTCGATGGCATATTGCGAAAACATCGACAGCACAAAGGCGTTTGAAGAGAATGCATACACTGCACCTGCATCGATAACAGGTCTTCCTGCTGTCGTTTCCGGTTCTGTTCAGCTTGTCGGCAAAGCATTTTCTGACAGAAGCCTTCTTTCTGTTGCAAAACTTCTTGAAAAGGAGGGCAAATAATTATGAGATACGAAACAGTCATCGGACTTGAAGTTCATGTTGAACTTGCCACAAAATCAAAGATCTTCTGTTCTTGTTCCGCACATTCCTACGGCACCGAGCCCAACGAGCACGTTTGCCCTGCATGTTGCGGCATGCCCGGCATGCTTCCCATTGTCAACAAAAGGGTAGTGGACTACGGCATGAAAGCAGGTCTTATGCTCAACTGCCATATTAACAGAACCACAACCTTTGATAAAAAGAGCTACTACTATCCCGACCTTCCCGCTGCATATCAGACCACACAGTGGTTTGCTCCCGTTGCCGTAAACGGTCTTGTGGAGATCGAAACCAAGGAAGGCAAGAAAAATATCCGCATCAAGCAGATCCATATGGAAGAAGATGCGGGTAAGCTCGTACACGACATCCGCGAGGATACAACACACGTGGATTTCAACCGTACAAGCGTGCCCCTTATCGAAATCGTAAGCCAGCCAGACCTTTCGAGCGCTGAAGAGGTTGAAGCATACCTCGAAAGACTCAAATCACTGCTTCGTTTTGCAAAGGTTGCAGAATGTGAAATGGCACACGGCACAATGCGTTGCGACGTTAACCTTTCGGTACGTCCCGAAGGCTCCGACAAGCTTGGCGTTCGTACCGAAATGAAAAACATGAACTCGATCGAAGCCATCAAGCGTGCCATCGAATACGAAACAGCACGTCACATTGATGCCATTGAAAACGGCACCGAAGTGCTTGTTCAGGAAACCCGTCGCTGGGACGACATCAAGGGCAAGAGCTACGCCATGAGAACGAAGGAAACAGCGGGAGACTATCGTTATTTCCCCGATCCCAACGTAATGCCCGTTGTCATAGATGACGAATGGTTTGATTCGATAAAAGCATCCCTTCCCGAATTTCCCGAGGTCAAGCGCGAACGCTATGCGGGTGAATATGGTCTTGGTGAATATGATGCAGAACGCCTTACTCAGAGCATTGCTCTTTGCGAATGCTTTGAGGGCGCATACGCCGTTTGTAAAAACGCTAAGGATGCGGCAAACTGGATGATCTCTGACATCATGAGAATCCTCAACAACAAGCAAATGACCTACGATATGCTGTCGCTTGACGGCGCAACTCTCGGAAAGCTTATTCTGCTTGTAACAGACGGAAAAGTAAGCCGCGCAAACGGCAAAAAGATCCTTGAAGCTTTGTTTGAAGATTCTTCGATCGATCCCGAAAGCTACGCAAAGGAAAACGACTTTATAATCTCCAACGACACAGGACTTGTTGACAAGGTTGTAAAAGAAGTTATTGCCGCAGACCCCAAGTCGGTTGCAGACTTCAAGAGTGGCAAGGAAAAAGCTCTTATGGCACTCTTCGGAAAGTGCATGAAGGAGCTCAAGGGCAACTGCGATCCTCAGACACTCAGCACTATCCTTATTGACGCAGTAAACAAAGCATAAACAAAAACAAATCAAAAAGCTCTGCGCGAAAGGCAGAGCTTTTTGATGATATAAAATACGCAAAAAAATTATATTTCGGCAAGACCTTGCATAAAAGTTGTTTTCGCGTAAAATTAACTATTCTTTGTGTAAAACGATGTTTTATCGCATAAGCATTGATAATTCTGTAAAAATATGATAAAATAATAAAAAATAAAATTTGGAGGACAAAAATGAAAAAGATCATTTGCAAAGTCGAGTACGACACAGAAAAATCCCAGCTCATCCAGAAGTTTACCAGCGGAAACGTCGGAGATCCCGCAGGATACGAAGAAAGCCTTTACGTAACCGAAAACGGAAAGTACTTCCTTTACACAAACGGCGGAGCAGAATCCGCATATCCCGAAGAAGGAATTACCAGAATGTCGGCGGCAAAGGCTGACGAATGGCGCAAAAATCACTGATTTTATTTTAATGCAAAAAGTCACTTGCAAATATGCAAGTGACTTTTGTTTTTTACCCTCGATATAACGAAAATCATTTGTTGGTCTCTTCGATAAGATAGGTTGCCTCAATGTCTGCAATATGAAGCATAACAGCAAGAGGATAACGCTCGAAAGCGTTGCCGGCACAAAAACTGCCGCCTCGGACGGCATCATCAAACCCGCCCATATGCCAACGGATAGCAATTGCCTCGTCGATCTTGAGCTTCATAAAACGCTCTATAAGAAAAACAGACTTTTCGCCGTGACCGAAGGGGTATTTATCTTCTACAACATAGTAGGGGACTTTATCCCACTTGCCGGTTGCTTCGTTTTTTACGTTTCTGTAATTGATCTTATAAAATTCCGCCTTGCAAAGATCGTGGAGCAAAGCGCAGATAGCCATGGTTTCATCGGGATTTCCGTTGTTGTAGCGATTTATCATAACACGATAAACATTA
>JAFYUZ010000051.1 GCA_017549365.1 Clostridia bacterium
GCTATGAAATTTTGAGCTTGCGGGGGCAGTGAAAAAGTCGGTGGTCTTTAACCATTCTAGAAGCTCGGACGATCCCTGTCGTGTTATGGCTTTTTTGTATTCATCTATAAATTCCTGTGTTGAACTCATAAATTTCCCTCCAAAGTTTATTTATTTTATTCTAACACAAAAAAAGAAAGATGTAAATACAAAACTCTGCATTATATCAAAAATTTACCACTTGTGCAAAATCAACAACAAGGGGCGGGGAAGAGGAAAACGCAAAAAACACAAAAACTGTATATTGACAAAAAAGCACTTACAAATCTGCATATTGTATAGTCCCGCGCTTTATTTGGTTTACATAATGTTGTTTACATAATTAAGTAATAAAAATGCACAAACTTTATGAAAATGCTCCGAGCTTATTGAATAAATGAAAAAAATAAGGTATCATATTAGTGTGAAGAATAGATCCCCCGCAAATCGCATAGTATGTACGGGGTGATAGTTTGAAAAACAAAATTACGGAAAAGCACACTACATTTTCTGCATTGATCTTTTGCGCAAACGTAGTTTTTTCAATAATCGGCGTTGCCGTATCAGCAAAGCTTGCATCAAAAACTTCTTTTGTTTTACTGCAAGCAGGCTCTGACACAAAGCTGATGTTTGCAAATATTTTTGTGGTTTTACTTTTGGGTTTTTCTTATTTCTGCGGAGTGATAGCCGCAATGTCGCCTATCTTCTGCTTTGTTTTTTCATTTTTCAACGCATTTTCATTTTTTATTCGCATCTGCAACTGTAATACATCGTCGCATTCGGTCATTTTTGCAACATTTCCGCTCTGTTTGTCGCTTATCTTCTTTTGTTTGGCGGCATATACGGTATGCTCGGGCGCAACTTTGGGAATATCTGGCAGAAATATTGCAACAGCTCAACAATTTTACATTCTGTTACGACATTTTGTATTTTCCGCGCTATCAATATTGCTGATGCTATCGGTTTTTTCTATTATTCAATAATTCGGAGGAAATATGAAGGAAGACACTCTTCTCGAGCTGTTTTACGACTATTTGCAATACGAAAAACGTGTATCTCCCAACACTTTTCACGCATACAAAAACGATCTTTCTTGTTTTTACTCTTTTTTGAACGATCAAAAGCTTGTAGACATTGCCGTAACTACCGATGATATCGAAAGCTTCAAGAAACATATCAAAAAAGAAGGTCGTGCCACTTCCAGCGTTTCGCGTTGCTTATCGTCGGTCAGAGCTCTTTACACATTTTTGCAAAAAAACGACATTGTCAAACAAAACCCCGCTCGCAGTGTGAAAAACGACAAAAGTTGCGAAAAGCAATTTGATATTCTCTCTGCCGAAGAAATAGACACCCTTATCGGACAACCCTCCGGCACCGACGAAAAATCGATCCGCGACCGAGCAATTCTCGAATTGCTTTACGCCACAGGTCTTAAAGTATCCGAACTTATTGCTCTTGATTATACCGATTTCAACCAATCGCTTTCCACCATCAGATGCAAGAATTCTTCGTCTAAAAAAGAACGCGTTATTCCGCTTTATCCCAAGATCAAAAAACTTCTTTCCAACTACATCGCACACTCGCGAAAATACCTTGTTTTCAGCGATGACGAAACCGCTCTTTTTGTTAACATCAACGGATCAAGAATGACAAGACAAGGCTTGTGGAAGATCATCAAACAATATGCAACACAAGCGGGAATTGACAAAGAAATAACCCCCTGCACGCTGCGGCACTCTTTTGCCGCTCATCTTCTCGAAAACGGAGCAGATGTTTTTCAGCTTCGCGATGTGCTCGGACATTCCGATATCTCGTCCACCAATGTCTACGTCAATTTTTTGAAGCAAAAAAACACAAACTCGCTTTTAAAATTCCATCCGCACGCATAACAAAACCGTTTATTCTTTGTTTCTATCAATGCAACATCGGACAACACAGGCAACCATACATAAAAGTAAAGGAGAATCAAAACGCTTGACGATTGGAAACTTCCGCCGAAGAACGCGGTGACATTTTGCAACGAATGCAAACTTCTGAAGAATTACACAGCGACTTGCACGAAGTATCTGATAGGAATACCGCGCGAGGTGTTAATACAGAAAACACCTTGCAAAGAGTTCGAGCCGATAACGAAAGCGTGAAAGAAGTTTACGAATATACCAATGTTGTTAATATGATGTTAATATATTTAAAGTAAAATATATGTGCCGGTTTTTGGCACATATATTTTTTATGGAGATTTTAAATGGCAAAAAAGAAATTTGGATTATTTGATTTTACAAAAGAGGGAAAAGGCGTAAGAAAAGAAGACTACGTCGAAGACAAGCCCTTTGCTTTGTCTACTTTATTCAAGACTCTCGGACGAAATTTTTGGAATTTTTCCGGTCTTAATTTTCTTTATATAGTTATCAACCTGCCGCTGTTTTTCGGCTTATACGCTCTTTCGGGCAATCTTAACTTTACCTCACAAACGCCTCTCAATCCTCTGTATTCCCAGCTTTTCGGCATCACCCACGCCGCAACCGAAGCGTCTCCCATAACACAGCTGCATTTCAGCAAGCTTTACGAGGAATACACCCTTTCGCTTCCTTCTAACGCAACGATCGTTTTCTTTTGCATAACACTTCTTGTTATTTTCACTTTTGGTATTGCAAACTGCGGTATGGCGGCTGTTCTTCGCGGATACACACGCAAAGATCCCGTTTTCCTCGCTTCCGACTTTTTCGGTGCCATCGCGGCAAACTGGAAGCAGGCGTTGCCCATGGGAATTATTGACGTTGTTGCAACCTTTGTTACATTTTACGTTTTCAATTTTTGGCGTACTTACGCACAAGGATTTGTCAACGACATAATGTTCTACCTCAGCATCTTCCTGCTCGTTATCTATTTCTTTATGCGTTTTTACATCTATACCCTTATGATAACGTTCGATCTTTCTATATACAAAATACTCAAAAACTCATTTATTTTCGCACTTCTCGGCTTTAAACGCAATTTTGTCGCACTTCTCGGCATACTTCTCGCTGTGTTTATCAATTTCTACATTTTCGCTCTCTTCATGCCGCTCGGCGTGATCCTGCCTTTTGTAATCACTATTTCGCTTTGCTCTTTCATCGCGATATACTGCACTTATCCCAACGTAAAGAAGTTTATGATCGATCCTTATTATTCCGAAAAAGAATACGATTCCGGAGATGAAGAAGATCCCATTTTTGTCGACAGAGGATAAAACAAAAAAACAACCGTAAGAAGCGCTTTGCTTCTTACGGCGTTGCTTGCTTTTATGTAATCATTCGTCCTTGTTCTTCACGGGTTTTGACGGCTTGATGGACGAAAGGGGATTTGACTGTGCCGCTTTTTGCATCTGCTCGTCGCTAAGATGGGTATATATCTGCGTGGTGGACAGATCCTCGTGACCGAGAATATCCTTGAGCACTCTGACATCCGTGTGACCGTGCTGATACATCAAGGTCGCCGCAGTGTGTCTTAATTTATGTACAGACATATTTCTGTTTTCAAGCCCCGCTTCTTTAAGCCTTTTGTACACGAGCCACTGAATCGTTTTTACGTTCAGGCGATTTCTGTTGCGGGAAATAAAAAGAGCATCCTTATCTTTTCCCTTTATATCCTTGGGACGTACAGCGAGATATGCGGAAATTGCCGCTTTGCACGCATCGTTCAGGTATACCATTCGCTCTTTGTTGCCCTTGCCGACAACACGAAGCTTTGAAAGATCCTGCTCTATATCCTTTAGCGAAATTCCCTCAAGTTCCGAAACTCGAAGTCCGCAATTAAGAAAGATGGTAATGATCGCATAGTCTCTCTCGTAATTCGGGGGAGTTATGCTTGACAACAATTGTTGAGCTTCCTCAAGGTTCAGATATTTCGGCAGGCTTTTCTTCTTTTTGGGCGAATCAAGCTTGTCCGACGGGTTTTCGTCGACCTCAAACGAGTTTTTCAAAAATTTATAAAGATTTCTGATGGCACACAGCTTTCGCGCACGTGCCGCTTCCTTGTTCTTTCTGTCGGTCTGGACATAAAGCATAAAATTATATATATCCCTTTGGGAAACTCCGCGCACGTCATCATCTGTGCAATCCGAAAACTCGATTTCGGATATATCGCAATCATATCGGTCGGGATATTTATTTTTTAACACGAATCTGAAAAAGTGTCTGATATCGTGATAGTATTGAAACACCGTTTGTTCCGAACGTCCCTGGATCGTGCCTTTGTACGAGAGAAAATTCAGAACAAGCTGCGGAGCGTCATTGTATTGCATCTTTACCTCTCAGCATTGTTTTTTATAATTATAACACACAAAAATTCACATAACAATATCTTTATCTAAAAAAGGATGGAAAAAATGAAAAACTTATTTACACAAAAAGGTTATCTTATGCTTAAATGCCTTATAAATCAGATTGCGCTTTCGCTTTTTGGTCTTATGGTTTCGGGCTTTGCTGTCACTGATGCAGGTACAGGATGGCTTTTACCCATTGGTATTTTTGCAACTCTGTTCTACTACTTTATTCTTATTTCTTTTATCCGCGAAGACGGACTTAAGGACGGCCTGAAGGTGGAAGGCGGAAGAATGAAAAAAGACATTTTTCTTTCTGTTAAGTACTGTGCCATCGCATCTGTGCCCGGATTGCTTTTTCCTCTTGTAAATCTTATCGTGCGCATGATCTCGCACTTTGGCAACGTAACAAGCGACGCTATCACCAACATTTCGGGTATTTGCAATACTGTTACAAGAATTCTGACATACGGAATGTATAACCCCGTTGATTCCTATCTTTTCAACCATCAGTACGGTCTTTTGAAGAGCATTAGCTTTGTTTCGGATTGGGGAATCAGCTTTTTGATCTACACCTTACTCACTATTGCAGTTGCTTTCTTTGCATACTTTACAGGCGTAAATCAGATGTTTACCAAAAAGGAAAACAGAGAATAATTCTATAATAAAACATAAATCACTCCAATATATTTATATAAAGGAGTGATTTTGTGAATAACCGCATATTTAATATGCATCGTAAAGTTTTCATCCGTCTGATCTTTTTTATAGTCTTTACGATAGTGTTCGTTTTGACCTCGCTTTTGATTTTGTGGATATCCGGTTCGTTTTCAACCGCCACGGGAGCAGAAGTTTTTTCGGAAGAAAATCCGACGCCCGTTGTTATCATTGACGCAGGACACGGCGGGGAAGACGGCGGTGCGCTTTCGGCCGACGGATTGTGCGAAAAAGATATTAATCTCGATATTGCAAAAAAACTTTGCGAGTTTATGACGTTATCCGATTTCAAAGTCATAATGACAAGGGACGACGACAGGCTTTTGTACGACAAAAGCACAACGGGTGGTAAAAAGCACCAGGATATATCAAACCGCATAAAAATTGCATCATCTTATGAGAATTCAATTTTTGTAAGTGTTCATCAAAACAAATTTCCCATACGAAAATACAGCGGTTTTCAGGTGTATTTTTCAAAAAACAATCCCGAAAGCAAAAAACTTGCAAGCGTTATTCAACAAAACGTCAAATCGCATCTGCAACACGAAAACAAGCGTGAAATAAAAATGGCAGACAAAAACATTCGTCTTCTTGACAGTGTGCAAATACCCGCAGTTCTTGCAGAATGCGGTTTTTTGTCCAACGAGCATGAAGCGCAATTGCTTGCCGACCCGGAATACAGAAGCAAGATTGCATATCTTATATATTTTTCAATTATAAGCTATTTGAGTGAATATTAAGGAGTTTCAAAATCAGTGAAAAACAAATCAGAGTTTGTGTGTACCGAATGCGGTTACAGATCCACAAAATGGTACGGAAAATGCCCCGGATGTGACAGCTGGAACACTCTTGAAGAAAACGAAACTGTCGAAAACGAACCCTCTGCCGCTTCCAAGCGCAAAGTGTCGCGCCCTGCAAAAACCACATATTCCGCATCAAAACTTAATGATATAGAGATACGCGACAGTATCAGAATCAAAACCGAAATAGGGGAGTTCGACAGAGTTCTCGGCGGTGGCATTGTGGAAGGTTCTGTTGTGCTTTTGTCAGGTGAACCTGGCATTGGAAAATCAACAATGCTATTGCAGGTCTGTGCAAGCCTTGGAGCCAACGAAAAGCTTTTGTACGTATCGGGCGAGGAATCGCAGGGGCAAATAAAACTGCGTGCAAAACGCCTTGAAATCGACTCTGACAATCTTTATATACTTACAGAAACCGAAATCAACGGAATTTGCGACGAAATAGAAGTTTTGTCACCCGACGTTGTTATCATCGACTCTATACAAACCATGTATGACGAAAATTCGTCGTCAGCCCCGGGTGCAGTATCCCAAATCAAAAACTGCGCTCAAGCCCTTATCAGACAAGCAAAAACCAACAACTGCGCCATTATAATAGTTGGTCACGTAAACAAAGATGGAGCAATTGCAGGACCCAAGGTGCTTGAACACATGGTGGATACCGTGCTTTATTTTGAGGGCGAAAAGCAACATTCGTACAGAATTCTTCGTGCGGTAAAGAACAGATTCGGCTCTACCAACGAAATTGGTGTATTTGAAATGCACGAAATAGGACTGTGCGAAGTTGAAAACCCGTCAGAAATGCTGCTTGCAGAGCGTTCGGGAGACGTTTCGGGCAGTTGCACTATGTGCGTGATGGAAGGTTCTCGCCCGATTCTTGCCGAAATACAGGCGCTTGTTTCACCCACATCATATCCATCACCGCGCAGAATGGCATCGGGACTTGATTATAACAGAGTATCTCTAATAACAGCGGTGCTCGAAAAAAGACTGGGACTTAAATTTTCGTCCCAAGACGTTTATATAAACATTGCAGGCGGATTGAGAATAGACGAACCCTCCTGCGATCTTGCCGCATGCATAGCTTTGATTTCGGGCTACAAAGATATTTCTGTACCCGAAGATGTGGTTGCCATCGGAGAAATAGGCCTTTCGGGCGAATGCAGGGGAGTCGGTTTTATCGAAAACAGAATCAACGAAGCCGCGCGCCTTGGTTTTAAAAAAATTTTGATTCCACACAAAAATTATCAAAAAATGTCAAAGATCAAACGTTCGGACATCGAAATAGTGCCGATAAAAAGTCTGTTTGACGCGTTGAAACTGTTCGTATGAAGACGATTTTTGCACTTGATTCAAGAATAAATAACGAAATTCTTGAAAATTTAAAAAACATAAATAATAATATCGTGCTGATACAAAAAAATCCTTCGTTTGATGATGCGGTAAGCGCACATCCGGATATGAACATTTTGCAAGTTAAAGACAGAATATTTACGTGCACAAGTACAAATGTTCGTTTGAGAAACGCAACAAAAATCAAATATACAAAAAGAGGGAAGTTGCAGTATCCCGACGACGTACAGCTTAACGCGGTATGTATCGGAAACGATTTTATATGCAGAAAAAAGTCTGTTAACGAAAACGCTCTTGAATACGCACAAAAACTTGGGATGAATATAATTGACGTAAATCAAGGCTACGTGAAATGCAACATAGCGATCGTTGACGAAGAAAACAAAGCTATTATAACAGAAGACGAAGGAATCTGCAAAACTCTGACAGAAAACGGTTATGCAGTATTGTTGTTAAAAACGCACGACGTCGGACTGGAACCATACAAATTTGGATTTATCGGCGGCACAACCGGTCTTTTTGAAAAAACGTTGTTGTTCACGGGAAACATCAAAAAGCACAGCGAATATAAGAGAATAAAAGAATTTTGCGATGGTTACGGCGTGAAAATACAATCTCTGTCGAATGATTATCTGTACGATTACGGCAGCATACTCACGATCGTTACAGAATAACTTGAACGGGGAGACCCAAAAAAAGTTATATGCAATTATATAAAATCAGAATTTTATATAATTCGGGGTAGTGGTAAGCGCTGATTAAAAGCAATATTACATTCCGAGCGTATGTTTTCTGTTTTTTACCGCGATTACAGATTCGGCGTAAAATCAGAAAACATATCAATATCTTATAAGACACAAAATCTTAAGGAGTAAAAATGTTTGTAAAAGAAATCAAAATTAAAAGCTACGATGTTGACAAAAACAACAATGCAAGAATTTCTTCTATCATGAAATATTTTCAACAGATTGCACGCGAAAACCTGGATCAGTTTGGAATGACATATGATTACCTGCGTGAACACAATATCGTGTTTGTGCTGACGAAATACAAATTCAAGTTCTACAAAAATTTGCACTGTGATGAAAAATTCATTTTCAAGACGTCTCCTTGTGATATTCACGGAGTTTCGTTTATCCGTGATTTTCTGATAGTTGATTCAGACGGAAACGTTTGCTGTGAAGCCTCGTCCTCCTGGGTTATCATAGATTTTGAAAAACGCTCGATCTTACGCCCTAACAGGCTTCCACTGCCTATCGAAGCCGATCCGAAGCTTGTTGACTTCCTCCCCGACCGAATCAGTACAAATGTTCGAGAGGGGATTTTGCCTTGCTACAACACCACTGTAACTTATAGTCAGCTCGATGCGAACAATCATCTTAACAACTGCAACTATGCAGACATCATGACCGACGGTCTTTTCAGCATCAAAAGCGAAGTTCCTTTTATAAAAGAACTTGATATGTCGTTCGATCACGAAGCCGCAGTCGGATCTGAGCTTGACGTAACGTATGATTTCGGCGAAAACGATTGTTTTATCTCCTGCCAAAACAAAACCGCCAATCTTTCGTGTTTTACCGCGCACATAACATATTGATTTTTTGTCATACTCCCCTGCTCTGTTTATTATAAAAATAAAACCTCATTTGCAAACGCAAATGAGGTTTTTGTTAGTTTTGAAGTCTGATTACTGAGCAGCGTCGATGATAACACCGAAATCGGGAGCTTTAAGAGAAGCACCGCCGATAAGACCGCCGTCAACGTTTTCCATAGAAAGAAGCTCTGCAGCGTTCTTTGCGTTCATGGATCCGCCGTACTGGATTGTTGTTGCATCAGCAACAGCCTTATCAAAGATAGCAGCAACAGTGTCACGAACGATACCGCAAGCTTCGTCAGCCTGTTCTGCGGTTGCGGTTTTGCCTGTACCGATAGCCCAAACGGGTTCGTAAGCGATGATAACCTTCTTCATCTGTTCTGCGGTAAGACCCTTGAGAGCCTTCTTTGTCTGCATCGAAAGGATCTCGGCTGTGATGCCGTCTTCTCTTTCGTTAAGAAGTTCGCCGATGCAAAGGATAACTGTAAGACCGGCTTCAAGAGCAGCCTTTGTGCGAAGGTTTACTGTATCGTCTGTTTCGCCGAAATACTGTCTTCTTTCGCTGTGACCGATGATAACGTAGTTAACACCGAGTTCAAGAAGCATGTCTGCAGAGATCTCGCCTGTGAAAGCACCGCTCTTTTCGAAATGAACGTTCTGTGCACCAACCTTGATATCTGTACCCTTGCAAGCTTCTACTGCTGCAGGAAGATCAACGAAAGGAACGCAGATGATGATGTCACAGTTCTTCTTGTTTTCTGCAACAACCTTAAGCTCTTCGATAAGCTTTACTGCTTCTGCGGGAGTTTTGTTCATTTTCCAGTTACCTGCGATAACTGTCTTTCTCAAGTTTCTGTTCATTTTATAATTCTCCTGATTGTATATAATGTATTCGGCGGACGAACAAAAATTCATCCGCCGAGAAGTAAAATTACTTGTTGTCGAGGCTTGCAATACCGGGAAGTTCCTTGCCCTCGAGGAATTCGAGAGAAGCACCGCCGCCTGTGGAGATGTGTGTCATCTTGGGAGCGAAGCCGAGCTTTTCAACAGCTGCAGCAGAGTCGCCACCGCCGATGATGGAAACAGCACCGCTATCAGCAACTGCTGTTGCAACAGCGATTGTACCACCTGCGAAGTTTGTCCATTCGGAAACGCCCATAGGACCGTTCCATACAACAGTACCGCTGTTTGCAATCTTGCTTGCAAAGAGTTCGCGTGTCTTGGGACCGATATCAAGACCCATCCAACCGTCGGGAATGTTGTCGGAATCAACACCTGTGAATTCTGTGTTTTCGTCGTATTCCTTGCCGATAACGTTGTCAACAGGAATAAGGAAGTCAACACCCTTTGCCTTAGCCTTGTCCATAAGTTCCTTTGCGAGTTCAACCTTGTCTTCTTCGCAGATGGATGTACCTACGTTGTAGCCGAGAGCGCGGAAGAATGTGTATGCCATACCGCCACCGATGATGAGTGTATCAACCTTTTCGATGAGGTTCTGGATAACACCGATCTTGTCAGATACCTTTGCGCCGCCAAGAATAGCAACGAAAGGACGCTTGGGATCAGCAAGAGCGCCGCCCATGATGGTGATTTCTTTCTGGATAAGATAACCGCAAACGCAGTCATCAACAAATTCTGTTACGCCTGCAGTCGAGCAGTGTGCTCTGTGAGCAGAACCGAACGCGTCGTTTACATATACGTCGCAAAGTTCAGCAAAAGCCTTGGAAAGCGAAGGATCGTTCTTCGTTTCTCTTTCGTCGAAACGAACGTTTTCGATAAGAACTGCCTTGCCGTTTTCAAGAGCTGCAATCTTTGCCTTTGCATCGTCGCCGATGATATCGGAAGCAAATGTTACCTTGCCGTCGAGATATTCGTTGAGTCTGTCTGCAACAGGCTTGAGTGTGAACTTCTTGGCATCGTCAGCAGCTGCCTTTGCAAGCATTTCTGCCTTTGCTGCTGCCTGCTCTGCTTCGGGAAGTTCGGCGATCTTTGCCTTTTCCTTTTTGTTAAGGCCAAAACCTTCGGTGAAAATACCGTGGGGCTTGCCCATGTGAGAACAGAGAATAACCTTTGCACCATTATCAAGAAGGTACTTGATTGTGGGAAGAGCTTCTACGATTCTCTTATCGCTGGTGATTGCACCGTCCTTAAGGGGTACGTTGAAGTCGCAACGGACAAGAACTTTTTTGCCGGAGACTTCGATGTCTTCAATGGATTTCTTATTCAGCATTTTCGTCACCTCGTAAAATATAATAATTATTTTTTTAACAATCAAACATACAGATTATAACACATCACAATAAAATTTTCAAGCAAATATATTCCATTTATTCGGCGATTTTATAATATTTACAAATTGTAAATATTTTCAAGGTCTGTTGATGTACTTGAGAAGCAGATCTGCGTTTGGAACATACTTTTCAACAGACTCGTTGTATTTAAGCATTTCGCGAACAAAGGTAGAACTGGCATGGAGATATGCATCATCAGCCTGCATAAAAAACGTTTCGGGAGCGTTGCCGTATTTATCGGCAAAAATTCTGTCGTTGTATGCTTTAAGTTCTGTTTCGTAGGAATAATCAGCAGAATTTCTGATGCCTTTAACAATGACATTTATGCCGTTCTCATAGCAATAGTCAGCAAAAAGTCCGCCGCAACAATCCACCTTGACGTTGCCAAGATCTTTTACCGCATCTTCGGCAAGAATTTTTCTTACCTCGGCATCGACAAAACCGCGTTTCGAAGAATTTATACATATAAGCACAGTAACTTCGTCAAAAAACTCGGCTGCTCTTTTGATAAGATCGAGGTGACCGTTTGTTATAGGATCGTAGCTTCCGGGGATAACCGCCCTTTTAA
>JAFYUZ010000052.1 GCA_017549365.1 Clostridia bacterium
AATAACGTTTACAAGGTTATAGCAGGCAAGGGCAAGAAATTCGTCCTCCAGCCAGGCTTTACCGAAAAGGTTATAGTCAGAGAAATTCGTGCCTTCCTCTACTCCGCGCAAGGCACCGCGGCAAAGTCTTTTGCCAACGAGTATAACAGTCTTTCCCTCGGGGAAAATGGCAAAAGGATTGTTTCGTGCAGGAAGCGCATCAAAGCGCGATTTGTCGGCAAAACCAATAAGGTCAATGCCCTCTTTTTTTGCCGCCTCTTCAATATGTTTTTTGAGTTCTGTCATTTTTTAATAATTCCTTTCAGAATACTTGATTGTTTTTATTATAAGACCGCACCGCTTCAAATACAATAACAAAACGCTATAAACTTTAAGAAAACGAAACTTGATTTTTTGATTCCAAAGTGATATAATTCAAATAAAAGTGTACGGAAACGGCGGTGATATCGGTGTTTTTTGACAAAAAGATCGTGGTGACAAGCGTTTATGTTTTTAAATTTGATTTTGAAAAAAAGAAAGATGTTTTTGTCCCCGGGAGAAACTACCACGGATTAACCTTTCGCCTTGGCGGCAAGGTGGAGATAGAACACGACGGCAAAAGACTTGTTTCGAGCGAAGGAAGCATCACCTACATACCCAAGGATTTTTCGTACACCACCAGAATAATCGAAGACGGAAGCGCGCTGGGTGTCCATTTCACCACCGCCGATGAATACGTCGGGCTTTCTCACGATGTGATCTCTCCGTCGCATCCCATCATTTTTCGCAATATGTTTTCGGAAATCGCCTCAAGATTCAAGCTCGGACGGGAAAACGACCTTTACTGCATGTCAATGTTTTATGAAATTCTCGCCGAAACCCGCCACGAACACAACAAAAAAATCGGCAATATCATAAATCCGCGCATCAAAAAAGCAAAGGACCGCATCGACCATGGCTTTTCCGACCCTGCCCTTTCGGTTTCGAATCTTGCGGGCGAAGCGCAGGTAAGCGAAGTTTATTTTCGTCGCGAATTCGGCAAAGCGATCGGCTCGTCGCCTGCGGCGTATATAAAGATGGTGCGCATCGAAAACGCCAAGGCATACCTTCGCACGGGACTTTTTTCGGTCACCGAGGTGGCGACCAAATGCGGCTTTGACAGCATCAGCTATTTTTCCTGCGAGTTTCACCGCATCGTCGGCATGACGCCGAGAGAATACGTGGCAAAATATTGCTAAAAATACCGCCCGTGGAAAGGTTTTGAAACCTGCCGCGGGCGTTTTTTATTGTTATGCTATGGGATATTTTTCGGGAGCCACCCTGTTAAGGATGTTTTCGAGAAGATACTGCTTGGTCTGCTCTGATTCGTTTTCTGATGCATATACAAGCTCTGCAATCTCATAAACGCTTATGCCGTCGGCAAGCTCGCCGTAAATTGTGTTACCCTCGGCGTCTGTCACATAAGGAATGACAGAATATTCGCGCTCGTAATCAGAAATTCCCGTAAGGCAGACGGTGTATCTGACGGTTGTGTCGGTCTCGTCAAACAGCACCACCGCGGGAACGATGGCACAGCTTGCGCTGTCCTTTGTCAATTCACCTTCAATGCGGTCTGTCGGAAGCGCCACGCCGCCAAAGCCCTCACCTGTCTGGGTGTAAGAGGTGGGGTGTGTGAGAGTTGCATAATATTCCCTTGACATACTGAACACAAATCTGAGTCCCTGCTCGCCGGATATTCTTATCTGCGCGCCGTCAAAGGCGATGGGGGCTGCTTCCCTTTCAAATACAGCCTCAAGCTCGCGTTCGGCCGTAACTGTGAATGTATAGCTTGCATCGGTGTTGACAACCTCGCCGTTTTCCGTCCAGTTTACAAACTTGTAGCCGTCGTTTGCTGTCGCTGTTACGGTTACTTCTTCGCCTTCTTCATATTCACCGTCGCCGGAAACCGTGCCACTTTCGGCGGGGTTGGCAGTGACAGAAACAGTGTGGGTAACGGGGGCGTTGGGATCGGGTTCCCACACCAGTGTCAGTTCTATATCTCGTTCAAGCACAGGTCCTATTTCTCGGTTCGGATCATACGGACCATGCTGGGGAAGATTGCTCGTAATCTCATTCAGAATATATCCGTCCTTAGCAAAACACTCATTCCAAGCCCATGAACCTCCGTAACCGTAAAACGCATATTCCTTAGACAATACGGCCACATCATCTGAAGGATCAGCATCATACCACCTTTGTGCATAAGAGGTATTCTTGAGATAACCGCCTTCCAGATTTACAATGACATCAAGCATAATGCCGGTGTCAATCTCTACTGTACCGTCAACCAGTTCACCGGGGATGGTCAAGGTTAAATTTTCCTCATCCAATGTAATCGGACATTCCTCATCCGATAAATAATAGCTCTGACCGGCACCAATGCTAATATATCTGACATACACATCATCCGCAGTGCCTTCACCGGTGATTTTCAGTAACACGGTCAGGTCTTTTTTGTGGGTAGCTCGTTCTGCTTGCTTGCCATCACTGATGATAGACTTCACAGCAACTCCGGTATCGGTAGTGTGTCGGAGGATCTTCACTTCATAGGTGGGGGTTTCAGCTTCACCACCGGTGGCAGGCAATGTGCGGAATACCTGTAGACCTGCAAACTTATCTACACCCTCTGCATAATTTTCCGGAACTGTAACTTTTATACTCAATTGTTCCAAGCCAACGCTACTTCCAAGTTCAGGAGCATTTACACCGTAATAGGTAATTGCGGTAATTGCATTACAACTAAAAAAAGCTCTGGCACCAATCTTATCCAGATCCCCCATTATCGTAAGAGATTGCAAATTAGTACATCCGTGAAAGGCATTATTACCAATATAAGTAACGCCGTTTTCAATTACTACAGATTTTATTTGTTCTTTATAACTATAATAAGGTATTTGCATAACAGATCTATAATCATTCATCTTACCGCTACCGCTGACGGTCAGCACACCATCACTATCCAACACCCAGTTCACGCCGGTGCCACAAGTACCATTTGCAACGGTCTCCGCCGCACTTACCGAAAACGCAAAGCTCGGTATAAAAGTCATAAGCATAGCCAAAGTCAGAAGCCACGCTGTTAATTCGTGAAATCGTGTTTTCATAATTTTTTCCTTTCTTTATCAAGAATACAAAAAGCTGCCGAAACGGGTGAACAAAACGCTCACTCGTTCAGGCGGTTATTTTCAAAATATGATCTTTTCTGCGCGGCGAAAAAAGGCAGAATTACCTTGTCTGTCTGTCTGTCTGTCTGTCTGATTCTGCCGCAAGCTGTCTTCATTTGTCAAGCCCTTTCGGTAAATTTTGCAGTATATTTACATTTATTATATATCAAGCAGTCGATCTTGTCAATGTTTATCTGATCGTTCTGCCATAACAAAGGCTGTCCCGCCGCAATATCTGCGTCAGGACAGCTTTTCATAAATATCAGATCACAATTCAATTATCATTCCGTCGTATGCCAGCTCAAAGCCCTCTTTGGCAAAATCTCGGGCAAGGTCGTCATAAAAACCTTTGTGGTGGCAGATGTGACTGCAGACAAGGCGGGTTTGCGAATCGATAACGCCGTTTTTTATCAGCCTATCACGCACCAGAATGTCGTTTTGAATGCCCATGTGCCGCTCGCCCTTTTTCACAAAGCCGCGGGCCATCGTGCAATCAAAAGAAACCATGTCGCAACGGATGCCGCTTATGAAATCCAGCGAATCGTCAATATCGTTTTCGGTATCGTGGATATAAAGTACTCGCTTGTTTTCGCGCTTGTCCTCGACAAGGTAAAAAAGACATTCAAGCGACGGATCGTGCTGGGCACGCAATGGGATAAACCTGTATTCCCCGTCCTCAACCGCTTCAAAAGCCGTAAGCTTTTTTGCCGCAAAATGAGGGCGCGTCACTTCTCTTCCTGTGCGAAGATATTCGCTGACCTTTTCAAAAACTTCCTTTCCGCCGTACACTGTCATAACGTCCTCGCAAAGATCCATTCCCCAAAATCCTCCGCGCAGCGGAAAATTGTTCATCTGAAAATGGTCCACGTGGGGATGTGTGACAAGCAGATGCTTTATTTTTGAAAGATGCACGCCGAATCTGACCGATTGAACGTAGGCTTCGGGGCCGAAATCAAGCATGACGTTGTCGTTGATAACGGCACAGCTTCGGGTTCTGATGTCGCGTCCGCCGCGGCGGCGAACCTCGTTGCACATATCACATTCGCAAAATACGGCAGGTACTCCTTCAGAGGCGGAGGTGCCGAGATATTGAAATTTCATTCGCTCCACCTTTATCAATACATTCTTATAACGGTGTATTCTCCTGTGGCAAGAGCTTTTACTCTCTTATCATTTTCAAATTTGTAGCCGAAGGGAAGCTTGATATCGCCGTAAACTCCCTCGGGAGCGTTTATCGAAAGTGTGATATTTCCGCCGTCGCGTACCCACTTGACAGAAAGAGTTCCGCACATACTTTCGTAAGACGAGCTTGCGTTTTCAAGCGCTTCAATAAAGTTGGGCTCGATATTGATGTTGTTTTCATCCTCGTCGTGGGGGTTGACCTTGATACCCGTGATGGCGCTGACAAACCAAGCCGAAATGTTGCCCCAGAAATGGTGATTGAGCGAGCTTCCGACTTCGTTTTCGGGGAAGAAATTTTCCCAAAGTGCTGTGGCGCCGCGGGCTATCCAGTTGCCGTAAGAAGGATAGTCGGGACGGGTTATCATGCGGAAAGCAAGGTCGGCATCTCCGAAATCGGAAAGAACGTGGAAAATATATCTTGCGCCATAGAAGCCTGTGTCAAGATGATCCTCGCGAAGCTCGATGAATTCAAGAAGTCTTGTGTACGCTTCTGCCTTTTCAGCAGGTTCAAAAACGTCAAGGGCGATGGCAATAGCCTGACCCGACTGGCACGAACCCTTTACTGTCATGGTGTTGAAGTCGATAAGGTATTTTCTTATCGATTCGCGAAGCTCATACGCAAGCTCCTCTGCAAAATCCGCCTGATTTACAAGGCCTATCTCAAGGAACATTTTTGCCGCCTTCTTGGCACAGTCCATAACGCATACCGAATCGGTAAATTCCAGCGGAGCATCATAATCTCCGGGGTTTTTGCCAACGGGGCACCAGTCGCCAAGACCTATGTGTATAAGTCCCTTGTCATCGCGGCGCTTCGAGATGTAATCAAGATATCTCATCATGAGGATGGCGTTTTCTTCAATAAGCTGTGTTGTGCCGCGGTATTTCCAGATATAATAAGGAAGATTGAAAGCAACACTGTCCCAAATAGGTCCGTTGCCCCATGCAAATCCCCATCCGCCTGTGGGCACGATGCCGGGAATTGCGCCCTCGTAGTTCTGTGCGTTTCTGATGCTGTTAAGCCATGCGCGGTAGCTGTTGTCAACCCCAAGCTTCATAACCATGTGCTCGGAGGAAACCGATGCGTCACCTGTCCAGCCGTTCTTTTCGCGGTGAGGACAGTCTGTGGGGAAATAGAAGAAGTTTGCACGGTCAGAGCGAAGAGATGCTTCCCAGAGCTTGTTTGTAACTTCGTCCGAGCAAGAGAAGAAGGTTCTCTGCTTGAGATCGGAGGATGCCACAAGATATGTGAGAAGTCCGCTTGTTGCCTGCTTTTCGGTGATACCGGTTACCCAGCAGTAACGATAGCCGTGATATGTGAAATCGGGAACGAACACTTCTTCTTCGCCGCCCTTACAGATGTATATGTTTCTCTGAACAAAACCTTCGGGGAAGAAATGTATGTTGGTATAATCAGGCTTGCCCGAGTCTTTGTTGGGGCGCTCGTAAAGCTGAAGCACAACGCGCTGTCCCTTTTCGCCCTTTATCTTAAGCTTGATAAGACCTGCGTTGTTTTCGCCAAAATCATATACATATCCCATAGCATGGTCATCGTCCCACGAATCGTAGAAGGTTTCCTTGCCCGAGACAACGTCGCCTCTTCTGTAATACTCGTGAGGAGTGATATTGCCCTCGACAGATATGGGCGCGATCTCTCTTGAAATAACGATGGGTTCTGCGCAGCAAAGAACGTATTCGCCACGGGGAGATTCTACCTTCACCGCCGCTTTCCACGCGCTGTCGTCAAAATCGGGAAGATTCCAGCCATCGATCTCAAGATTTGCATCATAATGAACGCCGCAACGGATATCGTTGAAGGTTATGGGCGAATCGTGGGTAACAACAGTTTCGTCAGCCTCGATAAGAGTTTTTTCCTCGCCGTTTTCAATCTCGATTGCAAAGGCAAGCTTGGGGGCAGAACGGTAATGACCGTCATCAAGATCCCAGATACCGCCGCCTATGCAGTTTTGGAAACCGTTTCCGAGCATAAAGCCAAAGGTGTTCTTTCCTTTTACAAGATACTGTGCAATATCATAGTTGTCAAAATAAACTGTTTGGTCGCTGTTCGAAATATATGGAGCAAGAATACCCTTGGTTATATCCTTTCCATTGACGAAAAGCTTGTAAAATCCAAGACCGCAAACAGTTATTTCTGCCTTTTCGGGAAGAGCGTCGATAACAACATTCTTTCTGAGATAGGGAGCATTTACGATCTTTTTGAAGGTGGCATACTCGTGTGACTCGGTAGCCGAGACGAATTTTTTGGAAAACAACATTTTTGTTTCCTCCTTTTTATATGTGTTTTTTCGATTTGTTTTGTTTTTATCAGCCGTGGGCATCAAACCACGTTTTTCCGCTTGCCAGCGAAACTTCAAGAGGAATGGGGAAACTGTCCCCCACGCACGATTCCATTTCGCGGCGCAAAATTTCGCAGACCTTTTCGGTCTCGTTCTCGGGACATTCAACGATCAGTTCGTCGTGTACCTGCAAAATCAGCTTTGCCGAAAGCTTTTCGGCCGCAAGAGCCTTTTCGGTGCGGATCATGGCAAGCTTGATAATATCTGCGGCAGTACCCTGTATCGGAGAATTCATGGCAACGCGCTTGCCAAAGGCCTGCATCACCTTGTTTTTTGCCGAAAGCTCGGGGATATAGCGGCGTCTGCCAAACATTGTCGTCACATATCCGTTCTTTTCGGCAAATTCTATGCTTGCATCAAGATATTCGCGAATACCCGGATATTTGGCAAAATATCTGTCGATATATTCGCCCGCCTGTTTTCTTGTGGTTCCAATGTCTCCCGCCAGCGAAAAATCCGAAATGCCGTAAACAATGCCAAAATTTACCGCCTTTGCGCTTTTGCGCATTTCGGGAGTAACCGCATCCGTGGGAACACCAAACACCTGCGATGCCGTCATGGTGTGGATATCCACTCCCTCAAGGAAGGTGCGGCACATGGTCTGGTCCCCCGAAAGAGCCGCAAGAATACGAAGCTCGATCTGCGAATAGTCGGCATCCACAAGCATCCTGCCCTCGGGCGCCACAAAAAACTTGCGCAGTTCCCTGCCCTCTGCCTGCTTTATGGGGATGTTCTGCAGATTCGGCTCGACCGACGAAAGACGTCCGGTCATGGTCAGCGCCTGCTTGAAGGTGGTGTGCACCCTTGGACTTTCGTCGGTGCATACCTTCAAAAGTCCTTCGACGTAGGTGGATTTCAGCTTGGAAACCACGCGGTAATCGAGGATCTCGTTGATTATGGGGTGGTAAGGACGAAGCTTTTCAAGAGTTTCGGCATCGGTGGAAAAACCGCTCTTGGTCTTTTTGAAGGTGGGAAGCGACAGCTTCTCGTAAAGCACCTCGCCCAACTGTTTCGGGGAATTTACGTTGAATTCGCAATCCGAAAGGGCGTATATATTCTTTATTCTTTCGTTAAGCCGCGCGTCAAGTATTTCGCCATAGTCCGCAATTCCCTTGCGATCAAGCAAAAATCCCTCGTGCTCGGTCAGAGCAAGGGTTTTTGCAAGGGGAAATTCAATGTCGTAGCAGATGTGCGAAAGACCGTCTTTTTCTATTTTTTCAGACAAGGTTTTTTTCGCATCCCGCAAAAGTCGGGTGCAAAGAAGCTTTTTCTGCACGGGATCGGAAAGGTCAAATCCCCGCGTGCTCTTTCCCGCAAGGATGTCCTCAACTCCGCCCTTGGCAGAGGGAGACACCACATAGTCGGCGAGCATCACGTCAAAAATCTTTGTGTCGGTACAAATGCCGTGTGTCAAAAGCAGTCGGTAAAACTCCTTGGAGTCATATATTATCATGCCGTCGTTTGACTTTTCGCAAAGGTCGCAAAGATTTTTGCCGTTAAGGGGCAGGATATACATTTTTCCGTCGCAGTCAAGATAAAGTCTGCCTTCCTGCGCATCGGGCAATACGCAAACCTCGCCCAAAAGCTCGGGGCAGTTTTCGCACTCGGTGTAATCCTCAAATTTTTCCGTCTCTGCTTCGTCTTCGTCAAAAAACGATGGGGCAGACTTTGCACTGTCGGCATTCTGAAGATTTTCAAGATCAAGGCGTTTTATTATGCTTTTAAGCTCGTACGATGACAAAAGCTCATAAAGAGCCGCTTTGTCGATCCCGCCGTATTTCAGATCCGAAAACGAAAGCGGCAAGGGTACCTCGCGGCAGATCTCGGCAAGGAAACGGCTGGTGTATGCCATTTCGCGGTCTTTTGCAAGCTTTTCTTTGATTCCCTTTGAAAGCGACGAGCTTTCGTAGTTTTCATAAAGTCCGTCGAGGGATGAAAATTCGCATATCAGCTTTACCGCCGTCTTTTCGCCAATTCCCGCAACACCGGGAATGTTGTCCGAGCTGTCACCCATAAGGGCTTTCAGATCGATAAGCTGGGACGGGACAAGTCCGCAATAGCTTTCGGCAATTTTTGCTTTGTCATAAAAAACCGTGTCGTTGTTGGTGCAAAGCAAAACATAGGATTTTTCGTCGACCAGCTGAAAAGAGTCGCGGTCGCCTGTCATTATATAGCAGTCGTAATCGTTTTCGGTGTCGCAGTTTGCGTGCTTTGCGGCTGTGCCGAGGATATCGTCTGCCTCAAAGCCTTCGAGCGACAAAACGTGAAGACCCAAAGCTTTTGCCGCCTCTTTTGCGCCGTCAAGCTGGGATGCCAGCTCCTCGGGCATACCCTTTCGGTTTGCCTTGTAAAAATCGCATTTTTTGTGGCGGAAGGTGGGGGCGCGCAGGTCAAAAGCAATGCCTGCCGCATCGGGACAAAGGCTTTCAAGAGGCTTCAATATCATGTTGATAAAGCCAAAAATGGCATTTGTCGGTCTGCCGTCACGGGTGGTCATGGGGCGCACGCCGTAAAATGCACGGTTAAGAATACTGTTACCGTCGATGATAAGAAGCTTTTTTCTTTCGGACATATTTTTTCCTTTTTTGTTTTTTTGCAAAACGGGGCAGAAGCGAAATATCTTTCGCCCCTGCCCTTTTCGTTATTTAAGCTTGATTCCGAGGTCGTCGATGGCTTTCTGATCAACAGGCGACGGACACATTGTCATAAGTTCGGAGGCGTTCTGCACCTTCGGGAAGGCAATAACGTCTCTCAGGCTCTCGCAACCGAGCATCTGCATACAAAGTCTGTCAAGGCCGATGCCCATGCCGCCGTGAGGAGGAGCGCCGTACTTGAAGGCGTCAAGCAGGAAGCCGAACTTTTCGTATGCTTCCTCGTTTGTAAAGCCGAGAAGGTTGAACATTCTGTTCTGAAGCTCGGGGTTTGTGATACGGATAGATCCGCTCGAAAGCTCGATGCCGTTGAGAACAAGGTCATACGCCTTTGCTCTGACAGCCGCCTTGTCTGTTTCAAGGTAGGGCAGACATTCGTCAAGAGGTGAAGTGAAAGGATGATGCATTGCATCCCATCCGCCTGTTTCGTCGTTGTATTCGAAGAAGGGGAACTCGGTGATCCAGAGAAGACCAATGCCCTCTTTCTTGACGCCGATCTTGTTCGAAACCTCGGTTCTGAGCGAGCCGAGCTGGGAAAGAACCTTGTTTGTGTTGGTATCTGCAATAACAAGGATAACGTCGCCTGTCACAGCTCCGCATCTTTCGATGATGGCGTTCATTTCGTCCTCTGTCATAAACTTTGCAAAGGAGGAAGCCACACCGTCGGGAGTAAGACGAGCCCATGCAAGGCCCTTGGCACCGATGCCCTTGGCATATTCGGTGAGCTTATCCACTTCTTTTCTTGTGAGAACGTTCACTGCGTTTTCAGCCTTGATGGCACGAACCGAGCCTCCGCCCGAAACTGCGCCCGAGAAAACGCCGAATCCGCTATCCTTTACGATATCCGAAAGGTCAATGATCTCCATGCCGTAACGGATGTCGGGCTTGTCCGAGCCAAAGCGTTCCATAGCTTCTTTGTATGTGAGTCTGGGAAGAGGAAGAGCGATATCCACATCAAGGATCTCCTTGAAGATGCGCTTCATATAACCTTCGCCGATGGCAAGAACGTCTTCCATCTCTACAAACGACATTTCAAGGTCGATCTGGGTAAATTCGGGCTGACGGTCAGCTCTCAGGTCCTCGTCGCGGAAGCAACGGGCGATCTGCATATAGCGGTCAAAACCTGCCACCATGGAAAGCTGCTTGTAAAGCTGAGGCGACTGGGGAAGAGCATAGAAAGATCCGGGGTGCACGCGGGAGGGCACGAGATAGTCACGCGCACCTTCGGGTGTGGATCTTATAAGCATAGGGGTTTCGATCTCGATAAATCCGTTTTCGTCAAAATAGTCACGGGTTACCTTTGCCACCTTGTGACGGATAAGAATGTTCTTTGCAAGGTCGGGGCGACGAAGGTCGAGATAGCGGTGCTTGAGGCGAAGCTCTTCGTTGCAGTTGGAATTTTCAACGATCTCAAAGGGAGGAGTCTGGGACTCGGCAAGCACCTTGAGTTCGGTGACGAAAATTTCGATCGCACCTGTTGCGATGTTGGCATTTTTGCTCGAACGCTCGCGAACGGTACCCACGGCACCAAGAACATACTCGCTTCTTGCGGCAAAAGCTTTTTCGTGGATATCCTTTGCAGTTGTGTCGTCAAAAGCAAGCTGAACGATACCCGTTCTGTCGCGCAGGTCGATAAATATGAGGCTTCCGAGGTCTCTCTGCTTCTGGACCCAACCCATAACGCAGACTTCTCTGCCGATGTCTTTTTCTGTAAGAGTACCGCAGTAGTCGGTACGTTTCATGTTACCCAAAAATTCTGCCATTTTATGTATACCTCTCTTTTTCAGTCTTTAATTTCGCAAAGCTCGTCGATGGCAATACTTCTCTTTTCGCCGTCGCGAAGATTTTTCAGTTCGCACACGCCCTGTTCAAGCTCGTTGTCGCCGATGACTGCGGCGTATTTTGCACCGATCTTGTCGGCATATTTCATCTGAGCCTTAAGGGATCTGCCTGTGATATCACATTCTGCCGCAACCCCTGCAAGGCGAAGCTTGTGGACAATACCCACAGCCTTTGTTGCCGCATCGTTGCCCATGGGGGCAATGTAGATAAGCGGTTTTTTGTTTTCGGGGAGAGCCGTGCCCTTTGTTTCGGCGTTCTTTTTAAGGGCAAGAACAAGACGGGTGATACCAAGGCCAAAGCCAATGCCGCAAAGATCGGGGCCGTCAAGCTCTTTCACAAGTCCGTCGTATCTTCCGCCGCCACAAACAGTCGACTGGGCGCCGATATCGTCCGAGATAAACTCGAAAACTGTTCTTGTGTAATAATCAAGTCCGCGGACGATGCGCGGATTTATGGAAAAATCGATATTCATCGCCGCAAGCGAGGATTTAAGCTGGTCAAAGTGTTCCTCACATTCGGGGCAAAGATGCTCGACCGTCTTGGGCGCATTGTCGCAAAGTGCTCCGCAGATGGGGCTCTTGCAATCAAGGATGCGCAAGGGGTTGGTCTTGAGTCTTTCGCGGCAGGTATCGCAAAGTTCTTCTTCGTGTGCCGAGAAATAATCGACCAGCGCCTTGTGATAGTTGGGACGGCAGTTGGGACAGCCGATCGAGTTGATGTTGAGGCGGGCATTCACGCCGAGTCTCTTGAAAAGTGTGTCGGCAATCGAAATTACAGTTGCATCGGCAGATGCCTTGGAGGTACCAAACATCTCAACGCCGAACTGATAAAATTCGCGGCTTCTGCCTGCCTGGGGCTTTTCATAGCGGAAAAAGTTTGTAAAATAATAAAGCTTCAGGGGCATGGGCTCGTTGAAAAGACCGTTTTCAATAACGCTTCTTACAACGCAGGCTGTACCCTCGGGACGAAGACAAAGCTCGTTTCCGTCGCGGTCGCCCAGGGTGAACATTTCTTTTTGAACGATGTCTGTGGTTCCGCCGACGCCTCTTTTGAAGAGTGCCGAATCCTCAAAGGTGGGGAATTTTATTTCGGCAAAGCCGTAGTTTGATGTAATATCGCGGACATTCTCCTCGATCATCTGCCAAAGGGGAGTTTCTTCGGGCAGAATATCAAGGGTGCCTTTCGGTTTCTGAATCATTTTATGTAATCCTTTCTGTAATTTGCTCAGATGTCTGTTTTGCCGAATTCGAGAATATCGGCAATTCTTTCGCAGGCGTGACCGTCACCATAAGGGTTCGAGGCACGGCTCATCTTGTCATACGCTTCGCGGTTGACAAGAAGCTCGCGGAAGTTTTCGTAAATAAACTGCTCGTCTGTGCCCACAAGCTTCAAGGTTCCCGCGGCAATGCCCTCGGGGCGCTCGGTGGTGTCGCGCATTACGAGCACGGGCTTTCCGAGAGAAGGAGCCTCCTCCTGGATTCCGCCCGAATCGGTGATTATCATATAGCAATGGGCGAGGAAATTGTGAAAATCAAGAACTTCCAAAGGCTCGATTATGCGTATTCTGTCGCAACCCGCAAGCTCCTCGTTTGCCGCCTGGCGGACAACGGGATTCATGTGGATGGGATATATAGCCTTTACGTCGGGGTTTTCGTCGATAATACGGCGGATGGCACGGAACATTCTGTGCATCGGCTCGCCCAGGTTTTCTCTGCGGTGGGCGGTTATCATAATAAGGCGACTGTCCTTTGCCCATTCAAGCTCGGGGTGGGTGTAGTCTGCCCTGACGGTCGTTTTAAGAGCATCGATGGCTGTGTTGCCTGTGATATAAATGCTCTTTTCGTCCTTGCCCTCGCGGATAAGGTTGTCACGCGACATTTCCGTGGGTGAAAAGTTGTACTTGGCAACAATTCCCACCGCCTGGCGGTTGAATTCTTCGGGGTAGGGCGACCAGATGTTGTAGGTGCGCAATCCCGCCTCAACATGGCCGACGGGTATCGAAAGATAGAAGCAGGCAAGGGCGGTGACAAAGGTGGTGGAGGTGTCGCCGTGCACAAGCACGACGTCGGGTTTTTCCTCCTCGAGCACGGGCTTTATTCTTTCGAGAATATTAACCGTCACGTCAAAAAGAGTCTGCTTGTCCTTCATGATGGAAAGATCGTAATCGGGGGTTACCGCAAAAGCATCAAGCACCTGATCGAGCATCTGACGGTGCTGACCCGTAACGCAGACAACAGTCTTTATTCCGTCTCTTTTTTTCAGTTCGTTGACAAGTGGACACATTTTTATGGCTTCGGG
>JAFYUZ010000053.1 GCA_017549365.1 Clostridia bacterium
CCCCCGCATGAGGCATTTTCTCACCGAAAACGCCTCATAGAGGTGTGTTTTTCGGCAACAAAGTCGCCAAAAAACACGAATTTTATTTTTAATTTTTGTGGTTTTGATCTTTTGCAACAGACTGCGAGATCCGCCAAAAATTGGCGGATCTTTTTTGTTATCTTCTTTTGTTCACCGAAACGACCTTGTAATAATTACCTTTGACGTTTCTTATGGCAGATTCTTTAAGATATCTTGCATCAAGCTTCAGATCTGTTGCAACGGTGGATGCGATCTGGTTTTCTTTTGACGGCACAAAATCTGCCGTTGTTCCGCGGTAAACTCTGTAATAGCAATGGAGCTTGTCTGTTACGGGCGACCACGAAAGAGTGTGTTTGTCGGACGAAAGCTTTACGTTCTTTGCAAACGTCTCGGGGCGTTCGACGTAGTCGGTGGTGAAAATCGTCAGCGATTCGGGCAAAAGCTCGTACGAAAGGTTAAGATCTTCGTTAAGAGCCACCGTGCAGGTGTGATCCTGCAGATCGCCGAATTCGTTGGAGGGCACGTTGCGGCTGTCGTATTCATAAACTCTGAAAGCGGGCAGATCTTCGGCGTGCTTGAAGTTGAGAGAAAGGTTTATCTGCTTTTTTTCCTTGGCACGATTGACAATCGCAACAGAAACGCTTCCGTCCTTGTGCAAGAGGGCCGCCATTCTCAAAAGTTTGTCGTCGTTTTGAATATCAAGAACCTTCGAGTTTCTTTTCATGTATCTTGTGAGAAGACCGATGCACCAGTACATATCACGCACCGAATAGTCGCCGTCGTCCTCCCATTTGATAAGACCGCATTTGTTGTATTTTGTGTCCTGAGTTCCCGAAATATATCTTTCGCATTTGCCCCATTCGGCGGCATATTCGTCGTTTTCGGCATAATGGCAGACGTACGGGTCGGGATAATCGGAAAAGGTCCAGTAAACAAGGCTGAGAACGCCGGCGTTGATCGCCGCAAGGGCACCTTCGGCATAGGCAAGACCTGCGTATGCTCCCTGACCGTTGTAGTTGAAGTTGGTCACGTCCTTGATAACTCCCGGCAAAAAGCAATAGGACGAGGTTTCGGGATTGTTAAGTCCGTCGTCGGTTTTAAAACCGAATTCGGTGAGCAAAAGTCTTTTTCCCGCGGCACCGTTGCAACGGATGCACTTCATAACGTATTCGCGGCATTTGGCGGTGAACCATTCGTAAAAGTCAAGGTCGTATATGGTGTGGCTTGTTACGTAAAGATGCAGCGAAATGTCCTCGGTTATCGTGGCCATTTCCTTGGTGGTATAATCTATTGTTTTTTCCCACCATTCCACGGTGGTGGCATCGGGGGCAAGAAGCCCGATGTTGAGTTCTCTGTTCTGAAAAGCTCTGAAAAGATATTCGTGATATTTGTGGAAAAGGGGAAGGTTTGTTTTAAGAACGCCGTGGTTTGCACAAGACAGCTCGTTTGAATAGCAATAATATCTTATCTGCTTTACGTCTTTTTCGTTTATAAGATAGTCGAGCTTTTCGGCGATTTTTTCGGCATAGACCTGTCGTTCTTCGTCGGAAAAATGCTGTTTTCCCATGGCTCCGGTGAGATACATCGGCGTGTCGGTTACTTTTTGCATTTTTTCATAGTATGCGGCAAAGGTATCCATCGAATCTTTTGACCAATCGGAATATCCTGCAAAGGTGCGCATTATTCCGGGCTGGATCTCGCGATAGCATTTTGCTATTTTTTGATCAAAGTGTTCCTTTTCCATGATTCCGTAAAAAAGAGCCTCGCTGTTATGAAAACCCAAGCCCCCGAAAAGCGTTGGAAAATTCGGTTTTGTGATTTTTATGTCTGCCATGCTTTTTCTCCTTTGGAAAAAGAAAATGTATATGGATATTATAGAACACAAAGCTTTTGTTGTCAATAATAACGAAAGATTTTTTTAGCCAAAAGAAATGAGTTCGGCAGTATGCCGAACTCATTTGTGCGGATATCAAAAAGATTGTTCCCGTTTTGGTTGTTTTGATTGCGGAAAGGGCTTATCCGGGATAATTTGTGATTGTGGTGTCGTTGTTGAAAAGAACGTGGGATGTGGTGTCATCAGCGTGGTTTTTCAACTTTGTTTTGGTGTTTTCGTCTGCGTTGAAGGTTGCACCGAAGAAGGTTGCAAACTTTCCGCCGAGATTCTGAACGTAGATGTTGTTGCGAAGCTGAAGCTCGCGGTCGCCCACCGAGTTGCAGTTGAAGAGTATCGACTTTCCTCTGTCAAAAATGTTGTTTTCGGTTACGAAATTTTCTGTGTTCTCGGTAATACCCGCGCTCTGGAAGAGAGCAACCGCACCTCTTATTCGTGTGCCCCAACCATAACCGTTCATACGGCAGATGTTATCCGCAATGTGGGTGTTGTGGAAGGTGTGGTATGTGTTTCCGTAATCGGGGTTGTAATATTCGATCGACCAGTGGCAGTATTCGATAACGTTTCCGATATAGTCAACGTGGTCCATCGTTGCGTTTCCGGGATCGTAGGTAGTGTTGTACTGATGGGTCACACCCGTATCATAGATCTGATAGATCCAGTTGTCATAGAGATACCAGCCGTCACAGCTGCCGTATACCTGAAGCGCATTGCCGTAACGTGTGGTGTTTACACCGTGGAAGCCACGCAGAACCGAACCGCCGAGATAATCAAATATACAATTTCTGACGGTGATATTCTTGTGTCCGCCAACGCCGACACCATGCTGACCGCAGAAACGGAAGTTGAGATTGTCAAGGGTGACGTTTCCCGGCTGAGGAATGCTGGTGGAGTTTGTGCCGTGGGCAATCTCGATAGAATCAAAGCGTTCGCCGGGGTTGCCTTCGGCGCTGTAAAGATAGAAATCGTTTGTCGAAAGGTCGTTGTAGAATTCAAGGTCGTCCTTAAGGTCTGAATAACCTTCCACGCCGTTAAGTCCCTTGAGTCTGAGGGTGCCGACCAGCTCGTTGTAGTTGCCGAGCTCACCTGTGAAGTCGAAAACTGCAAGTCCGCAGTTGACAAGCTTGTCAGAAAGCTTATAGATGTTTGGATATTCGGTGGGAGTCCAAAGAGCGGGGTCTGCGTAGTTCTTTTTGGAAGCGTTGAATACAGGCTTTGGACCTTCGCCGTATGCCGAATAGGTTACGCCTGCAATACACGAAAGAACGCCTCTCCATTCTCCGCCGCGCTCAAAAAGAACGGTGTCACCGGGCTTGATAAGCTTCATTCCCTTGATGCCGCTCATGGGTTCCATGGTTTTCCATGCGGTTTCGGGAGAAAGACCGTCGTTTGCATCGTTGCCGTTGGGCGAAATGTAGAATTTTTTGCCCGTTTCGGGATATTTGCTTTCGGAATTGATGATGTTGTTGATCTGCCACTTGGAGATGGCGTCGATACCTGCAATGGCATCCTTTTCGGAGATCTCGGGGATTTTGTTATAGAGGTTTCTGATCTGATCGCCAACTGTTACATCTCCCGAAAGAAGCTCGAAAGAACCGACAGTGATATCGTTTGCAAGTGTCCATATTGTGTTGCCTGCGCTTTGTGCAGGGTTGCAGGCAGCGATGATCTGGGATTTTGCCCAGTGAGAATCGATGTCAAAAAATACTGTTGCACCGGCGTTTCCTGTGGGAACTCTGCCGAGGAAACGGTTGACCATGGTAACTGCCTCTGCGCGGGTTATGTTTGCATCGGGCTTGAAGGTTCCGTCCTCGTATCCGCCGATAACGCCGAGATATCCGAGCTGACCGATCGAGTCATAGTAGGGATTTGTATCGGGAACGTCGGGGAAGAGCTTGATGCCGAATTCCTTGCCGTTGTAAAGCGCGGTGATGATGTGTCTTGAAAGCTCTGCAAATTCGCCGCGGGTTATATTCTGCTTGGGCGAAATGGTGTTGCCTGTGCCCGCAAGCTTTTCGAGATAGCCGAGACTCTGGAAGTATCCGATAACGGGCATATACCAGTCTGTTGCGGCAACGTCTGCATAATCACAATGAACGATAGAGGAAAGAGCCGAGATGTCGGGGTTTATGATTCTTGCCAGCATCGTCACGGCTTCTGCTCTTGTGATGTTGTTCTGAGGCTTGAAGGTGCCGTCCTCGTATCCCGCAACGTAAGAAGCTTCTTTGTTGGGGCTGACAGCGCCTGCCGATTCGCAGGATACGGAAACTTTTCCTTCGGGAAGAGAATAAACACCGTTTACACCTGCAATCTCTGTGCCGTTGGCAAATACTTTGGTAGGAATAAATCCGTTTTCATCATAAACCGAAAATCCCGAAAGGGTAAGTCCGGTGTAAAAAGGTTCAATTTTTACGCCGTCGGCTGTGATAAGATAATCATACGAGCCTTCGATGATGTTCTTGTTCTTTGTGCCGTCAACAATGATAACTTTGCCTGCAATGTTGTTTTTGGCGTTTACGAATTCCTTTACAACTCCGTCATAAAGCGCAATAAAAACGTTGCCGCCGACAGCTGAACCGTTTTCGGAACCGATGAAGAACCTTGTGATCTCGCCGCCCGAAACTGTGACGTTGAGGTTTGCGTTTGTTGTGCCGCTTTCAGAGCCTGCCACAAGCTTTGCTACATTTCCGCCCGAAACGGTGAGGTTTGAAGTGCCCGAGAAAGTGCCGGTGGAAAAATAGTTTCCGGAATATACTTCGGAGTGTTCGCCGCCTGCAATGTTAAAGTTTGTTGTGCCGCTGACGTTGCTCGGGCCCAAAGAACCTGCGGCAACCAATGCGTAATGTCCTGCCGAAAGGGTAACTTCGCCCGCGTTTTCACCGCTGTAATTACCTACGGCAAAAACAAAGGGAGCGTTGTATGTGATGGTGTTGTGTCCACCGTCAACGAACTTTTCGGTGTAGTTACATTCAATATTGCCGACAGAAGCAAAAACGTGACCGTTTGTGACGATCGGAACGTCTTTCTGGGTTACGAGCATAAGGTTTGAAACGTATGTGTCACCGAGAAAATGGACTTCGGTTTTTGCGCCGAAATCAAGCTTGCTTCCCGAAACCTTGTTGCCTACACCCTCAAAGGTGAGGGGGCCGCGACCGGGAGTGTCCTGCCATTCGGCAAGATTGAGAGTACCCGAGAAGCAGATTCTTCCACCCTCTGTGCCGAGAGCCGAAAGCGCTTCTTCAAAGGTACGGAATGCTGTTTTTGTTTCGTTCTGATAGTTCATTCTTCCAAAGCCCGAGAGGAAAACTGTTCTCTGGCCGTCGATGATCTCAACCGCGGGGGCTGCCGCCGAAACCTGTGCGAAGGTGAAGGGTATGGCGCAGACCACGAGCATGATCGAAAGAACTATTGCGAGAAGTCTTTTTTTCATACTTTTTCTCCTTTTAGGTAAGTTTTGAACCGTATTCGGACTTTTTGTCCGTGTACGTTGCAATTATATCACAAAACACAAATTATGTAAAGAAGATTTTTTTGAAATCGCAAAAAACATGATGATTTGCCCCGAAACAAAAAACGGTGTTGTTGCAAAATGTCAAAAAGCGTGCTATAATACTCCGAAGTAGGCATATTCACACGTACTTTATAAGGAACACAAAAATGAACAACAAAAATTACAATCTCGCAAGATACGCCTGTTACGGCACAAACGTAGTCATGGCGGCAATAGTGGCGCTGACACCGATGCTTTTTCTCACCTTCCGCGAAATGTATGGGCTTTCCTATACTCTTCTCGGATTTCTTTCGGTGCTATGTGCCTTCACCCAGTTGTTGGTTGACCTTGTCTTTTCGTTTTTTTCAAAAAAATTCAACATTCACGCCACCGTGCGTGCCATGCCGTTTATAACTGCGGCAGGACTTTTGTGTTATGCAGTAATGCCGCATCTGTTTCCATCGCACGCATATCTTTGGCTTTGCGTCGGAATCGTTATTTATTCGGTTTCGGCGGGACTTGGCGAGGTGCTGATGAGCCCGATGGTGGCGGCAATGCCGTCAAAAAATCCCGAGCGCGATATGAGCAAGCTCCATTCGATCTACGCCTGGGGCGTTGTTGGTGCGGTTATTGTCAATTCTGTTTATCTTAAATTTTTCGGAGCGCACAACTGGATGTATCTTGCCCTTTTCTGGGCGGTCTTGCCCCTTGTTGCGGCGGTTATGTTTCTTGTTGCCGATCTTCCCGATATGGACGGCGAAAAGGTCGAAAAAAAGACCGAAACCAAGCTTTTTTCAAAGGGCGTTGTTTTGTGCATGATATGCATTTTTCTCGGCGGCGCGTCAGAGTGTACCATGACCCAGTGGGTATCGAGCTTTATGGAAATGGCGGCAGGCGTGCCCAAGGTCTGGGGAGATATATTCGGCATGGCTTTGTTTGCTGTTTTTCTTGGCATTGGCCGCAGTCTTTATGCAAAATACGGCAGAAACATCCTTAAAGTGATGCTTTTCGGTATGGCGGGAGCTTTTTTCTGCTACCTTGCCGCAAGTGTCAGTATGTTGCCTGTTTTCAGCCTTGCGGCATGCGTGCTCACGGGACTTTGTACCTCGATGCTCTGGCCGGGAACGATCGCTTTTGTGGGTGAAAAATTCCCCGCAGCAGGAGTTGCGGTGTATGCTCTTATGGCGGCAGGAGGAGACGCGGGTGCGTCCTTTGCCCCCCAGCTTGTGGGAATTGTTGCCGACACGGTGGGAGCAAGCGGATTTGCGGCAAATATATCGCAAAGCCTTGGCATGACGGCAGAACAGTTCGGTATGCGTTGTGCCGTGCTTGGCGCATCGTTGTTTCCTCTTGCCGGATTTTTTATCATTCTTTATATGAGAAAATATTTCGGAAAAAACAAGAAAGGCGTATGATATGAAAAAGCCAAACGTGAAGCTTTGCGGTATAAATACAGGTCACATCCAAGGGATTGCCATAGATAAGAAACGGGAATATATCTATTACTCTTTTACCACATGCCTTATAAAGACCGACCTTTACGGAAATATCATCGGAAGTGTAAAAGGGCTTGCAGGACATCTTGGATGTATTGCATATAACTACGATGACGGCAGGGTGTATGGCTCGTTGGAATTCAAACACGACAAAATCGGTGCGGGAATACTGAAAAGACTTGGAAACCGCATTGACGTCAAGGATGGTTTTTACGTTGCGATCTTTGATGTCGAAAAGATCGACCGCCGGGACATGGATGCCGAAAAAGACGGCATTATGACAGCGGTGTTTCTTGATGAGGTTTTGCGTGATTACGAAGCTTGCGGTCACAGATACGGATGCAGTGGTATAGACGGCATGACCTTTGCACCGATGGCGGGCGACCTTTCCTCCAAAAAGCATCTTTACGTTGCCTACGGTGTGTATTCAGATACCGCAAGGTGCGACAACGACCATCAGGTGTTGTTGAGATATGACGTTGATGAATTGAAAAAGTACGAGCGGCCCCTTGTTCAGACCGATATGCACAGATGTGGTCCGTCAAAATGCGACGGCAAGTATTTTGTTTATACAGGAAACACAAATTTCGGCGTGCAGAATCTTGAATATGATGAGAAAACGGGGCTTATTTTTGCCGCCGTTTATCCGGGTCAAAAAAATAATTTTCCCAACTATCCCATGTTTGCCATAGACATGAAAAAAAGTTCTGAATACGGCTCTCTTTGCGGTATCGACAAAAAGGGTGAAAAGCTTTTTCTTGCCGAGATAGGAAAGTACGATGAAAAAAGCGGCGTTTTCGGCATAGATTTCCCCTATGGTACCACGGGAATGGCATCTCTTTCGGACGGCAGTTTTCTTTTCTCGCGCGATTTTCGGGATGAAAACGGCTGGGGAACCGACATTGCTCTTTATGAATTTGATGAAGAAAAGGGATTTGTTGAAAAGTAAAAAATGATAAGAGAAATAAGACACCTTATTGATGCGTCGGATGACGGAAAAAGCGTTCTCGAGCTTTTGAAAAGAAAGCTTTGCGTTTCCTCCCGACTCTTGCCCGAGCTCAAACGTCAGGGCGGAATATTGCTGGACGGAAAAAACGTGACGGTGCGCGAAAAGGTTGCCGTAGGGCAGAGCCTTGTTATTGTGATCTCCGAGGAAAAAACGTCCGAAAACGTTGTGCCCGTCGATCTTCCCATTCACGTTATATATGAGGACGAAGATATCCTTGCCGTGTCAAAACCCAAGGATATGCCCATCCACCCAAGCGCTTATAATTACGACAACACCCTCGGCAATGCGGTAATGTATTATTACCGCGGCGAAAACTTTGTTTTCCGTCCCATAACACGCCTTGATCGCGACACCACGGGCATTGTGCTTGTTGCCAAAAACAAGCTTTCCGCCACCGTTATGTCGGAGGATATGAAAGAGGGAAGAATAAAAAAGAGCTATCTTGCTCTTTTGTCCCGATGCCCCGAAAAGGACAGGGGAAGGGTGGATGCCCCCATTGCAAGATGCCCCGACAGCGTTATAAAAAGAATGGTGGACGATGACGGAAAAGAAGCCGTTACCGAATACGAAATAATAGAAAAAAGGGCAGACGAAAGCGTTGTTGCTCTCGTCCGCCCCATAACCGGCAGAACTCATCAGATAAGGGTGCATATGGCGCACATAGGTTGCCCTTTGAAATATGATTATCTCTATGGCAAGGAGATTGCGGGCAAGACACTGTTTCTCCATTGCACCGAAGTGAGCTTTCCGCATCCTGTCACAAGACAGCAAGTGAGGATAAAATGTCCTCCGTTTTGCGATTCGGAACTTTTGTCAGAGCATCTTTCTTGATTTGAAAGCTTTGATGATGATAAAAGCGCCGATGGCGGTGAATATCGCTTCGGGAAGCATGTACGCTCCGTTGTAAAGAAGCGAATAAAGATAGGGATTTGTGTATCCCGCATCAAAGGCAGAGGATTTCCAGATTGTAACGCCCGATGCGTAGTGGCACAAAAATCTCAGAATGCATACGCCCACAACGCTTATCGACTGTACAAGGGCACTTTTTTTGCAGAAAAATCCGCAAAGACCGAGAACAGTGAAAGCAAGAATGTAGTCGAGAATATAACAGGTGACAAGTACTCCGACAGAAAGTCCCCAGCCTGCGGCACCAGACACCATCGCCTGGGTTACAGAATAAACAAAGGCAGCACCCAAGCCCCATTTCGGGCCGTTGCGAAGTGCCGCAACGCAAACGGGCAGCATGCTGAGCAAGGTGACAGAGCCTCCGAAAGGCATTTCGAACATTTTGATAAGACTCAAAACAAAACTTAATGCTACGAGGATCGCACATTCTACAAGAGCGTACAGATTAGATTTTCTTTTGTTGTTCATTTTTTGTTTTTCCTTTCAATGTTTGCCGAAAAAAAGTTTTTTGCGACTGCGGTTTGTCCCCGGGAAAAACAAAAACCGCACAGAATACATCGGTGCGGTGATTTCAACAAATATAGACGTGTTGTGAAATATCTTCCTACGCCGGTATTATCCGAACAGGTTAAAAGGGTTCGGGAAAACTCCCATCTCAGCCGCCATCTGCACGCGTCGCGTCCGACACCCTGCAAAAATAGCAGCACCCCTGATATATTCGATTGTCGCGCTTTTTTCAGCTTGGAACAGATTATATGACAAAAAAAGCCTTTTGTCAAGAGGAAAAGTGTAATTTTTCATATATCGGCATAAAAATTTCAAATTCTTTAACAAACAACGTCTTTTGACATGCTATATTATTAAAGGTCTTTGTGACAAAATTATTGTATCGGAGGGAAAAGTTCGATATGAAAAAGGACGTACTTATCGTCGGCGCAGGTCCTGCCGGCATTTTCACCGCTCTCGAAATGTTGAGATGCGGAAGCAAGGAAAAAATACTTATCGTGGAAAAGGGAAGAGCAATTGAGAATCGCTCGTGTCCCAAGAGTAAAATAAAAAGTTGTGTAAACTGCAAACCCTATTGCCATATTACCACGGGCTTTTCGGGCGCAGGTGCTTTTTCTGACGGCAAGCTTTCGTTAAGCTCGGACGTCGGCGGCGATCTGCCCAATCTCATCGGAGAGCAGAAAGCCCAGGACATGATAAACTATGTCGACAGCATTTATCTTGAATTCGGTGCCGACACCCACGTTGAGGGAGTCAGCAATCCCGAAGCCGTAAAAGAGATCAGAAAAAGAGCCATCAAGGCAGGTCTTAAGCTTGTCGATTGTCCCATTCGCCATCTTGGCACCGAAAAGGCGCAGGATATCTACTACGCCATCGAACAGTATCTTCTGAACAACGGCGTCGAGATCATGTTTGGCTTTGAATGTACCAACCTTATACTTAAGGACAACGTTTGCATGGGTGCGCATATCACCGACGGTAAGGTGGAATATGATGTCGAAGCAAAGCACACTGTGGTTGCCACAGGACGTCGCGGCGCAGATTGGCTCGAGCACCTTTGTGCCGAGCACGGCATTGCCCACGATCCCGGAACGGTTGATATCGGCGTGCGCGTTGAGGTGCGCAATGAGGTTATGGAGCAGGTGAACGAGGTGCTTTATGAATCAAAGCTCATCGGTTACCCCCGTCCTTTCAAAAACAAGGTGCGTACCTTCTGTCAGAACCCCGGCGGTTTTGTCAGCCAGGAAAATTATGACAACGATCTTGCCGTTGTAAACGGACATTCGTATAAAGAGCTTAAGTCATCCAACACAAACCTTGCCATCCTTTGCTCGCACAATTTCAGCACCCCCTTCAATCAGCCTATATCGTATGCGCAGAAGGTGGGCGAGCTGACAAATATGCTTGCCAACGGACATATTCTTTGCCAGCGCTTTGGTGATATTCTTGACGGCAAGCGCACCTGGCCCAAGGAGCTCAGCCAGTCGAACCTGCGCCCCACTCTTGTGGATGCCGTGGCAGGCGACATCACTGCGGCAATGCCTTACCGCGCTATGACCAATATTATCAATTTCATTCAGGCGGTTGATGAGGTCGTTCCCGGTTTTGCATCCACCGAAACCTTGCTTTATTCTCCCGAACTCAAGTTTTACAGCAACCGCGTGCGCATGGATGCGGATTTCAATACCAGCATTGAAGGACTGCATTGCCTGGGAGATTCGAGCGGATGGACCCGCGGACTTATGATGGCGTCTGTAATGGGTGCGATCATGGGACGCAGACTTTCGGAAGAAAAATAATAAAATCTTGTGTTTTACAGGGGAAATTGTACAGTTTTCCCCTGTAAAACTTCGATTTTTTGGGCAGAAAACATTTTTTTGACAAAAAGCAAAAAAAGACTTGACATATCGCTTTCAAGATGATATAATATCATTCGTTGAATAGATCTGGGTGTGGCTCAGGTGGTAGAGCGCTACCTTGGGGTGGTAGAGGCCGTGGGTTCAAGTCCCGCCACTCAGACCAA
>JAFYUZ010000054.1 GCA_017549365.1 Clostridia bacterium
ACCACGGGAGCTTCTTCTACCACGGGAGCTTCTTCTACCACGGGAGCTTCTTCTACCACAGGTGTTTCTTCGACCACGGGCGTTTCTTCTACCACAGGTGCTTCTTCAACCACGGGAGCTTCTTCAACCACAGGTGTTTCTTCTACCACGGGTGTTTCTTCTACTACGGGTGTTTCTTCTACTACGGGTGTTTCTTCTACTACGGGTGTTTCTTCTACCACGGCATCTTTTTCGATATCCTCTACTTTTGTACCACAGCCGGTGCAGAATTTTTCACCGTCATTTATTTTAGTTCCACATTTTGTGCAAAACATATTATCCCTCCTTACAGGATTTACACATTAAGTATACAACAAACATTTCTTTCTGTCAATAAGACAAACATCAAAAAACAAGATTTTTTACCAATATATAAAAAAACTCTTGACAACAACGACGCACGATGTTATAATTATTCAGTAATGTTATTACACACCAATATAAAGGCGACGACGAAGAGTTCGCACAATTTATTCCCTGCAGAGAGGTGGCGGTCGGTGCAAGCCACGGGAAGGATTTTGCGTTTGTAGCTTCTGAGCCGGGAGGAAGAAAGCTTTTGCCAGTAGACCCTCCCCGTGATTTCTGCGTTAATGTATAGGGATTGTTTGATCCTGAGAGTGGCGATTATATCGCAATTTGAGTGGTACCGCGGGTGAAATGATTACGCTCGTCTCAAAGTATTTTTCAAAACTTTGGGACGATTTTTTTGTCCCGCAACGGAGGAAAAAGACTTATGGAAAACTTCAAGGAACTTGATCTGAAGATCAAAGAAATGGCGGGGCGTATTCGCGAGCTCCGCGAGATTGAGGGTATCTCCCCCCAATCAATGGCAAAAAACACAGGTGTAAGCGTAGACGAATATCTTGCCTGTGAAAGCGGAAAAAGCGATCTTAACTTTGCTTTTATCTACCGCTGTGCCCAAGCTCTCAAGGTCAACGTAACCGATATCATCGAGGGTTACAGCCCCAATCTTAAATCTTACACAGTTACTCGTGCAGGTTCAGGCCAACAGATCGCCAACGCCCACGGCATGACCTACTACAACCTTGCCTATGCTTTCAAAAACAGAATTGCCGAGCCGCTTTATGTTATCAGCAATTATGACGAAAAAGCTCAGAACAGCGACATTGAACTTACAACCCATGCAGGTCAGGAATGTGATATCGTAATCGAGGGTAACCTTATGGTTCAGGTCGGCGAGCACAAAGAAGTACTCGGCCCCGGCGACAGCATCTATTACGACAGTGATACCCCCCACGGTATGATCGCTGTAAACGGCAAAGACTGTAAATTCTATGCCATCGTTCTAAAAGCTGACGAGGACGATATTGAAGATGCCCAGTCGTCCGATATAATTTCCAAAAAAATCATTGGCAAGCTCCACACTGTTGAAAAAGACAGAATATACAATCAGTTCATCGACATCGAAGAAGACGATGACGGCACTCCCATTTCGATCAAATTCAAGAACACAGACAAATTCAACTTTGCCTTTGACCTTGTTGACAAGCTTGCAGATCGCGAGCCTGACAAACTTGCTCTTATGCACGTATCTCGCGACAAGACAGAACGCCGCATAACCTTCTCTGATGTCAAGAAAGCATCCAACCAGTGTGCAAACTATTTTGCTTCCCTCGGCATAAAGAAGGGTGACAGAGTAATGCTTGTTCTCAAGCGTCACTATCAGTTCTGGTTTGCGATGATCGGTCTCAACAAGCTTGGCGCAATCGCCATCCCCGCAGTAAACCAGCTTCAGGAGCATGATTTTGAATACAGATTCAAGTCTGCAGGCGTAAACACCGTTATCTGTACTTCCGACGGTGCAACCGCACAGCAGATCGACATTGCCGCAAAGAACTGCCCCGAGCTTATAAACAAGCTTATTGTAGGTGAAGATCGCGAAGGCTGGAGAAACTTTGACGAAGAGTACAAACGCTTCAGCACCCACTTCGACCGCACAGAGGATTCGCCTTGCGGCGACGACCTTATGCTCATGTACTTCACATCGGGCACATCCGGTTATCCCAAGATTGCCGCACACAACTACAAATATCCTCTCGGTCACTTCCACACCGCAAAATACTGGCACTACGTCGACCCCGAAGGACTCCACTTTACCATTTCCGATACGGGATGGGCAAAAGCAATGTGGGGCAAGATCTACGGTCAGTGGTTGTGTGAAGCCGCAATTTTCGTATACGACTTCGACAGATTTGATGCGGCAGACATTCTTCCCATGTTTGCAAAATATCATATCACCACCTTCTGCGCACCTCCCACAATGTTGCGCATGATGATTAAGCAGGACATTTCGCAGTATGATTTCTCGTCTGTAAGACATATGACAACTGCGGGCGAAGCACTTAATCCCGAAGTATACCGCCAGTTTGAAAAAGCAACGGGACTTCAGATCCTTGAAGGCTTCGGTCAGACCGAAAGCACCATGATTATCGGTAACATGATCGGCAAGCCTCACAAGATCGGTTCTATGGGTAAACCCGCACCCATCTACGACGTTCAGCTTGTTGATCCCGACGGAAATCCCGTTAAGACCAGTGAATCGGGCGAAATCGTTGTTAATGTTGCGAATGGTGCACCCTGCGGACTCTTCACAGGTTATTATCGCGACGAAGAAAAAACCGCCGAAGTATGGCACGACGGATATTACCACACGGGCGACGTTGCATGGCGCGATGAAGATGGCTTCTATTGGTATGTCGGCAGAATCGATGACGTTATCAAATCGTCGGGCTACCGCATCGGTCCCTTCGAGATCGAAAGCGTTATCATGGAACTCCCCTACGTTCTTGAATGTGGCGTTTCGGCTGTTCCTGATGAAGTCAGAGGACAGATCGTTAAGGCAAGCATTGTTCTTGTTAACGGCACAACACCTTCCGAAGAGCTCAAAAAAGAAATCCAGAACTACGTCAAGGAAAGAACAGCTCCCTACAAATATCCGAGAATTGTCGAATTCAGAGAAAGTCTGCCCAAGACAGTCAGCGGTAAGATTCAGAGAAACAAGCTTTAATTATAAAAGACGGACCTTGTGTCCGTCTTTTGTTTTACGATAGTATTGTTTCTGTATTCGGTATTTTTGTACCTTGCAGGACAATATATGAGGTGCTATAATATAATCAAATCGGAGGTGCTTAATATGGAATTTTCTAACAAGGTTGCAATAATCACTGGCGCATCTGTCGGCATTGGCAGAGCCACCGCAATACTTATGGCACAAAAGGGCGCAAAGCTTGCTCTTTTTGACATCAACGCAGAAACTCTTGAAAATCTCAAGGCAGAGCTTTCGCAATATACCAACGACGTTTTGACAATTGTATGCGACGTATCGGACGAAAACGCCGTAACCGAATCGACAGAAAAGGTTATGACCGCTTTTGGTAAAGTTGATATTCTTGTGAACAATGCGGCCGTCTGGCGCATATGGAAGCCTTTCTCCGATATATCAACGGAAGAATGGAAAAAGTTTTTTGACATAAACGTATTCGGTCTTGTATATATGACAAAAGCCGTTCTTTCGGGAATGCTTGAAAGGAAATACGGCAGGGTCATCAATATAGCGTCTGTTGCGGGTGTTTACGGCAATGCCAATATGGTGAATTATTCTGCTTCAAAAGGCGCTGTGATTTCCATGTCTAAGGCTCTTGCAAAAGAAACAACGCCTAATGGTGTGACCGTAAACTCAGTATCCCCCGGAAGTGTAAGTCCCTCGGAGAACGCCGACATCGACCACAGTATCGCAAGTGAACTTGCTTTCGCGGGAAGAACCGGAACAGACAGAGAAAACGCAGAGCTTATCTGTTTTCTTGCAAGCGATGCCGCAGGATATATATCCGGACAAAATATACAGATAGACGGTTGCAGGAAAAAAATGTAATACAAGCGAAAAGCGACTTCACCGAGAAGTCGCTTTTTATTATTCAGTTTGTTTTTTTATTTTCTATTTTCCCAATCGTGCATAAATTTTTCTATACCCGCATCTGTAAGAGGATGTATCGCCATCTGGAGAATTATTTTATACGGAATTGTGGCAATATTTGCACCGTAGCGCGCCGCATCGATAACGTGAAGAGGATTTCTTATGCTTGCGGCGATAATCTCTGTTTTAATATCGTGCATCGAGAATATCTGAACAATTTCTTCAATCAGCTCCATTCCCGGCATTCCGATATCATCAAGTCTTCCGAGAAAAGGACTTACATACGTTGCACCTGCGCGAGCGGCAAGAAGCGCCTGTGCCGCGCTGAAAATAAGCGTTACATTGGTGTGTACGCCTTCTGCCGAAAGTATCTTGACCGCTTTAAGTCCTTCAAGTGTCATGGGGATCTTTATTACGATATTTTTGTGTATCTTGACAAGTTCTCTTGCTTCAGCTACCATTCCTTCGCTGTCAAGACTGATGACTTCTGCCGAGATGGGGCCATCTACGATCTCTGTTATCTCTGTTACAACCTGCTTGAAATCGCGACCTTCTTTTGCAATAAGCGAAGGATTTGTCGTAACACCGCAGATAACTCCGAGTTCGTTGGCAAGCTTTATTTCTTCAACGTTTGCAGTATCAATAAAAAGTTTCATAAAACAATTTCCTTTCATAAATTACTTCGCTTATATTATATCACTCGCGTAGAATAATTCTTACTGTTTTTATGCGGATTTTTATTGTTTTTTCGGATTATAGTTGATTTTTCTTAAAAAATGTAGTATTATGAAATAAAAAACGTATGGTAAAGGCACATGAAAAACAAGCAAAACGCAACAATGTGGAACAAAAGCCGCGAATTCAACAACTATGGCTTTAATATTGTTAAAAAACACGATCTGTCATACAAATGGGATCTGCACTGGCACAACAGTTGGGAAATTGAAATTGTGATTAACGGAAACGGATATCAATTTCTGAACGGAACAAAACACGAAATATCACGAGGATCTGTTTACATTCTGAACCCCACAGATTTTCACGAGGTGGATATAAACGAACTTGAGGTATATAACATTTCGTTCAGCGACGATCTGTTATCCGAAGAATTTATAACCGCCTTTTCGGGCAGTGGCGGAGGCAGAACAAAGCATCTGAGCGAAGAGAAGCTTTCGCAATTAACCAGCATCTGCGAAATGCTTCTGTACGAATACAACAATTCACCGAAATTTTCGGACAAAACAACAAGATGCCTGCTTGATCTTCTTTTTATTCACCTTCTGCGCAATTTTGATATTGAAAAAACGAAAAACAGCGATACCAAAAAAACGATGATAAACAACGCCGTGTCGTACATAAACATTCACTTCAGAGAAAACCCAACCCTTTCGGACGTGGCATCAAACCTCGGTATAACACCAAATTACCTGAGTGAACAGTTCCATCTGATAACAGGAAAAAAATACAAAGAATATCTGAACGACGTTCGCCTTATTTACGCAAAAAAGTTGCTCGCATCGAGCAACCTTTCTGTGACAGAGATATGCTTTGCCAGCGGTTTTTCGTCGCTGTCAAATTTTTTGCGCGTGTTCAAAGAACGATTCGGAATGTCTCCGCAATCAATGCAAAAGCAACTTTGAATCAGGCGTTAAGCAGATAGTTTTCGAGTTTTTTGGCAATAAGCTTCTGTCCTTCGTCGTTGGGATGCAATCCGTCGGGACAGAATTTTTCCATAATTATTCTGACGTTGGGCTGAATACCCGATTCTGCGTAAAGATCGCATACGGGCAAAGAATAATATCGTGCAACTTCAAGGATTATATCAACATATTTTACAAGAGTCGGAGCTTCGGCATTCGGCTCTTTATTTATTCCGGGCGAAAACTCGTTGGTTCTGTGGAGAGGGGTCATTACTATTATGGGTTTTCCGGGATATTTGGTGATAAGCTTTTCAAAAAGATCGTGGCAGGCACCGTAGAAAGTATCGGGAGTTCTGTCGGTAAAACAACCAAGCTTCGCATCACCGTGACCGTAATCGTTGGTGCCGCCAAACACAACGATCGCGTCGGCACACGGATCCATTTCGTTTATTCTTGAAGCGTAGTATTTGTCACAATCTGCGCAGTCGCAGTTCTGCTGGCGTGCGATCCTCGTACCGCCGATTCCGTAATTAAGCGCCGTAAAGCCGTGCTTTTGCGCGAGAATATTGCAATAAATATTTTCCTTACAGCTTACTCCGTGTCCCTCTGTTATACTATCGCCGAGAAAACATATTTTTTTGCCTTTGAGTTCCATGATATTGCTCCTTTTACTTATCTATTATCACCATGCCGTGAAGAGTGAATTTATCGACTGTGTAGGTCAAAACTCCGTTTTCATATACAAAATCGATATCGCGTTCTTCGGGTGCAAGATATACCCTTTTCGGCTTGTTTTCAAGTTTTATTGACACTTTTGTGTTAATAGTTGTGGGTGCATCCTCGATCACTTCGGTCGCACCGCGAAGTTTTGTGACGGCATACAGAAGATGATTGACATATCTGTTTTCGTTTTTCTGTTCCATCAGTGTAACAACACCGTTTGATCCGAGGTCTGTTGTAAGAGTTTTGCTGTCACCGAGCATCTTGTCTATCATATCGCAGACGATCTGCTTGTGATGGAACGCACCGTGAACGCGGTATTCATCAAAGATGTTCCATGCGATATATCCTACGTTTCCTGAGATCACTGCACCGGGCATAATGCTTTCGGGATCGTTTGGAGTGTTTCTGTGCGAACAAAAACGGCGGAAGCTGCGATTGAAATAAGAATCCTGCATATTCGCCACAACTTCAACACCATCCTGCACCTCGATAAGGTGTCCGCGCTCATACATAAGATAAGCCGCAATTCCGTTGGGCTGCATATCGTAGCAAGGAACAAGATAACTTGCATCGATCTGCGAACGGCCGATGTACTTTACACCGAAATCGCGGAAAAACGTGCCGTCTTTGCAAAGACCACCGGTTCCCGAAAGCAAAATCTTACCGCCGTTGTCGAGATATTCGTTGACTTTTGCGGAAAGTTTTTCATCAAACACTGCAATATCGGGAAAAATTATCAGCTTGTAATCCGACATATCGCACTGCGAATCTATTACGTTGTAAAGATACTTGCCTTCAAGCATCATTCGGTTTGCGCCGATATCGGTGCTTGTAAACATGGTTTCGTCGGTATAGGTGGAAAAGATCGCAATATCGGCAACAGCCGTAACGTCAGAGCACCACTTTTCGCGTTTTTCAACCTCGGCATACGCGCAACCGATAAGCTTATAGGTTGCCTCGTCAAAATTTCCGAACGGATGAAGCTGATCTCCTATCGAGCATTTTGCGCCGTTTGCAAGAGAAAGCGCGGTTTCGTATATAAGAGCGTTGGGATGCTTGTATCCGCCAAATTCGCCCCAGGTCTTGTGGAACTTGCCTGTCATACCCAAAAATTCACGTCCGAGCACGCGGGTATATGCCGCAGACATCGGGAAATGATCGTATCCCCAACCGCCCGTGGGCAAAGATTCGAGCTCGAGGTGAGCGTTGTTGGAAAAAACAATGCTTCTGTCATCACGCGGAATGTTGCCGAGATTGTAGAAAACAGGCATATCCTTATTATATTTTGCAACAACAGCGTTCAGGCGATCTGTATAGTTGTGATATACGATCTTTCTGTGCTTGTTCACATCGTCGTCGTTTTCGGGATCAAGTCCAAGCTTCAGCATTGATTCAATACAACAAGGGCAAACACAGGGCGCAGGATAACAGATATCAACAAAAACACCGTCAAAATGGCCGTTGTAACGTTGCATAACTTCTTCAACTTCAGAAAGAAGCATGACGATATATTCCTCGTTATTAAGGCAAAGACCGTGCCAATGGGCGCCGAGAAGTGTGTTGTTTTGGTTTTTCGTAACGTTTCTGAAATGAGGATATTTTACTGCCTTGCGCTCATCGAGACCTGCGGAAATATAGATCTGTGTACGCACGCCAAGCTCTTCGCACACCGCAAGCTGTCTGCCGAGCAGATCTGTTTTAAGAGTTGGGTGCATCTCGTTTACTTTTGTTGGATGATAGCTCCATCCGTGATGACATTTTGAAAAAAGAGTTATCGACGAAATGTGACCGTCGATAAGCGCCTTTTTAAAATTTTCTTCCGAAAATCTGCTTCCGACATCGGGCATCAGCTCGGAAGTATGGAAATCAAGATGTACTTGTCTGAAAGGTAATTTGTCCATGATCTTCTCCTGAATGTAGAAATAATACATGATAATTATAAACTCAAAACATGAAAATTTCTTGTATAATAATAGATATTTATATAACAATATTCGTTTTTTCGATAAATATTGAAAATAAGCGGAAAGTATGCTATAATCTTAAAAAAGGAGGAATGAACAATGTCCAACAAAGTCAAAGAATTTATTGCAAGTCACTGGGACGAATGCATCAAGGAAAACAGGACTGATTGCGAAACACTTGTGGGACTTCCCTATCCTTACATAGTTCCCGCCGTCGGTCATTTTGATGAAATGTACTACTGGGACACTTACTTTACAAACGTCGGTCTTATCCTTGCAGGACGCGCAATGCAGGCGAAGTTTAACGTTGACAATATGCTTAATCTCATTTCACGCTTCGGATTTATGCCCAACGGCAACAGAACATACAATCTCACACGCTCTCAGGCACCTTTTCTGTCGTATATGGTGGCAGATATTTTCGAGCATTTTAACGACAAAGCCTGGCTCGCAGGAGCTTTTTTGATTCTTGAAAAAGAATACGATTTCTGGATGACAAAGCGTATTACAACAACAGGACTTAATCAGTACTCGGACGATTCGCCCAAGGAAGAGCTTATAAAACTGTCATACGACCTTGAAGAAAGAATGGGCAAAAAGCTTGAGGGAGATCGTGAAAAAATCGGGCTTCACTATCTTGTAATGTGCGAAGCGGGATGGGATATAAACACAAGATTTGGGCTCGAAGGATATAACTATATTCAGGTCGACCTCAATTCTCTTATGTACGGTTTTGAGCAAAACATGTCCCGTTTTTCGGAAATACTTTCCAATGGTCAGAAAGAGCTTTGGAGCGATCGTGCGGCGAAGAGAAAAGCGCTTATGCTCGAGCTTCTTGATATTGGAGACGGGCTTCTTGTCGATTACAATTTTGTGACGAAAAAGCACAGTTCCGACTTTGCATCCGCATCCCTTTATCCGCTTTTTACAGGTGTTGCGGACGAAAAAAATGCAAAGGCGATCATGAAAAATCTTCCCCGTCTTGAAGAAAAATACGGCATTCTTTCAAACGAGAAAAACGGAGTTGAAGGTTCGTTCCAGTGGGGATATCCCAACGGATGGGCCTGCCAGCAATATATCGCCATCAAAGGATTTGACAGATACGGTTTTGCGGACGATGCGCGCAGGATCGCCGAAAAATACATTGCCGTTGCCGACAAAGTGTTTGAAGAAACAGGCAATCTTTGGGAAAAATACAACGTTGTCGAAGGCAGCAGTAACGTGTGCGACGAATACAAAATGCCCGCAATGATGGGCTGGAGCGCAGGTGTTTATCTTGCCGCGGAAAAATACCTTAACGACCACAAATAAACAGTAAAACATAATTATTTAGCCCAACATTCACCACTTTTTGTTTTAAAAAGCTTGACAAACCGCCCCTTTTGTGATACAATACCCTCGTTGCAAATATTACGGGGTGTGGCTCAGCTTGGTAGAGTGCTTGGTTCGGGACCAAGAGGCCGGAGGTTCGAATCCTCTCACTCCGACCATTTAAGAAACCTCAGACAGTGCATTTTCGCTGTCTGAGGTTTTATTTTTCGCTGTTTTGAGCGCCGATTTTCAAGTAAAATCCCCCAAAAAACAAAGATTGCTTTTTGCGTTTGTGGTGTTTGACAGAAAACACACAAAATTATACTGCAAATCGCCGAAAAAGTCTGATTCTTATTGACATGTTATTATTTATATGATATAATTATTTGAATTAATATGCATCAATGTCGAATTTACATACACAGAGGTTTACAATGAAAAAATTTGAAAACAAAGTATGGCTTTCAACTCCCACAATGCACGGCGAAGAGTTGAAATACGTAAAAGAAGCTTACGATACCAACTGGATGTCTACCATCGGCGAAAACATAAACGAAATAGAAAAACAGATGAGCGAAAAGGTGGGATGTAAATACGCCGTTGCTCTGTCGTGCGGCACAAGCGCACTGCACATGGCAGTAAAGCTTGCGGGTGTTGCTCCCAAAGACAAGGTGTTCTGTTCCGATATGACCTTTGCCGCCACAGTCAATCCCGTTGTTTATGAAAAAGCAGAACCCGTTTTTATAGATACAGAATACGAATCGTGGAACATGGATCCCAAATGTCTTGAAAAAGCTTTCTCGATTTATCCCAACGTAAAAACTGTTGTTGTGGCAAATCTTTACGGTACCCCCGCAAAGCTTTCGGAAATCTGCGAGATCGCACAAAAGCACGGAGCCTGTGTTATTGAAGACGCGGCAGAATCGCTGGGTGCCACCTACAACGGAAAACAAACGGGCAGCTTTGGAAAATACAACATCATTTCCTTCAACGGAAACAAGATCATAACAGGCTCATCGGGTGGCATGCTTTTGACAGATGACGAACAAGCCGCCGCAAAAGTGAGAAAATGGTCCACTCAGAGCCGCGAGAGCGCTCCGTGGTATCAGCACGAAGAGCTTGGTTACAACTATCGCATGAGCAATGTCATTGCAGGTGTTGTCAGAGGTCAGATCCCTCACCTTGAAGAACACATTGCTCTGAAAAAAGCCATATTCGAAAGATATGCAAAGGGCTTTTCGGATCTTCCCGTTTCGATGAATCCCTTTGACCCCCAAAAAGCAGTTCCCAACTTCTGGCTTTCGTGTCTTCTCATAAACGAAGAAGCAATGTGTCGTCAGACAAGAAGCGACAAAAACTGCGAATTTGTCAGCAAAAAAGGAAAAACCTGCCCCGACGAAATTCTTTCCGCTCTGGCAGAACACAATGCGGAAGGCCGTCCCATATGGAAACCGATGCATATGCAGCCGATTTTTTCGCACTGCGAGTTTGTTTCGCTCGGTGACAAGGATGTCGGTGCCGACATTTTCAATCGAGGCCTTTGCTTGCCCAGCGATATCAAAATGACACAAGATCAGCAGGATGCGATCATCGAAATCGTAAGAAGCTGTTTCAAATAAACTTGCGAGGTTACATATGTACTCAAAATTTTTCAAAAGAATCTTCGATCTTTTGGCTTCGATAGTGTGCTTTGCGATACTGTCGCCGATCATTTTGCTGCTTTGCATAATCGGCATCATCGCAATGAAAGGAAATCCTTTCTTCTTCCAGCTTCGTCCCGGAAAAAAAGACAAAAACGGAAATGAAAAAATCTTCCGTCTCATAAAATTCCGCACTATGTCAAACGAAAAGGACGAAAACGGAAACCTTTTACCCGATGAAAAAAGACTTGGCTCATACGGCAAGTTTTTGCGTTCCACTTCGCTTGACGAGCTCCCCTCTCTTATAAACATCATCATCGGCGATCTTTCGCTCGTCGGTCCCCGCCCCCAGCTTGTGCGCGACATGACCTTTATGTCGCCCGAACAAAGACGAAGACACGACGTCCGTCCCGGACTTACGGGACTTGCCCAGATAAACGGAAGAAACAACATTACCTGGGAACAGAAATTTGAATACGACCTTAAATATATCGACGACGGCATAACTCTTGTCGGAGATATTAAAATACTTTTCAAAACCGTTTTCAAAGTTGTCAAAAGAAGCGATACCGTACGCGAGGGAACGGTTTCAGATCTTGATTTCGGCGACTGGCTGATGCTTCACGGAAAGATCACCGAAAGCGAATATAACGAAAAGCATGCAGAGGCAAAAGAACTTTTGAAACTTTAACTACAAGAGGTTTTACCTGTGAAGAAAAACATATTTCAAAAAATCCGCGCTTTTTTCAGAAAATGGATGAGCGCAAAGATTATTCCCCACATGGTACTTAACGGGTGGAGGATCTTTTTCTACCGCAGATGCGGATACAACATAGGCAAAAACGTATTCATCGGCATGCGTTGTTATCTCGACGATCTTGAACCGAAAATGTTTACGGTTGAGGACGACGCGATTATATCATACGGCGTTTTCTTTGCCTGCCACGGAAAAAACCAACAACACACCCCCATCACTGTCAAAAAAGGCGCATACATCGGAATGAGAGCCAGCGTAATATCGGGAAAAACAGGTGTTACCATCGGCGAAAACGCCATCGTCGGTGCCTGCACACTGGTCAACAAAGACATCCCCGCAGGTGCCACCGCAGTAGGTGTGCCTTGCAGAATAATCGAAAAGAACGGTGACAAAGATGAATGAGCTTGTATCGATCATAATGCCATCCTACAACACGGCGCGTTTTATAAAAGAAACGATTGATTCGGTTTTTGCGCAGACATACCAAAACTTCGAGCTTATAATCGTGGACGACTGTTCCACCGATGAAACAGACGAGGTTGTTGCGCCATATCTTTGCGATGCCCGAGTTAAATATATCAAAAACGAAAAAAACAGCGGTGCGGCGGTTTCGAGAAACAGAGCTTTAAAAGAAGCGGGCGGAAAATGGATCGCTTTTCTTGACAGCGACGATCTGTGGGAACCCGAAAAGCTCGAAAAGCAGATCGATTTTATGAAAAAAGGCGAATACTATTTTTCATACACCAACTATGTTGAGATCGACGAAAAGTCTGCCCTTCTCGGACGAAAGGTTTCTGGGCCGAAAAAGATAACAAAATCCGGTATGTACAATTTCTGCTGGCCCGGATGCCTTACGGTTATGTACGATGCCGAAAGGGTCGGTCTTGTACAGATCGAGGATATCAAAAAGAACAATGACTATGCCATGTGGCTGAAAGCAATCAAAAAAGCAAACTGTTATCTTCTTGACCAAGAGCTTGCACGTTACAGAAAAAGAAGCGGCTCTATCAGTAACCACAGCTACACAAAACTAATAAAATGGCATTACAGACTGTACAGACACGCCGAAAAGAAAGATCCCGTAAGTTCGTTTGTTCTTACTTTGAGAAATCTGTTTTTCGGTGTTATCAAAAAAATCATTTACGTAAAGGGATAAAAAATGAGCAAAAAGAAAGTGTGTGTGCTCGGGCACTTCGGAAACGGTCTTGAACTTTTAAACGGTCAGACTGTCAAGACAAAGATCGTCACCGAAGAGCTTTGCCGAAAATTCGGAGAAGACGAAATTTTAAAAATCGACACGCACGGCGGAGCAAAAACTCTTCTGAAAGCGCCTATTCAGGTCATAAAAGCGCTTAAAGCTTCGAAAAATGTGGTGATCTTTCCCGCGCACAACGGTCTTCGAGTATACGCACCGATGCTTTCTTTTTTTAAAAAGTTTTTCGGCGGCACAAAGCTTCATTATTCCGTAATCGGCGGTTGGCTGCCCGAATTTGTTGAAAAGAGAAAAGGGCTTTCAAAACACCTGAAAAAATTCGACGGTATCTACGTTGAAACAGCAACAATGAAAAAAGCTCTGAACGATCAGGGATTTGACAACGTGTATATCACGCCAAACTGTAAAAAGCTTGATGTCCTTGAAAAGCAAGAACTTATTTATTCGTTTACCGCGCCTTTGAAGCTTTGCACTTTTTCGAGAGTTATGAAAGAAAAAGGCATTGAAGATGCAATATGTGCGGTAAAGTCGGTTAATGAAAAGTTCGGACAAGCTTTATATACCCTTGACATATACGGGCAGATCGATTCAAATCAGACCGATTGGTTTGAAAATCTGAAAAATGAATTTCCCGATTTCGTTTCATACAAAGGTTGCGTTGACCCGACGAAAAGCGTTGAGGTTCTGAAGGATTATTTCGCACTCCTTTTCCCCACCTATTATCAGGGCGAAGGTTTTGCGGGCACTGTCATCGACGCTTTTTCTGCAGGCATTCCCGTGGTCGCAAGCAATTGGAAATACAACGCGGAAATAGTAACAGAGGGCAAAAACGGATTTGTTTTCGAAACGCACGATGCAAAAAAGCTGGCGGATATTCTTGAAAAGGCAAGCCAAGATCCCGACATGTTCAATTCGCTTAAGACAAACTGCATTGATTGTGCGCTTGAATATGCTCCCGAGAAGGCTCTTGAATCACTTTTTGCCAACATAAACTGAGAGGTACCCGATGGGCATATCTTTTTACAAAATCAAAAAATGGACAAATATGCTTCGCGGCAAAAGTGTTCATCACGTTGATCAGCGCGAGGGGCGGATATACTCTGTTTCCGAGATAAAAGGCTACTACAACGATCTTACCGAAAAGGTAACTCGCTTCGGTCTTGAAAATGACGAAGTTCCCATGTCAACAGTCGATTCGGGGAAACAGATGTATTTTCCCATCGAAATTTTCCAATACGGACTTGCGGCATATGACCTTTATCTTTTGAACAACGATGAAAGTATGCTGAAAAAAGCAATAGCCTGCGGGAAATGGGCGCTCGATAACCAGCAGGAAAACGGCGGATGGATAACTTTTGCACACAAAAATAAAGACCATCCATATTCTTCTATGGCGCAGGGCGAAGCTATGTCACTGCTCGTTCGTCTTAATATCGCCACAGGCGACAGTGCATACCTTGAATGTGCGGAAAAAGCAAAAAACTTTATGCTTTTGTCAAAAGATGACGGCGGTGTTTGCGAATATGCCGACGATGACATGATACTTTATGAATTCACGGCAATACCCGTTGTTTTGAACGGATGGATATTTTCGATCTGGGGGCTTTACGATTATTATCTGCGCACAGGCGATGAAAAAACCAAAAGCGCTCTTGACACAACTCTTGCAAGCCTTAAAAAGCATCTGCCCTCTTTCGACATAAAATACTGGAGCAAATACGATGCGGGCAAAAACATCTGCTCTCCGTTTTATCACAAGCTCCATATTGCACAGTTAAACGTAACCTACAACCTTTTTGGCGACGAAATATACAAGGAATACGCCGAAAAATGGGAAAAATATCAAAACAGCTTCTGGAAGCCCAAAAAGGCTTTTATCAAAAAGAGTCTGCAAAAGATTTTTGAGAGGTAAACATGAAAAGATTACTATGCATTGTCGGCGGTATGAACGTCGGCGGTGCCGAAACTTTTTTGATGAAGGTGTTCAGACGCCTTGACAAAACAAAATACTCCATGGACTTTGCCGTAGCGGAAAAAGGAAAATGCGCTTACGATGACGAGATCGAAAGCCTTGGCGGAAAAATACACAGGATCACACCAAAAAGCGAGTCTTTTTCCAAAAACTTCAGCGAGATCAAAAAACTTGTACGAGACGAAAAATACGATTACGTTCTTCGCACCTCGCAACATTCGCTTTCTGCTCTTGAGCTATTCGCCGCAAAACTCGGTGGAGCGAGAACAAGGGTGTTCAGATCCAGCAATTCCGACACCGGTGTTGCGGGAAAAAAGAGCGTTATTCTTCACAAACTGTGCAAATTCATGCCGCGCAACTTTGCAAACGTGCGAATCGCACCATCCACCGAAGCCGCAGACTTTATGTACGGCAAAGGCAGTGTTGCAAAAGGAAAAGCAAACCTTCTTAACAACGGCATCGACACAGATATTTTCAGATACAGTGAGCAAGACCGACAAGATATAAGACGCGAATTGTCGATAGAAAACGATCTTGTTTTCGTCCACATCGGCAGATTCAACTATCAAAAGAATCACAAGTTCCTTTTGGATATCTTTGCCGAGATAGTAAAACAGCGACCCTGTGCAAAGCTTTTGCTTGTCGGCAAAGGCGAGCTCGAAGAAGATATCCGCACAAAGATCGAAAAGCTTAATCTTTCGGGCAACGTCATAATCACAGGTGTGAGATCTGACGTTCCCGCAATCCTTTCTGCCGCAGATGCTTTTATCATGCCGTCTTTCTTTGAAGGCATGCCCAACACCATCATCGAAGCGCAGGCAACGGGACTTCCCTGCATCATTTCGGATTCGATAACGAAAGAAGCAAATATCACGGGACTTGTAAAATACCTTCCCCTTTCAAATTCTGCCGAGCAATGGGCAAACGAATGTCTTGATGCGGTAGCAAGCGAAAGAAAAGACACAAAGCCTGCGTTTATTGCAAACAAATACGATATAGACAGCGTTGTAAACGAGTTTATCAGACTGGTTTTCGGCGACTGAGAGGTTAGAATGGATAACTATATTATACTCGCCCTGCTTTCTGCGGTTTTCGGCATCTTCATTTTTGTAAGAGAGACCCGCGCAGTAAAGCAGCTCAACTCCTTCGGCATCATCAATCTTTTCGGATATATGTACGGATTGACCTACGGTATTCTTCCCACCGCAGTTTTGCTGACGTACAAATATGCCGACCTCAACCTTTCCCACGGCTACTACATGATCGATTACACCTCGGTCGGACTTAAAAGAATGTACGTGTGGTTTTTCTTGAGCATTGTGGGATATGCCGTTATACAGATAACATACAAATTTTTCCTTGACGGAAAATATTCCAAAATCAAAAACAGCATTATCGAAAAAGATCCCGCCTATTTTCTCAAAGAAGAGAAAAACGGCGCAATGCTCGGAACTCTTCAGATTTGCATACTGATCTGCTTCATCGTTGCTTGCGTATCAATGTATCTCTGGCTTCGTGCATACGACGGTTTTTGGGGACTTATCAAGATTGCAGACCAGGTACGAGACGGTGTTTCTGACGTTAAAAACCCCCTTGCATTCTTCCTGCGTCCCGCAAAAATGATAACAACCGTTTTCTTTATGTCAATGGTGCTTGTGAAGAAAAAGTACAACAGAGACTTCAACTTTGTGATAATGTGCGTTTCTTTTGTGCTTTCGGTGCTTATGCTTCTCGCGCTTGACGGACGCCTTGCCATGGTAATGTATCTTATCGTAATGGTTCTTCTTGCCGGAGAATTTTTCAAAGTCGGAGGTTTTTCTTCTAAAAAACTTCTGAGAATGGTCATTATCGGCCTACTTGCCCTTGCTTTTGTGATGAATATGGACTCATTCACATTCTTCCTCAGAAACGGTTATTGGCGGGATGCGGCGCAGTCGGGCTCTGCCATTGAAGATACCCTTCTTGAATTCACATACATCATCACAGGTGCGCAACACGCAGTGCAGACTTCAATAGAAGCAAACGGCCCCATACTTATCGGCGAGGATATCGTAGCAGGTCTTTTTGCCTGGGTTCCCTCTTCTCTTCGTCCCGATGGTATCATAAACATCTGGGACTACAACACAGAACTTTGTACCATCGGCAACTATATCTATGGTCAGTTGCCCTGCGATTTTATCACCACATCGATCTATTATCTCGGCGTTGCGGGACCTCTTGTAAACGGAATATTTTGGGGAATAGTTATTAAAACACTGGATTATTTCCATCTCAAGAACAATAACAGTATCCAGGACATTTTCTATTACGCCCTGTCAATGCGAATTTTCAGATTGGTAAACTATTGCCTGCTTTACGACTTTGTGCTCGGTATATTCGATATATTCTTGGCATACGTCATATGGAAAGCCTGCACCATCATCAGATGGGAATAACTGATACGGAGAACAACCTATGTCTGCAAAAAAACAAATTAAGAAAATAATAAAATACCTCACAAACAAGCACTATCGCGATATTATAAATATCAACACGGGAAAATACGACAATCTGTCTGACGAAGAATATATAAAGCTTGCATTCAAGGTCAAGATCGGAAAAGAAGTCGATCTTGAAAACCCGAAAAGTTTCAGCGAAAAACTTCAATGGCTGAAGCTTTTCGACCGCAAACCCGAATATGTATCCATGGTCGACAAATATGAAGTTAAAAAAATCGTAGCCGACAAGATTGGCGAAGAATACATTATCCCAACACTCGGCGTTTGGGATAGCTTTGACGAAATCGACTTTTCCGCTCTTCCCGACAAATTCGTTTTGAAATGCACCCACGATAGCGGCGGACTTGTGATATGTCGAGATAAAACAAAATTCAATATCGAATCAGCAAGAAAAAAAATTCAAAAGAGCCTTAAAAACAACTATTTCTATAACGGCAGAGAATGGCCATACAAAAACGTAAAGCCGCGAATTATTGCAGAAAAATACATGGAGGATGAAAAAACAGGAGAGCTTCGAGATTATAAGTTTTTCTGTTTTTCAGGCGAAGTAAAATTGCTTTTTGTAGCAACAGATCGTCAAACAGCAGGCGAAGAAGTTAAATTCGACTTTTTTGATAGCAGTTTTAATCATCTCGAAATCAAAAACGGTCATCCAAATGCATCAAAAAAAATATTGCCACCGGTAAATTTTGAACTTATGAAAACTTTGGCCGAAAAACTTTCAAAAGATATCCCTCATCTGCGTGTGGATTTTTACGAAGTAAACAGCAAGGTGTTTTTCGGCGAGTTAACTTTCTACCATTTTAGTGGATTAGTACCTTTTGAACCCAATGAATGGGACGAAAAAATCGGCGAATGGCTGATTTTGCCCGACAAAAAACACGAATAAAATCACCTTTTCAAAAAAGGAAACTTTACAATGCAGAACGATCTCGGCAAAAAAATTGTAAATGCATCGAAGTGGTCGAGTATAACAGAGATCATTGCGAGGCTGATATCCCCTGTCGTCAACATATTTCTCGCACGCCTTCTGGCACCCGAAGAATTCGGTATTGTGGCTACCATCACCATGGTCATAACCTTTGCCGAAATTTTCACCGATGCAGGTTTTCAGAAATATCTGATACAACACGAATTCAAAGACGAAAATGAGCTTGACAAAAATACCAACGTAGCCTTTTTGACAAATTTGGGGTTGTCGCTCGTTATATGTGCTCTGATATTCTTTTTCCGCGATGTGATCGCCGCAAACGTCGGCAGTCCAGGTCTTGGAGATTCGATAAGTATTTCTTCGGCGCTTATAATCATAGCGGCTTTTTCGAGCATTCAAATGGCACGTTTTAAAAGAGCTTTTGATTTCAAAACACTCTTTTATGCGCGTGCGGGTGCATCGCTCATTCCGCTTCTTGTAACAATCCCCCTTGCCATAGTTATGCGCAACTACTGGGCTCTTCTTATCGGAAACTTTGCAAGCCAGCTTTTCACTGCGGTGATACTTACGATAAAATCCAAATGGAAGCCATCACTGTATTTCAGCTTTGGTATACTCAAGGAAATGTTCTCTTTCAGCGCGTGGACACTGCTTGAGAGCATTTCGATCTGGCTTACCAGCAACATCGGCATATTCATCGTGGGAAACACCCTTAACGAATATTACCTTGGCATCTACAAAACTTCAATGTCAACAGTAAACTCCTATATGGCAATCATCACGGCAGCGCTGACGCCTGTTCTGTTCTCGGCACTGTCAAGGTATCAGAACGACAACGAAGGGTTTAAAAAGACGTATTACGGCTTTCAGAAACTCACCGCAACCTTGATATTCCCCATGGGAGTCGGTATTTTCCTGTACAGAGATCTCGTTACTGCCATTCTTCTTGGTGAACAATGGAAAGAAGCCGCAGGTTTTGTGGGACTTTGGGGACTGACAAGCTCTTTTACCATCGTTTTCTCGCATTTTTCAAGCGAAGTATACAGAAGCAAGGGAAAGCCAAAAATTTCTTTGTTTGCACAACTTTTGCACCTTGCCTTTGTTATCCCCGCCCTTATAATATGCACTAACTACAGCTTTACCACCCTATTCACAGTAAGATCGCTCGTACGTATACAAAGCATAATAACCGCTATAATAATCATGCGTGCGATTTTTAAATTCAGAATAATTGACGTATTCAAAAACGTTTTTCCGATGATCGCATCTTCGGTCATAATGGGTGCGTGCGGATACGCGCTTCAGATGGTAAGCCAAAACATCGTTTGGCAGATAATCTCCGTGATGATATGCGCGATCATATACTTCGCGGTGCTTTTGGTTTGTTTTCCATCCACAAGAAGAGAACTTCTTAAAAATCCGCAAGTAAGCAAATATCTGAAAAGATTTCAAAAATAAACAAGAAAGGTATACCAATGAGAGCACAGAAAGCATTTGAAGAACAATATCTGAAACAACCCGAACACACTGCTTTTACCCCATACAGAATCTGCCCCATCGGAGCACACAGCGACCATCAGCTTGGAAAGATAACAGGTTTTGCCATCGACAAGGGCATACATATCGCATATTCTGCGACCCCCAACGGAGTTGTGGAAATATCGTCGCTTCAGTTTGAAAAACGCGCTCAATGGCACGTTGTTTCAACCCCGGCGACAAAGGCGGGAGACTGGGCGGACCATCTGAGAGGTGCCACAATTTCGCTGAACGAAAGATATCCTCTTCGCGTAGGTCTTTGCGCAGTTGTGGACGGAGAACTGCCCATCGGCGGTCTTTCGTCGTCTGCCGCAGTTATAATCACCTTCGTCACTGCACTCGCCAAGCTCAACGGCATAGTTCTTACCGAACCCGAGCTTATCACTATTTCAAAAGAGGCAGAAAACAAATACGTCGGTGTTTCATGCGGAAAGCTAGATCAGAGTTGCGAGATATACTGCAAAAAAGATCATCTGCTTTATATGGATCTTCTTGATGACAGTCTTGAACTGATTCCAAAGCCTTCAAATATGAAAGATCACGCAATTGCAATATTCTTTTCGGGTGTCGAGCGCACTCTTACCGGATCAAAGTTCAATATGCGTGTGGACGAATGCCGCAGCGCCGCATATGCACTGAAAGCGTATGCAGGCATGGAATACGGTAAATTTGACGAAACTCATCTGCGTGACGTTCCCCGCGAAGTGTACGACAGATACAAGGACAGACTTCCCGATACCTGGCGTGCACGTGCCGAGCATTGGTACACAGAGTTCGAACGCGTTGAAAAGGGCGCGCAGGCGTGGAGACGCGGAGATATTGAAGAATTCGGCAGACTTTCTTTTGAAAGCGGCTACTCGTCGATATACAACTGGGAAACAGGCTCGCCCGAGCTTAAAAAAATGTACGAGATCATGCGCGCAACCGACGGAATATACGGCGGAAGATTTTCGGGCGCAGGCTTTAAGGGTTGTTGCATGGCGCTTATTGATCCCGCCTTTGAAGAAAGCATCAAGAAAAAGATGACCGATGAATACACCTGCGCATTCCCCGCTCTTAAAGAAAAATTTTCAATTCACATCTGTCACAGCGCAGACGGAGTGAAATTATCATAAGCTGTAAATTGGAGAAACTTTATGAAATGTCTGATACTTGCCGCAGGATACGCCACAAGACTGTATCCCCTGACAGAAAACTTTCCCAAGCCCCTTTTGAAGGTGCAGGACAAAACCATCCTCGACTGGCTGATAGATGATATTGACGCCGCAGGAAAAATAGACGAATATATCGTTATTTCAAACCACAAATACGCCCATCATTTTAACGGTTGGGCAAAAACAAAATGTCAGAAAATCACAGTTGTCGACGACGGAACCGATTCGAACGAAACAAGACTCGGCGCGGTAAAAGATATTCAGTTTGCCATCGAAAAGCTTTCGCTTGATGACGACATGCTTGTTATTGCAGGCGACAATCTTCTTGACTTCAGTCTGACAAGATTTGTGGATTATGCAATCGAAAAACAAACAAGTTGCATCATGCGTTATTACGAGGCGGACGAAAAGCGTCTGCTCAAGTGCGGCGTGGTTACGATCGATGACAACGATCTCATACTTGAAATGACCGAAAAATCTCCCAACCCTGCCACCCATTGGTGCACACCTCCTTTTTATTACTATACAAAGGCAGATGCAAAGCTTGTTAAAGAAGGTATCGCCGCTGGATGCGGCACCGATGCCCCCGGAAGCTATATTGCATGGCTTTGCACAAAAACCGCAGTGCACGCTATGGAAATGCCGGGACACAGATATGACATCGGTAACCTTGAAAGCTATGAAAAAGTACAAAAGGAGTACAAAGGAATATGCTGACTCCAAACGTAGACCTTAATAACAAAACTGTTCTTGTCACGGGTGCGGCGGGTTTTATCGGCGCAAACCTTGTGCGTGAGCTTCTTGACACCGTTGATAAAATAACTGTCGTCGGCGTTGACAATATGAACGACTACTACGACGTATCGATAAAAGACTATCGTCTTTCGGAAATAGAAAAGCAAGCGCAACAAAAAAGCGATTCAAAATGGATATTTGTAAAAGGAAATATTGCCGACAAGGCTCTTATTGAAAAGCTTTTTGACGAATATGCTTTTTCTGCCGTAGTTAACCTTGCGGCGCAGGCAGGCGTAAGATATTCCATCACCAATCCCGACGTATACATCGAAAGCAACATAATCGGATTTTACAACATACTCGAAGCCTGCAGAAACCATCCCGTAGAGCATCTTGTATATGCATCAAGCTCGTCTGTTTACGGCACAAACAAAAAAATCCCCTATTCCACCGACGACAAAGTGGACAACCCCGTATCTCTTTATGCGGCGACAAAAAAATCAAACGAGCTTATGGCTCACGCATATTCCAAGCTTTATAACATTCCCTCAACCGGACTTCGCTTTTTCACGGTTTACGGTCCTGCGGGACGTCCCGACATGGCGTATTTCAGCTTTACAAATAAGCTGATAAAAGGCGAGAAAATAAGCATTTTCAATTACGGAAACTGCAAGCGTGATTTCACCTACGTAGATGATATAGTGACAGGCATTAAACACGTTTTGCAAAATGCACCCGAAAAGAAAAACGGCGAAGACGGACTTCCCGTCCCTCCGTACAGAGTATACAATATTGGAAACAACTCTCCCGAAAACCTGCTTGATTTTGTCAAAATACTCTGCGAAGAGCTGACAGATGCAGGGGTTCTTCCAAAAGATTACGATTTTGACAGCCACATGGAGCTTGTTCCCATGCAGGCGGGCGATGTGCCGATAACCTACGCAGACACCTCTGCTCTCGAGCGCGACTTTGGTTTTAAACCTTCAACAAGCCTGTGCGACGGGCTTCGCAAATTTGCAAAATGGTATCACGAATTTTATCAGAAATAAAACAGAGGTAGCAAATGAAGCATATATCCGAAATAATGTTTTCCATCATAACGAACGAGATCTTCTCCCCCACGGACAAGGTCTCTTCGCTTGCGCTTTCGGATGAACAGGCACAAAAGCTTTATCTTCTTTCCAAAAAGCATGATGTTACACATATTATCGGAGAGTTTTTGCTTAAAAACGAAATATCGCTTTCTACCGAAGCAAAAAAAGCGTTTGAAAAATACACCTTTACTTCACTGAGATATTTCGAAAATCTCAATTACGAACTTTCTGCACTTAAAGAATTTTTGAAAAACGAAAAAACACCGCATATTCCGCTGAAAGGCTCGTCTGTTATAAGAGAGCTATATCCCAAGCCGTGGCTTCGTTCGAGCAGAGACATTGATATGCTCGTTCCGGAAAAAGATGCCGAAGCAACAGCACAAAAGCTTATCGATGAATATGGATACACCAAAATAAGAGAAAACAGGCACGATATTTCATTGAAATCACCCACCGGTGTAAATGTTGAAATTCACTACGCGCTGGTTGAAGACGGCATTGCGAAAGCATCATCCGAAATTCTCGCTTCTGTTTGGGATGGCGCAAAGTCTTCCGACGGCGAATACTTATACAGCATGAGCGACGAAATGTACTACTATTATCACGTTGCGCACATGGCAAAGCATTTTGAAGAAGGCGGATGCGGCGTACGCCCATTTATCGATCTTCTGCTTCTTGATTTACAGGCGGATGCCGATGCGCAAATGCGCAACGAGCTTCTTGAAAAAGGCGGTCTTCTCGCCTTTGCAAAAGCATCGCGCAAGCTTGCCCATGCATGGTTTTGCGGTGCCGAAAAAGACGAAATTACCCTTCAGATGGAAGAATACATTTTGCGCGGAGGCTCTTTTGGATCAAACGCCAACCGAATCAGTATTCAACAGCAAAAAAACGGTGGAAAAATCGGATATGCACTTTCTAAAATATTCGTACCTTACGAGATGCTGATGCATTATTATCCCATTCTCAAAAAGCATAAGTGGCTCACACCTTTTATGCAGGTGCGCAGATGGTTTAAGCTGATATTCTGCGGTCACCTTACCCGCACCACTGCCGAAATCAAATACAACATGAACATAGAAAAAGACGAAGCAAAAGCAATGGAAACGTTTTTGAAAAACATCGGTCTTTGATTCACGAACACAATCATACTTTCGCCATTATAGTCCAAAAAAATCAACGTCTAACATTCTATAATGAAGAAAAAACAAGGAGAAACAATGAAATACATTACATACAGCGGCGCCAAGACCCATGAAATATCCTTTCCGCTCGGAGGTATCGGAACAGGATGCATCGGCCTTCTCGGCAACGGCAGACTTGCGGATTTTGAGCTTTTCGGGACACCCAACAAAAAAAGTTCTGCCGGTTTTACTTTTTTTGCCATCAAGGCAGAAAAAAATGGGAAATTGGTTGATGCGCGCGTTTTGAACACCGATTCGCAGGGCACACGAAGCGGATTTGATTACTATACCGATGAGAACACTTCCTTTCACTGTGGCTACGGCTATGGTCCGGGTTCTGACACAATGGCAGGCGTTCCCCATTTTCCCACAAGCGATTTTTGCGCAAGTTTTCCTTTTGCAAAAATGGATTTTTCCTATGAAAAATTCCCCGGCAAGGTATCTATGACGGCGTTTAATCCTTTTATTCCGTTCAACGTTCCCGATTCGTCGATTCCCGCCGCTTTTTTTGAATTTGAAATTGAAAACACCACCGAAGAAAATATTGATTACACCCTTTGCGGTGTTTTGGAAAACATGTTGTCGGGCGCAAAAAACACTTTCGACGGCGACATGAAATCAAACATGAAATGCATAAAGTTTGAGTCTGTTGAATGCAAAGATGACGACGGAGCGCTCGATTCAACAATTAACGTACACAATCTGTGCCTTGGCACCGATTGCGAAGACGTTTCGTATCAGGAATATTGGTATCGCGGCACGTGGTATGATTCGCTTCAGGTATTCTGGGACGATTTTTGCAAATCAACCGTGTTTAAAAACAGACATTACGACACCCCACAAGCAAAAAGCACAGGCCTTATAGCTTCCCACGTTACCCTGAAACCACACGAAAAAAAGACAGTTCGTTTTGTTATCTCCTGGTATGTGAGATTTCTTATGAACTACTGGAAGCCTATCCCCAAAAACGAGGGAGAAAGCGACGAAGATTTCCGTTTGAAAAACAGTTGGAAAAACTATTACTGCAGATATTTCTCAGGCTCGTTTGACTGTGCGGCATACTGCTTTAATCACTGGGACAGATTGAAAGAGGAAACGGCGCTTTTCAATGAAACGCTTTTCTCGTCCACCCTGCCCCACGAAGTTATGGATGCGGTAATCGCAAACCTTGCTATTCTTAAATCATCAACTATTCTTCGCCACAGCGACGGAAACATTATTGCTTTCGAGGGCTCTCAGCGCCGCCACGGCTCTTGCGAAGGAAACTGCACCCACGTTTACAACTACGCATACGCACTTGCTCACCTTTTCCCCGATCTCGAAAGAGGTCTGCGCGAAACCGAATTCAGATACAGTATGGACGACAAGGGAGCAGTTAATTTCAGGGCTCAATCACCCTTGGGCAGACGTCCCAACGAATATTTTCCTTGTGTTGACGGTCAGATGGGCGGTATATTCAAGAGTTACCGCGAATTCAAAATGACAGGTGACGTAGAATGGCTTTGCAGAATGTGGCCATACATCAAAAAATCCCTCGATTTCACCTTTGACCCCGAAAACGATTTCAAATGGGACGTCGATCGCACGGGTGTAATGAACGGCAGACAGCACAATACGCTTGACACCGAGCTTTACAGTCCAAACTCGTGGCTTCAGGGACTTTATTGCGCAGCTCTTGTTGCGGCCGCTGAAATGGCAGACATTGTCAAGGACAAAAAAAGCGCCGCAGAATATCGCGAGCTTTTTGAAAAAGCAAAAAAGTATCTGAACGACGAGCTCTACAACGGCAAATATTTTTATCAAAAAATAGATCTTTCAGACAGATCTTTGCTTGAACCCTTTAAGTCAAAGAATTATTTTGACGGCACAAGCATTTACGACTATTACTGGAGCGACGAACATTCCGAAATCAAATATCAGGTAGGCGAAGGTTCATCGGTCGATCAGATGCTCGGTCAGTGGCACGCCAACAACATTGGTCTTGGTGAAATTTTTGACCGCGACAAGCTGATGTCGGCACTTGACACCTTGTACAACGTCAATTTCAAAAAGTCTATGCGTGATTCCTTTAATCCTTGCCGAAACTTCTGCATAAACGACGAGTCGGGTGTTACCATCTGCACTTATCCCGAAGGTGCGCAAAAACCCAAAATTCCCATTCCCTACGCCGAGGAATGCATGAACGGATTTGAATACCAGGCAGCTTCTTTGATGATACAAAGCGGCATGGTGAAAGAAGGTCTTGAGATAGTAGCCGCCATACGCAAACGCTACGATGGCGAATACCGAAACCCCTTTGCGGAAATGGAATGCGGCTCGTCATACGTAAGATCGCTTGCAAGCTATACCCTGCTTGCTTCGATGAGCGGTTTTGAATATGACATGCATGAAGGCCTGATCTCTTTTAACCCTTATCTTGAATATTCAAAGGACGGATATTACAAGTGTTTCTTCGCCGTGGGAGAAGCCTACGGAACAGTGGAAGTAGGACCAAAATACGTTGAGCTTCAGGTTCTCAAGGGAGAATTGAAAATCCACAAATTCGGAATCTTCGCAGAGCCCAAGGTGGCATATTGCGGCGGAAAGAAAGTGGATTTTGACGCCGAAGGCAACTATGCGGTTTTTGGTGCGACCGTGCAATGCAACAAAGAAAAAAATATCACACTTATATTTGATTGAAAATTTGAAAGGCACACAATGCAGACAGAACAAAGACTGTTGTTATCAGACTATTATTACGATCTACCCGAAGAGCTTATTGCCCAGGATCCCGCAAAAAAACGTGATGAATCGCGTCTTTTTGTGCTGGACAGAAACAGCGGCGAATATTCGCACGAGCATTTCTTCGACATTAAAAACC
>JAFYUZ010000055.1 GCA_017549365.1 Clostridia bacterium
ATTGACGTCCCTTTCTGCAGCTCCTGCGGTTCAAAGCTTCCAATGCCCGAACCTGTGGCAAAAGAAGAACCCGCTGTTTGCTTCTGCAGTTCCTGCGGTAACAAGCTTGACGCCGACGCGGCTTTCTGCCCTTCCTGCGGCACAGCGGTCGGAAGCACAGCCCCTGCGGTCGAAGAACCTGCGGCCGAAGAACCTGTGGTTGAAGAACCTGTGGTTGAAGAACCTGTGGTTGAAGAACCTGTGGTTGAAGAACCTGTGGTTGAAGAACCCGTGATTGAAGAACCCGTGGTAGAAGAACCCGTGGCCGAAGAACCTGTGGCCGAAGAACCTGTGGCCGAAGAACCTGTGGCCGAAGAACCTGTGGTTGAAGAACCTGCAGAAGAACCTATTCCCGAAGGCATGAAAAAGTGTGCCTCCTGCGGAGCTTTTGTGGTTGAAAAAGCTCTCTTCTGCGGAACCTGCGGATCTAAATTCTGATATTTCTTTTTTCCTGCGGCAAGCGGTGCCGCACACAAAATTTTTGGACATATCCGCTGACGGCGCAAACATTTTTTACGAAGGATGCGGTTTGTTAATACATTTTTATAAGGAGACATAATTATGTTCTGTAACAAATGTGGAAATCAGCTTGAAGACAACGCTGTATTCTGCGCAAAGTGCGGCAACCGTGTTGACGGCGCTCCCGCTCCTGCTCAAAAGCCTGCCCGTCCTGTTGCCCCCAAGGTAACAAAGCCTGTTTCGGCGGCTACTCTCGGATATCTCCGTATATCCTCTTTCGCTCTCTTCGTTCTCGGACTTATCCTCTGGTTCGGCGGAGCTCCTATCAGCATTTCCTACATGGGTGCTATGGCAATGCCCGGACTTCTTACACACTGCGGCGGCACATTCTGCACAGTTCTTGCAGTAATCTTCTACAGCCTTGGTATTCTCGCTTCGCTTCTTCCTTTTGCAGGCGGACTTATCGGCAACAACCTTCCCGAAAACGTTAAGGCTCTTCTTTGCAAGAAGACATACATCCAGCTCTTCTGCGCATTCATCGCTTTCGTTTTCTATATCGTAGCTTTCAGCATCATCCTCGCTCAGGGTAGCTGCGCTATCAACTTCTACTGCATTTTCAGCCTTCTCCTTCAGATCGCTCACATGGGAATGCTCTACTACATCAACACAAAGACAAACTAATCAAGCTTACTCAAAGGAGAATTCATCATGTTCTGTAAAAAGTGTGGAAACGAAGTTGCAGACAACGCAACTTTCTGTAACAAGTGCGGCGCTCCCGTTGCTGCCACTGCGGCTGCAGCTCCCGTAGCAACTCCCGCAGGTCTTAATCTTAAGGAACTTATCCTTAAGGGTGTTTCGGCGCTCTTCTTCCTTCTCACCCTCATTTTCTATTCGGGTAACACCCTCGTAGCATCTGCTTGGGGCATGTCGCAGGCAGGTCCTATGGCAGGCGCTCTTGAAAGCGGTGAAGGCGGATTTGTAAACACCATCGCTATCATCATCTACGTTATCTCTCTCGTTCTTGCGGTTCTTTCGCTTGCAATGACTTTCATTGGCAACGTTGTTCCCGCAGGCGTTTCTAAGTTCTTCGGTAAGAAGGTTGCTCTCCGCATGGTATGTGCAATCCTTTCTATCGTTGTTTACATGTTTGGTTTCATCGCTTGCCTCGGTATGGCAGGTGGCGGAATGAACATCTCTTTCTCGGGTCTTGGCATTTTCAACCTCATCCTTCACATTGCCCAGATCGTTGTTCTCGTTCTCATTTCCAAGGAATGCAAGAAGAGCAAGTAAGAGATCGCACGCTTTAACGTCAAAGACCACCCGTTTTCGGGTGGTCTTTTTTGCATTTTTTGCGCTTATCACTTTTTTCTTGACAGAGTGGGCAAAAAAACGTATAATAAATAAAAAGTGAAACGGAGGAAAATTTATGATACCGGCCATAGCCATTTTTGCAATCACCTACATTCTGATGCTCGTTTTCGGAAAATACAGGGCGTATATTGCCCTTGCCTCGGGCATTGTTTTTGTTGCCTCGGGCATTCTTCCGCTCGACAAGGTCATAGGCTCGCTTGATTTCAACGTTATACTTATGATCGCAGGTACCATGGGGCTTGTTGCTCTTTTCACCGAAAGCAAAATGCCTGCGTTTCTTGCAGATATTATCATGGAAAAGGTGCCGAATATAAAGTGGGCGGCGGTGTCGTTGTCGCTTTTTTCGGGCATAATCTCGGCTTTTGTTGACAATGTTGCCACAGTTCTTATGGTGGCGCCTGTTGCGCTTGCCATCTGCAAAAAGCTTGAAACAAACCCCGTTCCTTTCATAATAGCCATTGCCGTTTCGTCCAATCTTCAAGGTGCCGCTACCCTTGTGGGTGACACCACCGCCATCATGCTCGGCTCGGCGCTTGATATGAGTTTTCTCGACTTTTTCTGGTATCTTGGAAGACCCGGCATGTTCTTTGCGGTTGAGCTTGGTGCTTTTGTTTCGGTTCTTATACTTACGTTCGTTTTCCGCAAGGAAACAAAAGCTTTGCCCAAAGCGGCAGAGCGCACAAAGGTGACGGATTTTGTTCCGACGGCGCTTCTTATTTTGATGCTTGCTCTTCTTATCGGCGTATCATTTATCCCCGAAAAGCCGAACGAGACCAACGGACTTATCTGTTGTGCTTTGCTTGTTGTCGGACTTATCTACACTCTTGCAAAGACAAAAAAGCTTTCGTCTGTCACAGGCCCTCTTAAAGAGATAGATTTTACCACCATTGGAATACTCGTTGGTCTTTTCCTTATGATCGGCGGTATTTCCGAGGCAGGTGTCATTGATGCCGCAGGAGCTCTTCTTGCAAAGGCGGGCGGCGGAAACGTTCTTTTGCTTTACACCATCATCGTCTGGGGTTCTGTTGCAATCTCTGCGTTCATTGACAATATTCCGTACGTTGCCACAATGATTCCCGTTATCGCAAGCCTTGCGGCAACCTTGCAGGTTGATCCCACACCGCTTTATTTCGGACTTCTTTCTGGTGCAACTCTTGGCGGAAACTGCACACCCATCGGAGCTTCTGCCAACATCACAGGTATAGGAATACTTCGCAAGGCAGGCTACGAGGTCAAAAACGCCGATTTCTTCAAGATAGGCATACCCTTTACCCTCGGCGCAATAATCCCTGCATACATCTACATCTGGCTTGTATACGGCATTTGATAAAAGAAAAATAAAAAAGGCATCGCGTTTGTGTTTGTGTTTAAGTTTACGCAAACGCGATGCCTTTTTGTGTTTTATGCAAGATACTTTGCGGCGTATGCTTCGTACTTTTCTTTGAAAAGCGCGCTGTCTTTTTTCATGGCACGGAGCGATTCGTGGAGGTTGAGGTTGTTGTCGATAACGTCCATCATACAACCTGCAATGTTCGAGCAGTGGTCGGAGGTACGTTCGAGGTTTGTGAGTATATCAGACCAAACAAAGCCTGTTTCGATACTGCACGAGCCCTGCTGGAGACGGAGAATGTGGTTTGTACGCATTCTTTCCTTGAGCTCGTCGATGATCTGCTCGAGGGGTTCAATATTTGCTGCGGCGGTCTTGTCGCCCGAAATAAACGCAGAAAGCGAGAGATCGAGGATCTCAAGCGATGCCCCCTTGAGGTTTTTAAGCTCTTTTTGTGCTTCGTCCGAAAAGACGATACCCTTGGTCTTCATTTCGTCGGCAGAATCAACGATGTTTGCCGCGTGGTCGGAAATTCTCTCGAGGTCTCCGATCACTTTAAGCAGCATTGCCGCCTTGGCGCTGTCTCGTGCGCTGATCTGAAGTGCACTCAGTTTTACAAGGTAGGTACCGATTATATCTTCGTAATGGTCGGTCTTGTCTTCTGCTTCGCGGACAGATTCTGCAAGCTCGTCGTCGTATTTGTCAAGGCAGATCAGAGAATCTTTCATAGATTTGATGGCGGTGTTTGCCATGTCGAGCGAAAGCATGTGGCAACGCTCAAGAGCCACAGCGGGAGTTGCAAGAAGACGTTCGTCAAGCTCTGCAACCGTGTCGGGCTTTTGAGTTTCGGGAACAAGCTTGTATGCAAGCTTTTCAAGAAGCGAAGACATGGGGAGAAGAAGCAGGGTGCACGCGATATTAAAGAGCGAGTGTGCCACCGCAATACCCGAAAGGGATGCCGACTGATCGAAGAGGGCAGGGGAAAATACCATATTCACAACGCTGAAAACCGTAAGCCAAACCACCGTGCCGATAACGTTGAACGAAAGGTGGACAAGCGCGGTACGCTTTGCGTTTCTGTTTGTACCGAAGGAAGAAAGGATTGCTGTGATACAGGTGCCGATGTTCTGACCCATGATGATGGGAACAGCCGCACCGTACGAAACGGCTCCCGTTGCGGCAAGCGCCTGCAAAATACCGACAGATGCAGAGCTTGACTGGATAACAGCCGTGAGAATTGCACCTGCGATAACGCCGAGAATGGGGTTTTTGAACATGATAAAGAGGTTCTTGAAGGCTTCGATTTCTGCAAGGCCCTCAACCGCGCCGGTCATCGTTTCCATGCCGAACATAAGAACGGCAAAGCCGAGGAAGATGTTTCCCACGTCCTTTTTCTTGTCGCTTTTGCAGAACATATAAAGGATAACGCCGACAAGGGCAAGAACGGGGGTGAAAGACGAGGGCTTGAGCAACTGAACGAAAACGTTGCCGCTGTCGATTCCGCCAAGGCTGAGTATCCACGCGGTGACGGTGGTACCGATGTTGGCACCCATAATAACGTTTATTGCCTGTTTAAGGCTCATAAGACCCGAGTTTACAAAACCGACTACCATAACGGTGGTGGCAGACGAGCTTTGGATAACTGCGGTGACACCAATACCTGTCAAAAGTCCTGCAAGCTTGTTGGTTGTCAGCTTTGCAAGAAATCCTTCAAGCTTTGTACCTGCGCGGCGTTCAAGAGCCGCACCCATAATGTTCATGCCGAAAAGAAAAAGACATAAGCCGCCGATCATTGTCAGCACATCAAAGATTGTCATTTCAATACCTTCCTTTTCTTGATGTTTATATATCTCGTACACGCGTTTGGAGCAGGCATACGGGAAAAGCGCTATTTGGAAAAATCGACATACGATATTAGATATCCCCGAAATTTCCCATTTTATTTCATTTTAGCACATCCGCTCGGATAAGTCAAGAAAATTTATTGATATATAAAAATTCTTTATGGATAGCGTGCTCGATGATAAAAAAGGCATATATAACCGAATAAAAAAGCAAAAATCCCCCGATTTTCGTCGGGGAATTTTGTCAATTATAACATTTCCGTGTTTTTTCAAGTTGTTCCAAAAAGCCGTCTTTTGCTTTTTGCGGTGATACGATCTTCATTCTGTCGCCAAATCCGAAGATCCACGAATAAAACTGCGACGAAAGCACCACGCTTACGTTTATCTCGAAAAATCCGCAGTCTCTTTTCAAAAATACCACGTCCTGACCGAAGCGGTCGATGATAACCCCCGCAAGGCTTTCATGACAAAGAAGCGAAACGTATTCTGCCTTGCCTCCAAACATTCCAAAGACAGACTTTGAGTATATTGCCATGTCAAATTCCTTGAAGCTTTCGGCACCTTCGCGCTTTTCTTCAAGAATTTTTATGCCCGTTATCTTGTCCACTCTGTAATGTTTTATAAGGCTTGCCTGCGAATCATATGCAACAAGGTAATAATTTTCGTCGTCCCAGGTCAGCGCCCATGGGCTTATGACGTAATCTTTGCCGTCGTGTTTCAGCACCTTTTCTTTCTGCGCCGTCCATTCAAAATATTTAAAGGATATCTTGGCATCGCGCGATATTGCCGCGTGGATATAGTCGACGGTGTAGTAGATGCTTTCGTTCATGGTTTTTATGCGGTTGGCAACAAAAACCTGGCGTTCAAGATTTTTTGCCTGGTAACGGCTGGCAAAACCTTCGATTTTTCCAATAAGCTCTGCGCTTTTTTTCCTTGTGATAAATTTTGACGATTGCACCGCATCCACAAGAAGTTTCAGCTCGGGCAGTTCAAAATCGCGGCTTGCAACATAATAGCCGAAGGATTTTGATTTCACCGTTTCAATATCAATGCCGTATTCGCGCAGAAGCTCGATATCCGAATATACGCTTTTTCTTTCGGCGCAGATATCGTAGCCTGCAAGGTGCTCAATGAGCTCTGCCACCGTCAGGGGATGATCCTCGTCGGTGTATTCAAGAAAAATTTTCAGAAGATACAAAAGCTTCAGCTTTTGATTTGATGATTTTGCCATTTTTTCACCCTTTATTTCAATATGGATTTTTTGTACTGGCTGGGGGTCATGTTTGTGATTTTTAAAAAGATATGCGAAAAATAAGTCGGAGTATTAAATCCGAGTATCTCGGATATTTCCGCAAAGGTGTGTTTGTTTTTGCGTATCAGCTTTTTCGCTTCGTCGATCTTCATTTCGTTGTAATATTGAATGATCGTCTTCTGGGTAACGGCACGAAAAAGAGTGCATATATACGTTCGGCTGTAATTGGTTTTTGCGCAAACATCGTCGATAGTAACGTTGCCGTATATATTATCGGCAAGATACGTTATGCAGTCCGAAATTGTTTTGTTTGTGTCGATTGTCACATATGCCGAAAAAGCGTTGGCTGAATTTTTGCGTATCAGCTCTGTAAGAAACTGTTCAAGATGGGTTTTTATCATTTGTTCTCCGCCGAATATCGGCTTGTCCAGCGGAACAAGCTTTCCGTCGGGCATGGGAAAAATGAAAGTGTTTTTTGCGTTTTCAAGAATTTCCGCAATGTGAAATCGCAAAGCGTTTGGGACTGGTGTTATGAGGCTTTTAAAAAAACTCATATCAGAAGAGCGCGATGTCGTAAAGGTGAGAACAACCACATTCGGCGGATCGTCGGTGAGCGATTTTATGGCGTGGAACTCGTTTGGCTTGTGGAAAACAATGTCACCCTGCGACAAAATAAAGTCTTTGTTTTCGGCAGTGATGACAGCGCTGCCCTTGTCTACGTATACCAATTCCCAAAAATCATGCCGTTCTCCGTCAAAAATATAATCGTTGGAAAACTCGTTGTAATATACGGTTATCAGTTTTTCTATTCTGATGTTATCTTTCAGCAGGTGGCCGGTGTAGATATTTTTCATAATCAAAAACCTTACAAAAAAAGTGAACGATATTGTCAGTTTTTCGGAATATATACTCTCGAAATCTTACAAAAAGAAGTGTATCATAAAATTATGGAAAAATCAATATCCGAAGGGAGAGATTTTGTTGAAAAAGGGTATAAGCTATTGGTCTTTCCGAAACAAAAGCTATGAAGAAGCATTCGCGTTTGCAAAAGAGCAGGGCTTTGACGGCGTGGAGGTCACTCTCGATGCCGGCGGCGAGCTCACCCCCGAAACAAGCGACGAGGGCGTTTTGAAAATAAAAGCTCTTGCCGAAAAGTACGGACTCGAGCTGTACAGCGTTGCCACGGGACTTTACTGGCAGTATTCCTTCGCGTCCAACGATGAGGAGATCCGCAAAAAGGCAAAGCAGATCTTGCACCGCCAGCTGGATGTTGCAAAAATGCTGGGATGCGACAGTATTCTTGTTGTTCCCGCATCGGTTGACGAAAACACCCCCTATGACGTTGTTTACGACAGAGCGCTTGACGCCATGCGCGACGGCGCAAAATATGCCGAAGAATGCGGCGTCAACATCGGAGTTGAAAACGTGTGGAACAAATTCCTGCTTTCTCCGCTTGAGTACCGCGATTTCATCGACAAGGTCGGCTCACCTTATGTGAAAGCGTACTTTGACGTGGGAAATGTGGTATACGACGGCTGGCCCGAGCAGTGGATCGACATTCTCGGCTCGCGCATCTGTAAGATACACATAAAAGACTACGTGCGTGACGACAGAACGCTTGCGGGATTTTGCGATATCACCAAGGGCGACGTCAATTTTGAAAAGGTTATAAGCGCACTTGATCGCGCAGGATACGACAGCTTCTGCACCGCGGAAGTTTTCCCTGCCGACCATGAAGGCGATTTTGAAGCCGCAGAAAAAGCGGCAGCAGCATATAAAACTATTTTTGCATAACAGGAGGTAAACAAAATGATAAAGGCAGGTATTATCGGTATCGGTTCGATGGGCAGAGGCCATCTGAACAATTACATCAAATTTATGACAGAAAAGAAGGGCATCGAGCTTGTTGCGATCTGCGACGTTGACGAGGCGAAATTTCAGAATTACAAGGCAGATTTCAATATCCGCGGTCTTGCCGACGGCGAATTTGACTTTTCAAAGTTCCATTGCTACACAGACGTGGACGACATGCTTGCAAACGAAAAAGAGCTTGACATGGTTTCGGTCATCGTTCCCACATATCTCCACTGCGAGATCTCCTGCAAGTGTCTTGAAGCGGGCATAAACGTTTTCTGCGAAAAGCCGATGGCTCTCAATCTCGAACAGTGTCAGAAAATGATCGACACCGCAAAAAAAGCAGACAAGCGTCTTATGATCGGTCAGTGTCTCAGATTCTGGCCCGAATATGAATACCTTAAGGACTGTGTCGATTCGGGCAGATTCGGCAAGGTGCTTTGCGCATATTTCTACCGCGGCGGCGCCACTCCCGCGTGGTCGTTTAACGACTGGTACCACAAAAAGGAGCTTGGCGGCGGTGCGATCTTTGACCAGCATATCCACGACGTTGATATGGTGGCACACCTGTTTGGACTTCCCGAAAAAGTTTCGTCTTCGGGCGTGATCTACTACGAAGGCTGCAACTATGATGCGGTTTCCACAAACTATTTCTATCCCGACGGAATGGTTATCAATTCTCAAAACGACTGGACTCAGGCAACAGGTTTTGGTGCATATTACCGCGTAGGCTTTGAAAAGGCAACTCTTATTTGTGACGCCGATGGTCTTAAGCAAGCCGATGCCACAGGCAGAAACGGAAAGATCGACCCTCACTTCTCTACATCCTACGAGAAGGTGGATCTCGAACAGTACAGCGCCTACGAAAAAGAGATCCTCTATTTTGCCGACTGCATCCGCAGTGGCAAGCCCATTGACTTCAACACCCCCTATGACAGTATGGATACAATCAAGCTTGTTTCTGCCGAGGTTGAATCGTGTTCGAAAAACGGCGAGGCTGTTAAGGTTAAATAAACGGTTTAAAAACTCCCGATTTTTCGGGAGTTTTTTGCATATAACAGTTGAAAAATAAATCTTTGTGTGATACTATATCATAAAAGACAATTAACGGGGGAAACGATAATGAATCCTTTTCTTGACAAAATATACGAGCGTCTTACCGAAGATGACAAAAAACAGCTTTCGGATATCTATGAGCCGAAAGTTGTAACGGTGCCTGATGAAAATGCATGGAAAGGTCTTACCGTTATGCGTGACGGAAGGATCAGATTTTATGGCCTTTATGATAGAAAGCATTTTTTTGACAAAGGTGAATATGTCTGCTACAAGGAATCGTGCGACGGCGGTCTTTCGTGGAAAAAACACATTGTATATGACAAAAACACTCTCGGATCGTCTGTTTATGTGCCGTTTATGGACAAATATATCAAGGCGGCATACGAAAGAACCCCCAATGAGTTCACATATGTTATGATCGGCGACGATCCCGACGACACAAACCCCAAAAAGATAATTATAGGCGAGAATATTTTTGAACCAAAGGCGGTTATCCCCCTGAGAAGCAGAAACCGACTTATCTTCGTTGCTCACGAAAGAAGACCCGAGTGCCACCCCACCTGTTATTATCCGATAGTTTTCTATTCTGATGACTGCGGCGAATCTTGGACATCCGTACCGATGGAAGAATGCCCCTATTTTGACAACGCCTGGCCCGACAGAGGAATAAGATGGCAGCAGAACAACCGCGAAAACGCCCTGGTCGAGCTTTCTGACGGTACTCTTTATATGGTATCGCGAACCGCCACAAACTATCATTATGAAAGTTATTCATATGACGGCGGCGAGACCTGGACACCCTTTAAGCAAAGCGTTTTCCATTCGGCAGGCACCATGCCTCAGCTCGAAAGACTTTCGGACGGACGCATCGTCTTTTTGTGGTGCAACACCAAGATGATGCCCGAGCTTGAAAGCGCCACTGGCGAATGGGAAGACGTTTTCACCAACCGTGACGTCAACCATTGTGCCATAAGCTCGGACGAGGGAAAGACCTGGCAGGGCTATCGCGAAGTTTTCCTCAATCCCATAAGATGCGCTCCCGATTTCAGATCCAACGGCGGTGCAAAAGAAAACGACAAGAGTGTTCATCAGTTTGAAATGACGGAACTTCCGATGGGCAAGCTTCTTGTGGTATTCGGTCAGCACGAGCCGTCAAGAAGAATAGTTATATTCGATATAAACTGGCTTTATGAGCACAATCGCCGAGAGCGTTTTGACTGCGGCTTTAAGAATGTTTCCACACAGAATTATGTAAAAAGTATTCTCGGCGGTTTCCAATTTAACGCCAATGATCCGTTGGGCAATCCGGGACATTGCGCATACAACAGAACGAGTGTTGCCATGCTTGTGCCAAGCCCCGAAAACAACCGCAAGGAAGATCTTCTTCTTACAAGAAGCGCAGACGAGAGACTTGTCAGCGGCATTGGCGGTGTTGTATGGAACTTCCCGATACATAAAAAAGGAAAAATAATCGTCAAAGCGTACATCCCCGGAAAAGGATTGCGTGCATCCCTGCTTGATTACTGGATGAACCCGAGCGACGACACAGTGGAATACTTTGCAAATTACAGCGTTGTTTTGCGTGGAGATATGCAAAAGAAAGGTGAGCTTTTCTCGGAATTTGTTCTTGATTTTGATTGCGACAGAGGAACTGTTATTCTCACCAACGGCGACTATCTGAAGCTTGAAAAGAAGATCGATTTCGACTGCCCCAACGGACTTTGCTATCTGCATCTGCAGTCGGCGGCAACAGAGCCCGATGGTGTCGGAGCATATATTTCCGAAATGAGTTTTGAGGGTTGAGGTACGTAAACCCGCTTTGAATGGAGACAATATGAAAAACATACTTCTTTTGGGCGATTCTATTCGCTATGGCGCCCCCGGAAGCCCGGGATACGGAAAAATAGTCAAGGAAAAGCTTGAGGGAAAAGCAAACGTTTTTGCTCCCGATGACAATTGCCGTTTTGTACAGTACACCCTGCGCTATCTTTACAACTGGGCGCGGGATTTGGAGGACGTGAAAGAAAAAATAGACGTTATACATTGGAACAACGGACTTTGGGACGTTTTGCGTTTGAACGGCGACGAGCCGCTGACACCTGTTGATATGTACGTTTATTTTCTCAAAAGAGTCTATAACATGCTGACAAAGCTTTTTCCTAATGCCAAAATAGTCTTTGCTCTCACCACCCCCGTGCAAGAGGATATGGCAAATCCCACCTTTATGAGATACAATTCGGACATCGAAGAATACAATAAGGCGGCAAAAGAATTTATGGATTCGGTCGGTGTTTGTGTTAACGATTTTTATTCTGTAATAAAGCCTTACGGAAAAGACGTCCATTCGGATTGGGTACACTTTAACGAGCGCGGATGCGAAATTCTTGCCGATGCCGTTATTGAAAAGGTTATGTAAGCAAATTTGCGTAAAACGTGCCCGAACACCGAGTGTTATTAAGAATTGCAAAAAAGCTAAAACCATTTTTGTGGTTTTAGCTTTTTCTTTTGCGTTATAAAAAACTTTTCCATTTTGCCACTGTTTCGTTGTCGGGCTCGGTTACGTTTGAACATAAATATTTCTTTTGCAGAAGGTCATATTTATACGCTCCGAGGTTGTGATACGGCATTATCTCAACACCTTTGCAAAACCTCATGTTTTCCGCCATGGATCTTACTTTGCAAAAATGCTCTTCTCTGTCGTTTGCTCCGGGAATGATCGGCAAACGTAATACGAAGGGGATTTCTGCTTCATTTATGATACCAAGGTTTTTCAGTATCGGTTTTAACGAAACACCCGTTAGTTTTTTATGGTTTTCTTCATCCGTTTCTTTTATGTCAAACAAAACCAAATCGCAGTATTCCAAAACCTTTTTCAAAGAATCGGGGCTTGCAAATCCGCTTGTTTCAACGGCGGTGTGTATGCCTTTTTCTTTACACAGTTTAAGAATTTCACTTGTAAATTCGGGTTGAAAGAGGGGCTCTCCTCCGGATATGGTTACACCGCCGTTTGAAGTCTGATAAAATACAGAATCCTTCTCTGCCTGTATAACCGCTTCTTTTGCCGAAATCTTTTTTCCGACAACTTCTATTGCTTTGGACTGACATACCGCACTGCATTCCCCGCAAGCATCACATTTTTCCGAGTGAAAAGTATGCTCAAATCGGTCGAAGGTATGACATCCTTTTTTGCAAACCTTAAAGCATAGCTTGCAGTTTACGCATTTTTTGCTGTCATACATGATTTCGGGTTCGTTTTTTTGTGATTCGGGATTGTGACACCATATACAGTTGAGGGGACAACCCTTTAAAAAAATCACGGTTCTTATTCCCGGGCCGTCGTCGGTACAAAACCTCGAGATCTTTATAATATTACCGGTCATTCGTTTACACCATTTTTTGAATGGTTCTGTTTATAACCATTTTTTTGAGCTCATCCGATAAATTTTGAAAATATTCGGAGTATCCGCCGACACGTACGATCAGATTTTTGTGAAGATTCGGGTTTTCATATGCTTCCATCAGCGTTTGCGCCGATGTACAGGTGATCTGCATCTGAATTCCGCCCAGCTTCATATATCCGGAAATAAGCGCTTTTAACGTGGCGTCATTAAAATCGGGATTTATGTTGAAGTTCAATATGGGAATACCCAAAGCTCTTTTCAGATCAAGGGAAGTGACGCTTTTCAAAAGGGCGGTGGGGCCTTCGGTGTCTTTTCCGAAAATGGCAGCCAACGAATCGCAAAGCGGCGCTCCTTTTTCTCTGCCGTCGGGTGTTGCTCCTATTTTTTCGCCTGCCGCCACCTGAGACATAAACTGAATAGATGCAGGCAAAAATCCCTTTCCTATATGAGGTTTTTTATCATCAAGCATCGAAAAAATTTCTGTCGAGATTTTGTTTGCAAAGTTGTTGGCGTCTGCGTTATCATTACCGAAACTTACGGTGTGATTTCTTGCCTTGCCCAAAAATTCCTTGTCGTTTGATTTTAGCAACTCAATAAAATCCGACTTTTCAAACAATTTTTCTTCAAACACAAAATCTCTTATCACCAGCATTGCATCGATCACGTTTATCATACCGGCAAAATTGACGGTGCTCCAAACGTATCTTGCTCCGCCGTTGTTAAACTCAACGCCGCTGTCAATACAGTCATCAACCAAAAGAGTTCGCAAGGGAAGAGGGTTATATTTTGCACGTTCTCTTTGAGAATTGCTGATTTCCTCAGTTACTTTTTCAACAACTGCCTTTACCTCTGTTATGTAGTGATTATAGAAATCATCAAAGTTTTTAGAATCCGCAAGCTTTGAGTATATAACATTTTCCAATATCAAAAGCAGATTTATGCCTGCGTCAAGCGAGCCGACGTTTGAAAGTCCCGCAAGCATTGCTTCTGCACAGCCGCCTCCGCAAAATTTTTTCAAATCCTCATCCTTGATATCGGGAAATTTGGCTTTTAAACCTTTCATTACGGCATTTTCGTTGTAAAAAGCCGGCTGACCGTTATTTGTCCTGATGACCTCAAAAGCTTTTTTCCAAACCTCATCAGGCGTATCGTCATTCACAAAGAGCTCGATCATCGGTCTTCTTTTGCCTTTTGATGCCTCTAAGCATTGAATTGTGAGCGGAGTGTAATCCACCCCCAACGCCATGGAATAACCGCAGTTGACGTCAACGTTATCATATAAATTTTTGAGTATTTCCGTAACGTCCTCGCCTTTAAAATACGGTCTGAGACCATCAGCCACACAACCAATATTGTCGCAGCTGTCAAGGTAGAAAATAAAGTTCCACGAAACAATTGCCTCGTATATATTTTCCGCAGGGTAAAGCGGAACTTTTTTCAACGCGTTTATAAGTTTTTCGTCGGCACCCGCTTCTTCGAGATACTTGACACTGCGCGTCAGGTAATTTTTTATTCCTTCTATTAAGTGCAAAAGCCCTTCGCGCATATCGACATCTTCTATTTTTTCAATTCTTTGCGCGTAAGATATCAGACCTTCTTTTACAATACGCTCGTAGTTTGGCATAGAGTGTGTGTACATGTTTCCCGCAACCGTGTGTTCCTGCGGCACAGATGGTCTGTATTTACAGAAATCGGAGAAAAACATCTCGGTCAGAGCCTTGTCCTTTTCCAATACGGCATCATATCGCATATCCATACCCGACATATAATGCGGATGTATGTCCATTTTTGTATGACAAACTCCCGAAGGATACAAATACTCGCGGTTGTACACCGAAAGCTCGCAGTTTTCGTAAAATCTCCTTATTCCCAGAGCTTTTCTGTAAAAAAGACTTCTGTGCGGTTCTTCGTACATTCCTGCGGCGCCGTATTCACCGATGCTTTTGAACTTATGCGAAATCATAACAACATCTCCTTCCGATATGTCTATTATACACGGAATAAAAGGTTTTTTCCATTGACAAATCAATTCTATATATGGTAAAATAATAACAAGAGAGAAAGGAGATCGTATATGCGATATGAGATTTTTTCCGACAACAGTATTTCTCCTCTTAAAATAAATACACTGGGATTCAGCGGGGATATCGAGGTTACAAAATTCGGACCGGCAAAAAGAAATTTATATATCATACATTACGTAACCAAAGGAAAAGGGTATTTTAACGGCAAACCTGTGGTTGAAGGACGGGGCTTTCTTATTCATCCGGAGCAAGACGAAGAATATTGTTCCGACCCGAACGATCCGTGGGAGTTTTTATGGATCATATCTTCCGATAATGCAATGAAGGATATTTTCGACAGATACTATACCAATAACGACGATTGCATTTTTGACTTTGATTCGGTTACGGAAATAAGAAAAATTGCAAACGAAATTGTCGACAGAAACGGTGATGTATTAGACTCGTTAAAAATGTTGGAAATGTACCTGCATATATTAAACAGTCACACATATACAGAAACATCAATACGGCGCAAGACCAATCGCGAAACCTATTTGGATTTTTGTGTTGACTTTATCGAGACGAATATACATAAGAAAATTACGGTCGAGGAACTTTCGGATCTGGTGGGTGTCAGCCAGCCCTACTTATACAAAATTTTCAAAAGCAAATTCAATATGTCGATAAAAGAATACATTACTTGCTATAAGATGAATCGTGCCAAAAAATTATTGGTTGAAACAAATATGCTTATAACCGAAATTGCAAATTCCGTTGGATATGGCGACGTTCTTGCGTTTTCAAAGGCCTTTTCCGCAAAAGAAAAAATTTCTCCGCAAAAATACCGTCTGCACTCAAGAAAAACGCGGTGATCTTGTCCGTTTCTGCAATGGGCGGGGAAAATGTATGCCGTTTTTCGTGATTTCAGGACAATACAAAAACCCGAAACAAAATCTTGTTTCGGGTTTTTAAAAACTTCCTTTGAAATTTATGCCACAGGGGATCAGACCGATTCAACATAAAGAACGGTGTAATTTTTGACAGGGATTTCAAACTTTCCGCCTACAAGTTCAAATGTTCCCGCGTCTGTCGCATCGTTTTCGTCGTCAAGTCTGTATACTCTGACGTTCTTTGTCGACGCATCCTTGATCTCGACGGTGAGGGTGTCGGTAAACTCCGCTTCGTTCTTGTAGCAGGTTATCATTGCGCCGAATTTTCCGCCGTCATCCTTTGCCGCAACGGCAAAAACGCTGTCATCTCTTGTACAATCAACGCAGTTTCCAAGCTCATAAAGCTTTGCAAAATAGATGAAGTCGTAATAGCACTTCTGGATCTTGTAGCCGTAAAGGTTGAAAAGGCCGTTCATGGTTGTCGGTCTTGCATCGTAATACATC
>JAFYUZ010000056.1 GCA_017549365.1 Clostridia bacterium
GTATATTCCGAATGGCTCGATATGGAAATCGAAAAGGTCGACACAAAAGAGCAAGAGGCGCGTCTAAGGATCGCATCAGAAACAAAAAAGGCTGTGTTTTCTGTCAGCTCTGACAATAACGGCAATATCGAAATACCGCTTGAGCAACACGAAAACACAGCGTATTTTCTGACGATAAAAAAATCAGATATTTAATTTTTTCACAAAAGATCATGTGATTTTTTGATTTGCCCGATACTCGTTGGGGGTCGTTCCCGCAAGCTCTCTGAAATTTCTGTTAAAACTACGCAACGAATCATATCCGCAATCAAGCGCACAACGCAAAACAGAACAGTCGGACGCCAGAAGCTGATGGCAGGCATTGCTGATCCTGTATCGGTTTACATAGCTGTTGAACGACATTCCCGTGACTTTTTTGAATTGCCTTGAAAGATACGAATAACTGAAGCCCATCTCCTTTGAAAGCTTTTTCAGAGTACATTCCTTGTTGTAATTGGTTTCGACAAATTTGAATATATCGTGCATAAGATTCGTGCTTTTACTGTCACGGCGGATATACTCTGCCTGCTCGTCAAAAGCGGCACACAGACAGTAAAATATCCCCTTTTTCAGGATAATGTCCGAACTGTCCGAAAGCGAGTTTATGGCGTTTACTATCCTTTCGTCGGGACAAAACAGATTTGATATTGCAATTTTGTCTGCAACTTTTGCCGAATAGCTCTTTACAAGGTCGGGAGAAAAAATGCAAAGCATATGAAAACTTCCTTTGCCCGACAGAGAGTGTATCTGATCGGGAAAAATGAGAAGAGCCTTGCCTTTTGTCAAAGTGTACTCATTTCCGTCCACCGTGACCGACATTTTGCCTTCAAGCACGGTGATGAATTCAAACGTATGATGAAGATGTACGGGGAAAACAAAGTTTTTCCCGTATTCTTTTTTTAAGTATTCGGGTATTCCCAAATGTTGGAATTCATAAAACATCGTTTTTCCTCCAAATGACAAATTTTGTCTATATATTGTATATTATTTTGCGTGAAAAGTCAAGTAAAGTCCTATATACTAAAATCAGAAAATCATCGGAGGTGTTGTTTTTGAAATATTATATCGGTGCGGATCTCGGCACTTCGGCACTTAAGCTTTTGCTTTGCGACGAAAAAAAGCGCATTGTCAGAACTGTGACAAAGGAATATCCCGTATCCTATCCACGCTCAGGGTGGAGCGAGCAGGCTCCCGAACTTTGGTGGAACGCTTTCCTTATCGGTTTGGGCGAGCTTGTGGACAGCATTTGCGCATCAGATGTGGCGGCACTTGCCGTGGCAGGTCAGATGCACGGACTTGTGGTGCTTGATGATAAAGACGAAGTTATCCGTCCCGCCATACTCTGGAATGACGGCAGAACTGAAAAACAGACCGAATACCTGAACAAGACCGTTGGCACCGATGTGCTTTCGGAGCACACCGCAAACATTGCTTTTGCGGGTTTTACAGCACCAAAGCTTCTTTGGATGCGTGAAAATGAGCCCGAAAATTTCAAAAAAATAAAAAAGATCATGCTTCCCAAGGATTATATCACGTATCGACTCACGGGGGCTTTTGTTACCGATTATTCGGACGCATCGGGAATGCTTTTGCTTGATGTGAAAAACAAGCGCTGGTCGGACCGAATGCTTGATATCTGCAAAATTTCCGAAGATATGCTTCCGAGACTTTGCGAAAGCTTTAAGGCAGTGGGCACCGTCAGAAAAGAAATAGCGCAGATGTTTGGATTTTCCGAATGTGTTAAGGTCGCTGCCGGTGCGGGAGATAATGCCGCAGCAGCGGTGGGCATGGCAGCTGTCGGAGTGGGAAAATGCAACATTTCGCTCGGTACGTCCGGCACGATATTTATTACCGACGACAAATTCAGTGTGGATGAAAACAATGCGCTCCATTCTTTTTGCCATGCCGATGGCGGATATCATCTGATGGGCTGCATTCTTTCTGCCGCCTTATGCAACAAGTGGTTTTGTGATGAGATCTTAGGTGAAAAGGACTACGCTTCGTTGCAGAACGATATATCGCAAGAGCTTTTGGGCGAAAACGAAGTGTTTTTCCTGCCGTATCTTATGGGCGAGCGAAGTCCGATAAACGATACCGATGCCACGGGTCTTTTTATCGGTATGCGCCCAAACACCACTCAAAAGGAAATGCTTCTTGCCGTTCTTGAGGGAGTTGCCTTTGCCATAAGAGATAATCTTGAGATAGCAAAAAAACTTGGCATCAGAATTACGGAAAGCACCGTCTGCGGAGGCGGAGCACGTTCTCCGTTGTGGATGAAGATATTAGCTAATGTTCTTAATATAAAGCTTTTGATCCCGTCTGTCGAGGAGGGCCCCGGATATGGCGGAGCTATTCTTGCTGCCATTTCTTCGGGAGAATACGGTGATATCAAGGACGCCTGTGCAGATCTTTTAAATATAAAAGAAACGGTTATTCCCGATGCGGTTCTTTCCGAAAAATACGAAAATAAATACTGCAAATACAAGAAGATATACCCTGCGGTAAAAGAACTATACAAAGACCTGAAGGGGGAAGAAGCATGAATTTTGAAGAAAGAGCAAAAGAACTCGTTTCAAAAATGACGATTGCCGAAAAGGTATCGCAGATGAAATATGATGCTCCCGCCATAGAGCGTCTTGGCATCCCCGCTTACAACTGGTGGAACGAATGTCTTCACGGAGTAGCTCGTGCAGGCACTGCCACGGTTTTCCCGCAGGCAATAGCAATGGCAGCAACCTTTGACGACACGCTTTTACACGAGGTTGCGTGTGCCATTTCAGATGAGGCAAGAGCCCAGTATAACGAATACAAAAAGTTTGGCGAAACAGACATATACCAGGGACTTACCTATTGGTCGCCAAACATCAACATTTTCCGCGATCCCCGATGGGGCAGAGGTCACGAGACATACGGTGAAGATCCGTATCTCACGGGACGCATGGGCACCGCATTTATAAAAGGACTTCAGGGAAACGGGAAATACCGAAAACTCGATGCAACAATAAAGCATTATGCCGTCCACAGTGGCCCCGAATCGCTTCGCCATTCGTTTGATGCAAAGGTAAACGAAAAGGATCTTTACGAAACATACCTTTGGGCTTTCAGATACTGCATCGAAAATGCCGATCCGTCGGCGGTAATGGGCGCCTACAACAGAACCAACGGTGAGGCTTGCTGTGCAAGCAAGACCTTACTTTCGGATATTCTTCGCGGAGAGTTTGGCTTCAAAGGCTATGTGGTCTCTGACTGCGGAGCGATATGTGATATCAACCGCAACCACAAGATTACCGAAAACGAAGCCGAAAGCGCGGCTCTTGCCGTAAACTGCGGATGCGAACTAAACTGCGGCTCGGCATATCAATGGCTGAAAACTGCGTATCTCGAGGGTATGATCTCGGAGGAAACGATAACGAAAGCCGTTGAAAAGCTTTTTGCTGCAAGAATAAGGCTGGGAATGTTTGATAACGACTGCGAGTATGACAAAATCCCCTATGAAATCATTGAGTGCCAAAAGCACAAGGAGATAAACCGACGCATGGCGCAAGAAAGCATCGTTCTTCTGAAAAACAACGGCATACTTCCGCTAAAGCCCGAAACAAAGATCGCTCTTATCGGGCCAAATGCCGATTCAAAGCAGATCCTTCTTGGCAATTACAACGGAACCCCCTCCGATTACTACACGGTCCTTCGTGGACTGCGCGAGTTTTCCGATGTTATATACGCCAAGGGATGCGCGCTTCACGATGCGGAAAATTCAAAGATACATTACAGAGGCACCAGCGAAAAGGAAGCGATAGTTGCGGCAAATCATGCCGATGTTATCGTGATGTGCATGGGTATCGACCCCACGATGGAAGGCGAACAGGGGGATTATTACAATACCGACGCAAGCGGCGACAGACTTACCCTTGACGTTCCCGAGTGTCAGAAAAGTCTTTTTGATGCCGTGACAAAGCTTAGAAAACCCATAATTTACATAAATGTCAGCGGAAGCTGCGTAAATCTTAAAAAACAAAAAGACACATGCGATGCCGTCATCCAGCTTTTCTATCCCGGTGCCATGGGCGGTCTTGCCCTTGCCGATGTGATATTCGGAAAAGCTTCGCCCTCCGGCCGTCTTCCCGTAACTTTCTATGAATCGGTCGACGATCTTCCCGATTTCGAGGACTACTCAATGAAAAACAGGACCTACAAATTCTTTGAAGGTACGCCCGTTTTTGAATTCGGTCACGGTCTTACATATTCGGATATATCTGAAAAATGGCTCGATGAAAAAACAGCCGAGCTTACAAACAAAGGTGACTATGACACGTGGTATTCTGTTTTGAGATACGAATATATCCCGCACAAGAGCCTTTGCGGATTTAAAAAGATCTTTTTGAAAAAAGGCGAAACCGCAACCGTTAACTTTTGAAAAGGAGAACTGAAAATGAAAGAAATATTTGATGTGCAAAAAATAAAATATGAGGGAGCGCAAAGCAAAAATCCCCTGGCTTTTAAGTTTTATGATCCCGAACGTGTGATACTCGGCAAGAAAATGAAAGAGCATCTGCCCTTTGCTATGGCATGGTGGCACAATTTGGGTGCGGCGGGAACAGATATGTTTGGCAGAGATACTGCCTGCAAATCCTTTGGTGCAGAAAAAGGCACAATGGCGCACGCCAAAGCAAAAGTCGATGCAGGCTTTGAATTTATGACAAAGCTCGGTGTTGAATATTTTTGTTTCCACGACGTGGATCTTGTGCCCGAGGCAGATGATATCAACGAAACAAACGCAAGACTTGACGAGATATCCGACTATATCCTTTCAAAGATGAATGAAACTGGCATAAAATGCCTGTGGGGAACGGCAAATATGTTTTCAAACCCCCGCTTTATGAACGGTGCCGGAAGCACAAATTCGGCAGAGGTCTTTTGCTTTGCCGCAGCCCAAATAAAAAAAGCTCTTGATCTCACCGTGAAATTCGGCGGAAAAGGATATGTTTTTTGGGGCGGCAGAGAGGGTTATGAAACACTTCTCAACACCGATGTGAAATTTGAGCTTGACAACATTGCCCGCCTTATGCGCATGGCAGTCGATTACGGAAGATCAATAGGCTTTACGGGAGATTTTTATATTGAGCCCAAGCCGAAAGAACCCATGAAGCATCAGTACGATTTTGATGCGGCAACAGCTATTGGATTTTTGAGGCAGTACGGTCTTGACAAGGATTTCAAAATGAACATCGAGGCAAACCACGCCACCCTTGCAGGGCATACCTTTGAACACGAATTGCGCATTTCGGCAATAAACGGAATGCTTGGCTCGATAGATGCAAATCAGGGCGATATGCTGCTTGGCTGGGACACCGACGAATTTCCTTTCGACGTTTATTCCACCACCCTTTGTATGTATGAGGTGCTGAAAGCAGGTGGACTCAGTGGAGGCTTTAACTTTGATGCCAAAAACCGCCGTCCGTCAAACACCGCTGAGGATATGTTCCATGCATTTATCCTCGGTATGGACAGCTTTGCTCTTGGTCTTATCAAGGCGGCAAAGATCATTGAGGACGGACGGATAGATGAGTTTGTGAAAGAAAAATATGCAAGCTTTGACAGCGAGCTTGGTAAAAAAATAACATCGGGCAAAACCGACCTTTGCGAGCTTTCGGATATTGCCTGCAAGCTTGGCTGTGCGCAGATGCCTTCGAGCGGCAAGCAGGAATATCTCGAAGGTGTTTTGAATACTATAATGTTTGGATAAAAACGAGCTCCGCTATTTTTTAGCAAGCTTTGGACAGTTGAAAAAGTTACTTATAAAAAGCTCAAGGGAAACCCCGTGATGTATCACACCGAGGGTTTCCCTTTTTTCAGCTATAAAATGGTCGAAAATTCACCTGATCCTTCGCTTTTTTGTAAAAATCACCGAAAACAGCTTTTTCTGATGAGCTGTTTTTTATGAGGCAAACAAATATGTTACCCAATGAATACAGAAAAATACAACATCTCCATCTTGAGCAATCCACAGAAGAACTGCGCCGCTAACCATAAATCACCCCCGGCATCTATCATCGCATTGTGCAACGCAAGGCAAATCCATGAAACAAAAATCCACCCGCAAGGCGGGTGGTCAACCGGTCAGTATTTTAAGCCTCCAAATTATCATTTTGGAGGCTTATACTTTTGTTCAGTTGTTTTTTAATCAGAACATATTGTTTTTAAGTGCTTCAAGCATTATTCTCGCACTGCTTGCATTGGTTGCAAGCGGTATTTTCTGCACATCGCAAAGTCTTAAAAGCGCCGACACATCGGGTTCATGAGGCTGTGCAGTAAGGGGATCGCGAAGAAAGATTATGAGATCGAGCTCACCATTTGCAAGCATTGCTCCGATCTGCTGGTCACCGCCTTCGGGACCGCTTTTATATCTGAATATGTCAAGCTTTGTTTCACCCATAATGAGTGTTCCGGTCGTTCCTGTGGCAAAAAGCTCATGCTCGGAAAGGATATCTTTGTAATTTTTTGCTATTTCAAGCAGTTCTTGTTTTTTCTTGTCGTGTGCAATAAGTGCTATTTTCATAAGTGTTTGCTCCTTTGAATTAAAATATGTGATGGAAAATGCCTTTTAGCTGACGATGAGTCAATTTAGCTGAATAGATTTAACTTTGTTAAATCTATTCTACCACATTATTCGTGATTTTTCAACACCTTTATATTCAGTGATATTTTATTCGCCGCAAAGCAAATAAAACTGCCCAAGTGTCCGTACGGACACTTGGGCAATGGAAACGGAGTCTGATCTTTATTCTGCTATCGGATATTTTTCGGGATCAACTGCGTTAAGAATATTTGTGAGAAGATATTCCTTAAAGGTTGCATCGGACTTTTCATCTGCATAGCAGAGTTCTGCGATCTCATAAACACTTATACCATCGGCAAGCTCCCCGTAAATGGTGTTTCCTGCAGAATCTGTTACATAAGGAACTGCGGAATATTCGCGTTCATAATCGGAAATTTGCGTAAGACAAACGGTAAATTTCACGGAGGTATCTGTCATTTCGTAAAGCTTCACCGCAGGGACAACACCTGCAAATTCGCTTTCTTTTGTGAGAGAACCGTCTATAAGGAATTTCGGCAGTATAACACTTCCGAATCCTTCGCCTGTCTGTTCGCCGGATGTGGGATGAACAAGAGTATCGTAATATTCTCTTGCCATCGAGAATACAAATCTGAGTCCCTGTTCTCCCGATGTTCTTATTTGCGCCCCCTCGAAGAAGATAGCAGCGTCTGCCTTGAAATCTATCTTTGTCATGGGAACGAAAGAACTGCTGTCAATAGGCATATTGTTCTTGAGCGTGTCGAGGGTAAATCCTGCGAAATCATCATATCTGAATGTCGACGAAGTGACATCATTCTGGATTCCCAGGAATGCAACGCTGGAGTACAAATCGTCCACCGATTCATCGATGACGGTCACCAAAAGATTTTTTCCATTATACTCATAAGGATGATCGAGCTTCAGATAAAGTTCTTTCGCTTCTGTATAGTCATCCGAAACCACCTCTATTGTGACATTTCCTTCATATACAAGAGCGCTTTCATCGACCGGCACAAAATCCGAAACGGAATCTTCCTCGATTTCTGAAAGATATACTTTGATATTTCTGTTGAGGATTTCATCGTTCTGATAATAATACCAGGTCAAAGCCTCAATCATGCCGCTTTCGGTGTTGATCATTTCCGCAGGAAGCATATGCTGTGCTATGCTATACAAATAGAAAGTATAAAAAGGTATCGCTGCCGAGTAATGTGTTGGCTCGCCGTTTTCGTCGACACCGACAGTTATACTGTTGTACCAGGAAACTGTGACAGCAAGGGTTTCGGGATCAAAGGCGAAGGTCAAGGTTTTAACATCAGTCGGGAGATACAGACCGATATCACCGGAATTCTTCAAAAGCTCAAGAGCAACTCCGTTTTGAATATATTCTCCTTCGGTTTTTGCACCATATCCCGGCCAGGTGTGATCCTTTGCGATCTTAAAGAAATATTTGCCTGCGGCAACATTTTCATAAGTCTTTTCATACTTAAGGGTTTTGTTGTTCCAGATAAGATCGTTGCCGGAGTAACCGGGATCCCAATCAAATTCAAAAACGTCAAGGTTGCCTGCAAGGGTAAATAATTCGGTAAGAACTATTGATACATCGGAAACCGGTGTTCCGTCATAGTTGAGAATTGAGTTGTTACGGACATATGCGCCCGAAGGCTCTGCGATACGCACACCGCCAAGCTCAATTCCGACATATGCGGAAATTGCCCAATGTGACGCTGCCTCATCAGAAGATTCTGCAGTCACGGCACTGCCGGTGATCTTAACCTTTCCATGTGCGGAAAACAGACCCGCACTGTTGGGAGCATGCCCGCCCGAGGTTTTTACGGTTGCATCACTGATGTTGATATCATAATCACAGTGAATACCGTAAGAAATCGTTGACGCATCACCCGCAGAAGCATCGAGGGTCACACCACTTACGGTGACACCATTTAAAACACGGATCGCGCCGGCATGGGTTACACTTTCTCCCGAAGCTTCAATGTTGAGGCTGCCTGTGCCGGAGATCGTGAGATCACCGGAAACAAAGATGCCTGTTATTGACGTGGTATCCTTTGTTACGGTTATTGAATTATCACCGCTTAAAACAAGTGTGAAAGGTCGAGTTTTGCTATAAGCTATTACTGCGTCATAATTATGATCACCATGAACTTTGAAAGGCTCACCGTTATACGCATAATTGTTAAGAGCAAGCTTGTTTTCACCTGCATCATATACGGCTGTTCCGTCGCCAAAGATATCAGATGCGTTATCAGGAGTCACAGTCACACCGCCGATCTGCAAAGGATAACCAAAAGCGGCAGTAATCGTTACATCTCCGTCGGGCATCACAAATGTGTAATCATCCGATACTTCAATGGCTGTTTCGCCCTGCATAACCGAAAATTCCAAGAGAACGCATCCGTCATCGGGAGTGATCTCCACTGTTACAGTTGATCGCTCGTAAGCCGATTCATCAACTTCTATTGTGCCGTATCCGATATTTTCGTCAACTGTAATTGCGTATCTTGTAAGCGCTAAGAAAGTTGCAGAAACTGTTACATCACTTGCGGGCATTTCAAAGTAATACAAACCATTTTCAGGAGTGATGACATGGTCTTCTTCGCCATCATTGTAGGATACTGTATCAACAGCATAGCCCTCATCGGGAGTAACTGTGACAAAAACTCCGCCGCTTTCAATGGACACATCCACATTTGTGGTGACAGTACCATTTTCTATGCCGTCAGCTACTGTGATATTGTAGGTGGTGGTATCAGTGAAGCCCAACTTTGTTTTTGGGATCAAATCACTGCTGTGGCAGGAAAGATTCGGGAGGGATTCGAGAGAATATGTATCGTGGTCTGAGTAGATGTGGTTTGCAACACCCTCGATGCTCTGGAATTTGAAGTCGGTTACATACTCATCTGCCGTTTTGAATACTGTGACAAGAAGATCGCCACCGTTATAGTAATAGGGAGAATCCAGAGCAAGCAACATTTCATGAACGTTGTCGGGATCGGTCGAAAGATCGGAAAGGGTGCCTTCGTAAGCCTTTTGAACTCCGGTAATCGGAAGGAAGGATTGGGCTGTGAAGTCTTCGATATCCATCTCGCTGAGGTAGACTGAAAGGGTGATGTCTGTGCTGCTATCCGACTGCGGGGTGTAATAATAAGTAATGTCTGTGATAAGCTTTCCGTCGATGAGTTTAAGCATATCCGAGGGAATTACGTACTGAGAAACTGCGTTTTTATAGTACATACGGAAAGGAATAACTCCACCTGTCTGTGTTGCGTTCTCACCGATGATAAGTTCTGTCATTTCCTTGAAGGTCGCGCTGATAGTGACATTTCCCGAAGGCATCACGAAGGTGTAATCATCGGAAACTTCAACAGTAAGATCTCCCTGCATAACGCTGAGCGTTTCAAGTACATGTTTATTGTTCGGCTCGATGGTAAGAGTTACTGTTGTTCCCTCATAAGCCGATTCGGGAGAAGTGATAGTTCCGTTTTCGATATTTTCGTCAACGGTGATCGCGTAGCTTTGAGCAACACGGAATGTTGCAGAAATCGTGACATTTCCGTCGGGCATCGTGAAAGTATAGTCTTCCGATACTTCAACGGGTACATTGCCCTGCATAACGGTGAGTGCGTCAAGAACATAACCTTCAGCGGGAGCAATGTTGAGAGTGATTCTGCTACCCATGATGGAGGAAGCTGTGTTTGCCGTTACTGTGCCGTTTTCAATGGAATCGTCAACTGTTATATCGTACAGTGTGGATGAAGTAAAAGATATCTTGCACTTGGGGATATCGCCGTCGAGGGTCGAAGAATAGGTCGTGATGTTTTCTGCAACATATGGATCATCATCGGTCAAAGCTCTTTTTGAAAAACCGGAAATGCTCGGGAATTTCAAACGGGAGAAGAAATCATCTGCCGACTTGAACACCGTTACAAGAAGATTTCCGCCGGTATACAAATATCCGTTATCGAAGGTCAGGGGCAATTCATGAAGAGCCGCCATATCTGTTGAAAGATTATTTGTTCCTTCGTAAACTTTTTGTGCCCCTTCAAGTGAAGTGAAAGAGTTGCTGCCGGGAGAGCTTTCTGTGGTCTCCTGAAGATAGATTGTAAGTGTCACATCCTCGGTTGTCGATGAGGCGGGAGTGTAGTAATATGTAATGCCATTAAAGATAGTGCCGTTTGCATCTGCGAGCATATCGGCGGGAATCACATACTGAACCAGGCTGTGTTCATAGAATGTACAGAAAGGAATGTCGCCTTCGCTAATTTCCGCATCTTCGCCAACGATCAAATCCCGTTTTTCTTTGAAGACAGCGCTTATCGTCACATCGCCTTGAGGCATTACGAAGGTGTGATCTCCGGTCACTTCAACAGGTATATCTCCCTGCATTACTTCAAGCTTGCTGAGTGCATATCCGACCTCGGGAGTGACAGTAAGAGTTACTGTTGATCCCTCGTAAGCCGATTCGGGAGCAGTGATAGTTCCGTTTTCGATATCTTCGTCAACGGTAATGGTATAGCTTTGAAGAACACGGAATGTTGCGGAAACCGTGACATTTCCCGCAGGCATCGTGAAGGTATAGTCCTCAGCCACTTCAACGGGTA
>JAFYUZ010000057.1 GCA_017549365.1 Clostridia bacterium
GGACAGTTTTTCGGTCGAGCTTCTCGAGGGCAATGTGAAAAAGGGCGACAGCGTGAAGGCAGTGCTTGACGACGGAAAAATCGTTTACAAAAAGGTCGATACCGCCTGCGATGGAGAAAAATAAGTTTTCCTGACATTTCCTATTTTTCAGATAGTTTTCATCATACCATCACATTGATGGTATATGATATATATGCAAGGCAGGATTACTTGGGAAAATAATCTTGTTCTTCATTTCTCCTTAAAATATGTTGGGAAGCGCCCCGAGGCAGATTGTTGCTTCGGGGCGCTTTCTTTTTACTGTTCGCTATTCAAAAATGCTTTTTCTATAAGCCGGATTGTTTTTTCAACGTCTTCGGTGCGGTTTATTTCGTCGCGCAGTGCCGCAGCTCCCCTGACACCTTTTATGTACCACGCCAGATGTTTCCGACATTCGGCGGCGGCAACGGCCTCGCCTTTGTCTGCCACAAGCAGGCTCATATGCTCTTTTATATCTTCAAGCTTTTCTTTTGCGCTCTGAAAAGCAAGTGTCTCGCCTGTTTTCAGATAGTGCTTCACCTGCGCGAAAAGATACGGGTTTCCAAGGGCACCTCTGCCGATCATAACCCCGTCACAACCCGTTTCGCTTATCATCCGTGCGGCATCCTGCGCACAGTATATGTCGCCGTTTCCGATGACGGGAATCGAAACCGCCTCCTTGACTTCCTTTATGGTAGAATATTCGCAGGGGGGCGCATACATCTGCTCGCGCGTTCTCGCATGGACAAAAACGGCATCGACCCCTGCCTTTTGGGCAAGAAGTGCGATCTCAACGGCGTTTATGTGATCCTTGTCAAAGCCGCGTCGGATCTTTACCGTCACAGGGATTTTTTCGCCCACCGCATCTACCACGGCTTTCATTATTTCATAGGCGAGAGCGGGGTTTTTCATAAGAGCCGAGCCGTCTCCCGACGACACGACCTTGTGCACGGGACAGCCCATGTTGATGTCTATTATATCGGGAGAAAACTCCATGCAAAGGCTTGCGGCACGTGCCATGGTTTCGGGTTCACTGCCAAAAAGCTGTAAAGCACAGGGACGCTCGAAATCGTCGATACGTGCAAGCTCTTTTGTCTTTTTGTCTTCGAAAACGGTGGCCTTTGACGAGATCATTTCTGTAACCACTCCGTCGGCGCCGTATTTTTTGCACATATGGCGAAAAGCCCTGTCGGCAACTCCTGCCATGGGGGCAAGAAAAACTCCGTTTTCAAAATTGATATTTCTTATCTTCATATTTTTCCTTTTTTTACATAGGCATTCCGTCGTCCTCGGCACAAACGCAGATAACGTCGATGCCTGCGCGGTAAAGCTCTTTTTTCATGCGCAGATCGGCAATTACCGAGTTGTATATAACGTTGCGGCAAGGAAAAGCCATATCCTGCCTTTTTTGACCGCGCACCGGGAAAAGCATATCCATTCTGTCACACAGAAGAGCGCAGTCTGCGCCCGGTGCCGAGGCTTTTTTGCATTTTCCGCCTGCTTTTACGATACAGCTTTCAAGCACCATAAGAGGAAGCCGTCCTCTTGCAAAAAGGCAGTATTTTACCCCGTCTTTTTTGCCGATGTCGCGTACTCCGCCAAGCTTCAGCTCGGGCGAGAGAACAAGCGAGGAAATGCCGAATTTGTCGGCAAAAACTTCTGCGCAAACCGTGTTCGTGATATTAAGTCCTATGCCGCCGTATACTTCAAGACCCGATTCTCTCACAACGTCAATATGTCCGACGTTGGAAATTTCGCAAAATCCTGCTCCGCATTCTTTGGCATAGGCAAGGTTTTTTGCCGCGTTTTCTCTTTCGCCGCAGAAAAGAACTCTGGGAAAAAGAACACCGACAGTGTATTTGTCCGAAAGCTCTTTTATCCTCTCGCCGTCTTTTTCAAAGGCTTCAAGGGGAAAAACGAGGCTTTCGATATTTTTGTGATTGCAGATTTTTTTGTCAATATCGCCCGTCCCCGCAAAATAAAGTCTTACCTGCGGTATGTTTTCGGCATATTCGTTTTTTTGCGGAACAAATCCGATGTTTGGCCTTGAAATCGGCTTTGTTGCTGTCAAAGCTTCAAAGAGCGCATCGCTTGCACTACGGCGCAGTTCGTTTATAACCGATGCGGGCACGAAGGTCCCCTCCGAAAGGGTCATGGATATATCGTCCTTTGACAGAGAAAAGCAGGTGTTTCCGAATTTTGTAAGATTTTTTGCCACGCTTTCAAAATCCGCTCCCGCATTTTTTGCGGGAGAAAGGGGTTCCTGCCCCGTGACTGTGACGGTGTGTTCGCCGCACAAAAGCGAAAGCGACGGATTTTTGCCGACGGCAAACTCGCACACGGCGGATATCTGACGTTTTGGCTTTTCAATAAGCTTTGCGGTCTGTTCTTCGGCCTTGCGTGTTTTTTCCTTGTCGGCGTCGCTTCTGATGCCGTACATCGACGAGTTGGACGACAGATATTTTTTGGTAAAATATCCGTTTGTAAAACCGCCACGGCAGAAAAGCTCTTCGAGAGCGCGCATTTCGTCATCGTTTGCATCGCGTTCCTCGACGAGAAGCGTTTTGAATATCTTTGTTACGCCGTAGACGTACTCGGGGCTTTTCATTCTGCCCTCTATTTTCAGGGAAGCAATTCCCATCGAGCACAGATCTTTGATGTTGCGTGCCAGCGAAAGATCGCGAAGGCTTAAGGGATAGCTCTTTTTTCCTGCGCGGTCAAGAGAATATTCCATTCTGCAGGGCTGGGCACATTCGCCGCGGTTGCCGCTTCTGCCGCCCACCACCGATGAAAAAAGACATTGACCCGAATGGGAAACGCAAATTGCCCCGTGGGCAAAAATTTCGGTTTCATAAGGGGCATTGTCGGTGATGTGTGCAATATCCTCCCTCGAAAGCTCTCGGGCAAGCACAATGCGCGAAAAGCCAAGGTCAAAAAGTCTCTGCGCTCCGTCGCGGTTGTGACAGGCGCACTGGGTGCTGGCGTGGAGAACGACATTTGGGATGTTCGACCGCACGAGCGATGCTGTTCCGAGATCCTGTATGATAAAAGCGTCTGCGCCAAGGCATGCGGCGTCGTAGATAAGATTGCATACGTCAGAAAGTTCTCTGTCGTAAGCAAGGGTGTTTACCGTTATATTCGATTTTACGTTCATGGCACGGCAGAGCTTTACGGCATCGGCAAACTCTTCGGTCGAAAAGTTTTTTGCTCCTGCTCTTGCGTTATACATTGACGCTCCGAAATATACCTCGTCCGCCCCTGCATCTATTGCGGCGCACAGGGCATCATAGGATCCCGCGGGCGAAAGCAGAGCCGGCCTTTCAATGATTTTTTTCATCCGCGTACCCTGGTCAGAAAAGGCTGGTCTGTCCTTTTTCGGGGAAAAGGACCTGTTCGCAGTTTTTCTTTTGCTTTTTTGCGTTGTCGGGATTTTCAGCCTTTGCCTTTTCGAGCATATCGCAAAGCTCCATGCAGACAAAAAGTGCCGCCTTGTAGCTGGATGCTCCGCGAAGCGAGGCAGAATCGAGCATTCCGTTCACCTGTTCTTCGAGATAACGGATGTAATCTTCGGGTTCATCCGAAAGAATACTGAAGCTTGTGCCGCCGACGTTCAGGGTGTAGGTTTTTTTCATTTTCTCAAAATACCTTTCTTTTTGAAAAAGATTTTCAAAAAATATATTGCATTGATAATCATCTTATATTATAATATAAAGCGACGGTAAAATAAACAGTTTTTTATAAAAAAGTCGAAAAAAAGCCTATTTTGAAAGGAGGACTGTGAAAAAATGCGTCTTGGTAAGGTAAAAACTCATTTTTTCCCCATCATGCTTGCGGCGTCTTTTGTGCTTTCGGGCATTTCTGTTGCCATATACAACACAGGCGCACTGTCGTATATCTACGATGCCGTAAGTCTCGTCACTGTCCCCTTTGAAAAGGCCGCCGAGGGAATAGATTCGCTTTTTTCGGGCATTTCGGCACATTTTGCCGACGTTGACGAGCTTCGCCGCGAAAACGAACTTCTGCGCGAGGAAAACGCACGCCTTGTGGCGGAAAACCGCGAAAGCCTTGCGGTTACCGAAGAATACAACAAGCTCCGCGAGTTTTTGGGGCTTAAAAGCGAGCGCAGTGAGATATCTTTTGTCGATGCAAAAATAGTTGCACGCGACGTGGGACATATCCGCACCTTCAGCCTTGACAAAGGTTCTTTCCACGGAATAGGCGTAAATATGCCTGTTATAACAAGCGACGGTCTGCTTGGTATCATAACCGAGGCGGGTGCCCACAGCTCGCGCGGCATTTCTATCATAAATCACAACACCTCGGTAGGCGTTTATCTCGAAAGAACAATGACCTCCGCGGTGCTTACCGGCTCGTTCGAACATTATGGCAGAGGACTTTGCAAGATAATCAATCTTCCCACAGATGCCGATGTTGTGGTTGGTGATACGGTGTACACCTCGGGCTACGGCGGAATGTATCCAAAGGATATCGTCGTGGGCACGGTGGTAAGCGTTGAGCATGAGCCGTCAAACTACACTCTTTCTGCCGTGGTACAGCCTGCGGCGGATATGGATCTTTCGGATTATGTAATGGTTATCACCGAAAGCCGTTCGGTATACGAATGACCTTTTTGAAAGGACCTTTTTATGTCTGACATTTTTACATCAACGATAGCCGCCCTTTCGACCGCCCGTGGAAAGGCAGGCATCGCGGTGATCCGCGTTACGGGCGCTGATTGCTTTGACATTGTGTCAAAGGTTTTCGTTCCCCGTTCAAAAAAGCGCTTGCGAGATTACCCTTCCCACACGGCGGTGTACGGAGATATGCTTTACGAAGGCGATGTGGTGGACAGTGGACTCTGCACCGTCTTTTTTGCACCGAATTCCTACACGGGCGAGGACACGGCAGAGCTTTCGTGCCACGGAAACGATCTTTGCGTTTCGCTGATACTTTCGTCCCTTTATGCGGCGGGTGCTGTCCCTGCGGGAGCAGGCGAGTTCACAAGACGCGCTTTCACCAACGGCAGGCTCACTCTTTCGCAGGCAGAGGCGGTGGCAGAGCTTATCGACGCCCAAAGCACGGCGGCGCTTCGCCTTTCAAACGCCAAAGTCTCGGGAAAACTTTCCCGTGAGATGGACGATATTTCAAATAGCTTAACGAGCATCCTTGCATCGGTGTACGCCTTCATTGATTATCCCGACGAGGATCTTGCCGATATGTCAAAAGATGAGATGAAAGAAGCCCTTTTGGTTGCAAAAGAAAGACTGCATCGCCTTTGTAAGAGCTATAATTCGGGACGTGCCGTATCCTGCGGCATAAACACCGCCATCGTCGGACTTCCCAACAGCGGAAAATCTTCTCTTCTCAATATGCTCACCGATTCCGATCGTGCCATCGTCACCGACATTGCAGGCACAACGCGTGATGTCATCACCGAAAAGGTTACCCTTGGAAACATAACCCTTAATCTTTCGGACACGGCGGGAATCAGACAAACCGATGACGCCGTGGAAAAAATAGGGGTTGAAAGAGCCTACGGCGCGGTAAAAGAAGCAGAGCTTGTGCTTGCCGTCATCGACGGAGCGTCTTCCCTTTGCGAGGAAGAAAAGGGTATTCTCTCATTCCTTTCTGAGCAAAAAGACAAAAATATAATACTTGTTGTAAACAAAAACGACATATCACCCGTTTCTGCCGAAAAGGCAGAATATCTTGCATCGTGTGCGCAAAGCTTTTTTGCCGCGGTTTCTATCTCGGCAAAAAGCGGCGACGGAAAGGATAAGCTTTCGGAAAAGATAAACGAGCTTTATCCTGCGGGCGACGATCTTCTTGCGGCGGGACTTGTTATCACCGGAGCAAGAATATATGCCGCCATAAACGGCGCGTACAACGCCGTGTGCGAGGGGCTTTGCACCCTTGATGCCTACACCCAGGATCTTGCGGGCACGGATATCGAGCGTGCCATCTCCTGCCTTTCTGAGGCCGACGGCAGAAAGGTCACCGAGGAGATAGTTGACAACATCTTCTCGCGATTCTGCGTTGGAAAGTGATTTTTTAATAAAACAAAAAAGCCCTGTCAGGAGCGCGGTAAATTTGCGGTCCTGACAGGGCTTTAACTTTGTTTAAATAAATATACTTGTTATATCACATTAACTTGAGGTAGAGTTCCTTGATTTCTTCAACGCTTGTATCACGAGGGTTGCCGGGACGGCAAGCATCGTCAAATGCGGATTGTGACAAGAAGTCAATGTCTTCGCTCTTCACGATTTCTTTAAGGTCAGCAGGGATTCCAACGTCTGCAGACAACTGCTTAACAGCGTCGATGGCAGCCTTTCTTGCATCTTCGATTGTCATGGCGTCAACGCCTTCAACGCCCATGGCCTTGGCAATATCTCTGTATTTTTCGCCTGTTTCGGGAGCGTTGTATTCCATAACGGTGGGAAGAATAATAGCGTTTGCAACACCGTGAGGAGTATCATACAAAGCGCCGAGGGGATGAGCCATAGAGTGAACGATACCAAGACCTACATTAGAGAAGCCCATGCCTGCAATGTACTGACCGAGAGCCATACCTTCGCGGCCGGCGTCTGTGTTTTCAACAGCACCGCGGAGAGATTTTGCGATAAGCTCGATAGCTTTTAAGTGGAACATATCGCTCATTTCCCAAGCGCCCTTGGTGATGTAACCTTCGATAGCGTGGGTTAATGCATCCATACCGGTGGCAGCGGTAAGGCCTTTGGGCATAGAAGCCATCATATCGGGATCAACGATAGCTACAACAGGGATATCGTGAACGTCTACGCAAACCATTTTGCGGTTGTTTTGAACGTCGGTAATAACGTAGTTGATTGTAACTTCGGCAGCAGTGCCGGCTGTGGTAGCAACAGCGATGATGGGGGTGCAGGGGTTTTTGGTAGGAGCAACACCTTCCAATGAACGAACATCCGAAAATTCGGGGTTGGTGATGATGATGCCGATAGCCTTGGCAGTGTCCATAGAAGAACCGCCGCCGATAGCAACGATACAGTCAGCGCCGCTGGTCTTGAAAGCGGCAACGCCGTTTTGAACATTTTCAATTGTGGGGTTGGGCTTAATATCGCTGTAAATATCGTAAGCGATGTTAGCGTTATCAAGAATATCGGTTACCTTTTTGGTAACGTTGAATCTGATAAGGTCAGGGTCGGAGCAAACGAAAGCCTTTTTAAAGCCTCGAGCAGTGATTTCGGTGGCGATTGCTTCAATCGCACCTTTGCCATGGTAACTGGTTTCATTGAGTACAAATCTGTTTGCCATTTTATTTTTCTCCTTTATTAAATATTTTAAATGTTTATTAGCCCGGTATTACCCAAAGTACTGCTTGTATCATTACCCATTATAATAATTTTATCACCTTTGTCAAGTGAAAGTTACTGTTCGGCAGAGTTAAAAAATGTCTGCCCTTTACATAAAGGCAAAAACTCAAAAAGAAGCGTGAAAAAACATAGAAGGCTAAACAGACAAGCGTACCGATATAAAAAGAATAAGGACAAAAAAGAGAGAAGCCGTAACTTCTCTCAATTTTCTTGCCCGCAATGCTCGTACCATCAGGAACATTTCCAAGGGTACGACGCATTCGGGCTTTAATTTTTTGTATAAGCCTTAAAGTAAATTATACTTCTTCGGGTTCGGGTTCAAGAACGATAACGATGGCGTTCTTGTCGCCCCATCTCTTTGCAATCTGCTCTGCCGCATCATAATTGCAAGTTACATTGTAGCCCTTGAGGTTTCCAAGGGGAAGACCGCGGGTCTGGATGTAGATGTTCTTGTCGGGAGTTTCTGTGGAGTTCGAGGGGAGGTTGAGCAGATAACCCGAGCACTTGTTGAATACGTTATAGTTGGCGTGCTGGTCTTCGTTGAGAGAGAGGGAAGAGCCGCAGTATGCGTAACCGGATCTGTAACGTGTGGTCGAACCCCAACCATAACCGGACTCGTTAAGAACGTTGTATGCAGAGATAACGTCTCTTGTGTACTTTGTTGCCGCGGGAGCTGAGGGAGTGGTTCCATCTCCGGGGGAGTTGTAGAATTCGATACCCCAGAAGCAGTATTCCATGAGGTTGCCGAGATATCTTACGCCCTCCTGAGTACAAGCAGAACCATCGGAGAACTGATGTGTTACGGCAGTATCGTAGATCTGATAGATCCAGTTGTTTTCAACAACGTATCCGTCGCAGGAACCGTAGATTTCAACGGCGTTACCGTAGTTTACGGGTCTGCCGTTTCCGCGGAAGTCGAGCGAAAGGATGGAGCCGCCGATCCAGGAATAGATACAGTTGGTAACTGTTCTGTTCTTGCATCCGCCTGCACCGCCCATGCCGTGGCCGCCGGTGAACTTGAAGGAGATGTTGTCGATGATGACGTCGTTACCCTTACCGGATACGATGGCAACGTTTTCGCCGATTTCAATAGACTTGAAGCGGCTTCCGGGGTTGCCCTCGGTGGAGTAGAGGTAGAGATCTTTGTTGATCTTCACCTTGGGATTGGTGTCGTTCTGAAGAACCGAATAGAACTGGAGGTCGCTGTTCATGTCCTGGACGCCCTTGAATTCAAAGAGGTTGTAGTTCATGATCCAGCCGTACTTTTCGTTGTATGTATCCTTGGAGTAGTCCTGGAGATCGTGGTCAAAGCCCATAACACCTACGTTGTAGAGAATGTCTGTGCACTTCCATACGTTGGGCCATTCTGTTTCAACCCAAAGGTTGGGGTCTGCATAGTTCTTCTTGGACTGCATGATGATAGGCTTGGGGCCTTCGCCGTAAGAACCGAGGATAATTCCGTTGACTGCAACAGAGAGTGTTCCGCGGTAAACGCCGCCGCGTTCAAAGAGGAATGCGGTGCCGGCTCTGGGGAATCTGAGCTTTTTGCTAAGACCTGCAATGGTCTTTACCGCTGTTTCGGGAGATTTACCGTCGTTGTCGTCATTACCGTTCTTTTCGGAAATGTAGTATGCTTCTTTGATCTTGTCGCCGTAGATGTCGGCTGTGTTGGGAGTGTTGAGGATATCCTTCTTCATCTGTTCGGTGATAACGTCAACACCACGAAGAATAGCGTCAGCCGAAAGGTTCTTGCCCTGCTCGTAAAGAGCGATGGTGTAATCCTTTGCGGATGTACCGGTAAGAACGTATTCAGAAGACTTATCTGCACCTGTCCATGCAACGCCTTCGGGATTGCATGCCGCAAGGATCTGACCGTTTGCCCAGTGGTTTGCAGAGTCTGCAAAGCTTACGGTACCTGCAACGCCTGTGGGGATTCTGCCGAGGAAACGGTTGACCATTGTAACAACTTCTGCTCTTGTTATGTTGTTGTCAGAGCGGAAGGTGCCGTCTTCGTAACCTGTTACAACGCCCGAAGAAACAGCAAAGCTGATAGCGCCGCAGTAGGGGTTTTTGGAGGTTACGTCGGGGATAGCAATAAGCTTTGTTGCGCTGCTGCCTTCAATGTCAAGATTTGCGATTTCGTAAATAAGCTGAACAAATTCGCCTCTTGTGATGTTTGCTGTGGGGTTGATCAATGTTCCGCTGGCATCGCAGATAAGATCAAGGAAACCGAGCTTTTCAAAGAAGCCAACGTAAGGTTCGTACCATGCGCCGTCAGCTACGTCTGTGAATGTGGACGAAACCTTGCCCTTGATGAGGTTTTCATCAACGATGATGCGCGAAAGAAGTGTGATAGCTTCTGCCTTTGTCATATTGTTCTGAGGACGGAAAGTGCCGTCTTCATAACCCGCAACATAGTTTGCGTTCTTGTTGACCGCAACAGTGAGAGCGGAAGCAACAACGATGTCGTTCTTGCCTGCCGAAAGCTGATAAATGCCGTTTGCCGCCGACTTTGCCGCACCATTGATGGTTACGCTTTCTGCGGGAACGCCGTATTTGTCGCAAATGAGGAAGCCGTTAACGTTTGCGCCATCAAACTGAGGCTCGCAATAGCCGCCTGCAATCTTGATAACGTAGTCAGCTGCGTTTGCGGGAAGAAGGGCAGCAAGCTCGTCGTTGTTTGCCATGACGATCTTTTTGCCTGTAACTGTACCGCCGCCGAGTGTTACCGAAGAAATCGAACCGTCCTTAAGAGTGAGCACAAGGCTTCCGTTAACGGTTGCACCTGTTTCGGGACCGATAACAAGTGTTCCGATGTTACCGCCTTTGATAGATGTGATAACGTTACCGTTTACTGTGCCTGCAACAGGACCTGCAACGAGGTTTACAACAGCGCCGTTTTCAACGGTGAGTTCAACGTTGCCGTTTGTTGTACCCAAAACGTTACCGTTTACAAGGTTTTCGATCTTGCCGCCTGCAATCTTTACAAAGCCGCTGCCGTTTACTGTGTGACCGTTAACAGCACCCGATACAATGTTCGAGAAAGTACCTGCGTCGATGGAGATAAGACCAAGGTGACCTTCACTCTTACCAACCGCGATCGACGGAGGGTTACGGTATTCGATGGGGTTTGCACCTGCCGCGTTGTATATTTCAACGTGGTATGTGTCAAACTCGTTGTCTGTGGTGAAGTTGTAACCGTTGGTAAGAAGGTATGCACCTGCATCCATACGAAGGTTTACAAAATCAAGTAAGATGTCGCCTGCAAGGTTTACTTCGCTAACGGGAGCTTCTGCGGTGCCTGTAAAGTCGAGAAGGTTACCCGAGGATTTTGTACCGATACCTACAACGGAAATTTCATCTCTGCCTGCCAGGTCAGCAAAATCTGCAAGCTTGGCTGTACCTGTGAATACGATGGTGCCGCCCTGTGCGCCGAGGGCAACAACTGCGTCGTTGAATGTGCGGAATGTCTTGTAGGATTTGCCCTCATAGTTCATTTTGCCAAAGCTTGAAACGAAAGCTATACGCTCGCCGTTAAGTTCAACAACTTCAACGTCTGCCGCAAATGCCGTAAAGGGCACGAGGCACACTACCATGAGCAAAGCTAAAAGAGCCGCAATGATTTTTCTGGTTCTCATAGTTTTTCTCCTTTTCAAAGATAAAATTGGATTCGAAAACTCCCGAACGGGTAGTTTTCCACAAAAGCATTGTACCATAAATGTGACAAAATAGCAAGAAAAATGTTTTTGTTTTTTGGCAAAATTCACATTTTTGTGCATATCACTGAAAAATATATGTTACAACAGTATAAAATGCCCGAAAACAGGGGTGGTAAGCATGTTTTATGCTTTTGCGGAGCTTACAGAAATTTTCGATAATATGATTTTATCATTGTGTGAAACAAAAAGCAATGAACAAAACGGACATTTTTCGAAAGAAAATGTCCGTTTTGGAAAGGTTTTTGTTTATTTAACTTTGCGGTAAAAATACAGCTTGGCGCATCTCTTTTTGTTTATCACAAATTCAAGTCCGTTTTCAAGAATATCTTTACCACTTGCCGCAAATTCTCCGCCGTCGGCATCGCTGAAGACATATTCGCCTTCCGGGCAAAGTCCGCGAAGCGAAAGGGTGGCGCGGTCATAGGGCGAGTTTTCCCTGCGGAAGATCTGCACGATTCCATCGCCCTGCGAAGGATTATGGAACTGATATGCACACCATGTGTCGTTTGTAACAGAAAGCTCGGTAAGGGGATAAAAGTCTTCCGAAAGATATGGGCGTACGCGCAGGTATTCTTGCGTGTACTTTTTGATGAAGGCGTATTTTTCCTCCATATTGTCATATTTTTCTTTGTCCGAGTAAAAATAGTTTGTCGTCATGGCGGGGGAGTATGCGCTTCTGATGCGGTATTCGTCATACGGTCTTCCCGAACCTGTGCCCGAATATGGCATCCACGTGCCGAAACCGAGAGTGTGGTTCTGCGTTCCCTCAATATCGAAGTTTGCGGGGCACTGCAGGTCGCTTCGCCACAGTGGAATACTGCGGCGCAGAGTTTCGATGTCTATTCGTCTGCCGCCCGAGGCACAGTTGTCGATGATGAGATGAGGAAATTTTTCAAGAAGAGCATCCCATAGTCTGTACATTCCGTTTATATGCTTGATTTCGGAAATTCCGCGGCGGTCGTCTGTGTCATTTGTACGCCAATAGCCGAGCGGTTCGAAGTTGAAATCCTGTCTGTAACAGTTGATATCAAGCTTTTCTATTATATCGCACAGCATATCAAAACAGTAATTCCACGCACTTTCGTTTCCGAGATCAAGCAGGTAATTGTTGGGGTCTCCGCCACCCGCTTTCAAGAAGTATTCGGGGTGCTCGGAGACGATGGGCACGTTTGCCCTCACTCTTTCGGGCTCGAACCACAAAAGATATTTCATTCCCGCTTCGTGCGCGGCGCGTGACACGTCGCAAAGTCCGTCGGGGTGGGTCGCCTTGCTCGGATTCCAGTTTCCGGTGTGTTGCCACCAGTCGCCCTCGTACTCGTCGGGAGTGGGCAAAGAGTCTCCGAACCAGCCTGCATCCATCCATACGTATTCAAAGGGAAGAGCTTGCTCTTTTATATTCTTTATCTTGTCAAGGCACGAGTTGGTTTCAAGTCCGCCCCAAAGTCCTGTACACAAAGGTCCGTGTTCGTCTCTGCCCTCTTTGCCTATAAGCGAAAAATGATTTTTCACAAGTCTGCGCCAGATGTTTTGCGAGTCTGCGATATCCCCTTCGTATGGCAAAAGCACCACCGACGAGGTGCGGAATTTTTCGCCCGGCAAAACCCTGAAATTTGTGTCTTCTATCTTTGTTTTCACCGTCACTGTGTCGGTGTCTCTTGTGATATCACAGTTCCACTGACCTGTCCAGCCGATGGCAAAGATATATCCTTTTCCGTTTTTGTGGATATTGAAAAACGGAGCGTGCTCGTTGTTGCTCGATCTGCCGCCCGAGGTGGCATAGTGCCTTGATTGCCCGGGGAGAATGTGATTTTTTGGCCAATGTCCGCGCAGTTCGTCTATTTCACAGCTGAACTCAAACCTTGTGCCTGATGAGCCTGCAGGAGCGTATATTTTTGTTGCCGTCTTTGTGTCGGGCATATAGGCTACGCCGCGATATGGTTCTTCGTGCTCGATGGGAAGAGTGATATCGCAATCAAAAAGCTCCGAAATTATACCCGTTGGTTCGTTTCCGATGTTTTCAATGTAATTTACCCATTCGTACGCGCCAAAGTTGCCGTATTTTTTTGCAACGTTTGTGATGCGAAGTCCGCCTTCAAATTCGTACATGGTTGAAAGAAGATCTTCCGTTTGTTCGGTATGCACGGTATGGGCGACCGAAAAACCCTCTGCTCCGTCAAGCTTGAAAGAAAATCTTTTGTTGTCTTTGAGAAGATCCATATTTTTCCTCCTTTATTTAAAGAAACATCAAAGTTCCGCAAAAGCAGAACGCAACGCTTAAAACAGTTCTTTTTGTAAGCTTTTCGCCAAACACCAAAGCTCCCAATACAGTTGAAAAAGCAATGCCTCCGCCGGTGATGAACGGATAAAGCACAGTGGCGGGAAGATTGCTTGCGCCGTAAAGCTGTAGAAGATACGACACCCCGTCGCACACCGCGGCAAGTGCGATAAGAGAAACGGCTTTGAGAACGATATTTTTCTTGTCGGAAGTCTTTTTCTCTTCAGGTTTGTCTTTTACCGAAAAAAACAGAATTCCGCAAAAAACGAATTTGAAAATACCGCCGAGCATCACATATTCTGCCGCCGTTACGGTACTGTGTACCGTTTCTATCTGATGTATCTTTGAGATTATGCTGACAAATCCGTTTAAGATAAAGACGGCGATGCACATAAAAAGCTGCTTTTTCGAAGCTTTTCTGCCACTGCCGTTTGACAGAATAACACCAAAAAGAATAAGTACAAGTGCCGCAAAACGAAGTATGCCAAACGGCTCTTTCAGATAAATAACGCCGTAGATATACGGCAGTATCATTCCTCCGCTCATCAGAAAAACGGTGTACAATGCCATCGTTCCCGATTCCAGCAGTTTAAAGCCGATAAGACTGTAGCTTACAAGTATCACGTTCATTATCGCCGAAAGCGCAAAAGAAAAAGGGGTGAACGATATCCTGAAACCGTTTATACCCAGGAAGATAACGAAAGTGAAAAGTCCCAAAAGGCAGTTGAACCCCAGGGCTTTTTTTGGCGAGGTGCCGCAAACAGTCTGGTACCCCTTGTTGGCGCCAAAAACGGCCGCAAGCAGAACAACTGCGATGATAAGCTGTATATATTGCATTCCTGATCTCCCGTAAAAACATTTGTCACATATACTTTATCACGAAAAAAACATAAATTATATTGATTTTTCACCAAAAAACATGATATAATCACCATGTATTACAAAACCAAGGAGATAACGAAATTGCAGAACGTAACCCGAAGCCACTCAGGATTTTGTCAATTCGACCTTATGGCAAAATATGTTGAACTCGATCATCACAGCGCCGAAAACGTTTTTGAAGCTCATATCCACGAGGAATGTGAGATATACGTAAACCTCAGTGGCGACGTTTCGTTTGTTGTCGAAAACCGTATATATCCCGTTTTGCCGGGAAGCATCATCATTACCCGACCTTATGAATATCACCATTGCGTTTATCACAGCGACAGACTGCACAAGCATTTCTGGATGCTTTTTTCCTGCAGCGGAAACGAGGAACTTTTTGATCTGTTTTTCAACCGCAGAGCGGGCGACAGAAATCTGCTTGTGCTTCCGCCCGACAAAACCGAAAGATTTTTTGCTCTTTGTCACAGGATGACAAAGAAAGAGGACGACAAACTGACCGCTCTTTCGGATTTTTTTGAGCTGATGAGGCTTTTGAAAAGCGCCGACAGCGCAAATCCCGAAAACGTATACCCTTCCGACGTGGAATTTGCCATAAAACATATCGGAGACAATTTTGCCTCTCCTGTCACCGTATCCGAGATAGCTCACCTTGCGGGAGTCAGCGTAAACACCCTTGAACGGCATTTTTCCGAAACGTTGGGAAAAAGCCCGTCCCGTTACCTTCTTGACAAAAGGTTGTCGTATGCAGCATTTCTTCTTTCAAAAGGCGAAAATGTAACCGAAGCTTCCGAAAAAAGCGGTTTTTCGGATTATTCCCGATTTATTTCGGTTTTTAAAAAGAATTATGGCATAACTCCGCTTAAATACAAAAACGGTGCAAGGTGATCTGTCCTTTGACCAAAGCTTTCACTTGCGAATAATATAACAATGAGAAAGGACGGCAATATATTTGCCGTTCTTTCTCAAAAAATCATTTTCATTTTTTTGCGCACGGAATAATCGATCAAAATCAGGTAAAAATAGAAGCAGAAAAATGTGAAAGGGAGAATCCAAAAGTGAGTGTAAAGCGAGGAGATATATATTACGCCGATCTGAGCCCTGTTGTCGGCTCTGAACAGGGCGGCATCAGACCTGTACTTATCATACAGAATGATATAGGCAACAAATTCAGTCCCACAGTGATCGCCGCCGCCATAACCAGCAAGACCGACAAAAGCAAACTTCCCACCCACATCGACGTTTATGCCGAAAAATACGGACTTGCCCGCGATTCTGTGATATTGCTCGAGCAGATACGCACGCTTGACAAAAAACGGTTGAAGGAAAAAATGGGACATCTTGACGACGATCTTATGAACCGTGTGAACAACGCCATCACCGTAAGCTTCGGTCTTGAAGACCCTGTACCTGCCCAGCAATTTATCGGATAAAAAACGAGCCTCCGCCCGAAAAGATTTTGTGCGGAGGCTTTTTTGTGCGGTGAAACTGTTGATTTTTTTGTTTTTGTGTGTATAATGAAATCAGAAAATTCGTTTTACGGAGGTTTTTCATGAAAACAGTAAAGGATAAATACATACTTGTCGGTGCGGATTTTGCGGGTTATCCTCTTAAAGAAGCCGTGGTTGCCCATCTTAAAGAAAAGGGCTGGAAAGTAACAGACATCGGTGTAAGAGCAGATTCCGACCCCGACGACACAGATCTTATGTTCCACAGAGTGGGCCTTCGCGCAGGAGCCATGATATCCGAGGGCGAATTTGAAAGAGCTCTTCTTTTCTGCGGCACGGGTATGGGCATACATATCGCCGCAAGCAAATGTCCCCACGTCCACGCAGGCGTTGTCGAAAGCGTTCCTGCGGCACTTCGTGCCATCACGGGCAACGGAGTAAACGTTCTTGCCATGGGCGCATTTTACGTTGCTCCCGCCATGGGTTGTGATATTGCAGATGCATATCTTAACGCAGAGCTTGGCTCGGGCTATGAATGGTGGAAGAACTTCTACGAGTTCCACAAGCTTGCCATCGACGAGCTTGAAGCTTTTGATTACGAAGAATACAAGAAAAACGGCTTTAAGGTAAACAAGCTCGGCGATTTCCCGTTGAAGCTCGAAAAAAAGCCCGAATAAGACAATAAGGAGATAAAGAAAATGGTAAATTCCAAAAAGTTTTATGATCGTGTGTCGGGAAAACTTCCGCTTGGTCAGCACGGTTCGGTCAATATTGTATTTCTCGGCGACAGCGTAACCCACGGTTGCTTTGCTTCGGGTTATGGCATCATCGGACACGACAGATTTGCTTCTTACACCATGAAGTTCCACAAGATGATCTCTGTGCTCTTCCCGAACACCGTCTTCAACATCATAAATTCCGGCATCGGCGGAGACACTGCCACAGCAGGTCTTGCAAGACTTGACAGAGACGTTATTGCATACCACCCCGATCTTGTTGTCGTTTCGTTTGGTCTTAACGACCACGGAAATCTTGCGGGAAATCTTGCATCCCTCGGCAGAATTTTTGACAAGCTCAACGAGCTTGAGATCCCCTGCGTTTACCTTTCGGAAAATATGATGAACACCGAAGTTGCCGAAGATATCGAGCAGGCTTGTCCTCAATTTGTGGACTATGCAAAGCAGACTCCCGCTCTTCAGAACGGCGGAACGATGGATAATCTTTTCGAAAGCTACATGGCTCTTGCAAAGTCCAAGGGTGTCACGGTCTGCGACGTTTACGGCAAGTGGAAGAAGCTTTACGAATGCGGTGCCAACATCACCATGCTGCTTGCCAACCGCATCAATCACCCCATCCGCGAGATGCACGACTTCACAGCATTCAGTCTTATAAACACTCTGTTTTTTGAATAATTACTGAATTTTTGCCGAAAAAAGGATGTTTTCAACGAAAAAAGACTGTATTTGCTTGCATAAATTGCCTTATTTTCAATAAAATCCTTGACATAATTGCAAAAATATAATAGAATAATAATACAGAAAAGATACATAGAGGGCAACGCCCTTAATAACAGCAAAACAGGAGGTCCGCACCATGGCAGATATGGATCAGATTTTTACCCTCACCGATGAGGAGGGCAACGAAAGTCAGTTTGAACTGATCGGCAATCTTGATATAAACGGCAACACATACGTTGCTCTCGTTCCCGTTGACAGCAACAGCGAAGAGGAAGAATACGTTATCCTCAAGGTTGAAGAAGACGAAAACGGCGAAGAATTCCTTGTAACCATCGATGACGATGACGAATTCGACGAAGTTGCAGACGCTTTCGAAGACGAATTTATGTCCGAGTTTGACTACGACGCCGCAGAGGAAGAAGCTCCCGCGGAAGAATAATCGACCGTACATTTTCCTGCTGAGTTTGTGATTATCCGGTCATATAAACCCACATTTAGAAATTGGAGTCTGAAAATAGTTTTCGCACGCAGGTATGCAGACCTCCCGATCCTCCCGCTCCCCGGACATCGAGCCGGCAAAGACCGGAGTGTATCGGACGCTGGTAGCACAAAGCCGCGAATAGGACACCACCTTGCGTTAGCAGGGTTTCTTCTGTCGGGTAACACGGCCCCGCGGGGTTTTGTTGATTGTTATCAATAAAGAATAAAAAAGCTGTTCTTTCGGGAACAGCTTTTTTGTTGTCACTCTTTTGGTTTTTCTAACTCCGCAAATTTTGCAGTCATTGTGGGATTGCCTTTTGCCAAGTACTCTATAGAAAGGTCTTATGCTCTGCTGTTACTGATTTCAGGTTGTTTTCTGAAGAAAACAAAGCACTTTTTGCAGGTGATCGATGGTTTTGTCGATTTCATCAATTGCGGCCTTGAATTTGGTGTTGGTACGTTCGAAATCTGTTAAAAACTTATTTTTGAAGTCGTTTATATCATTTACAGAATTGGTTATATCTATATTTTGTTTTTTAATTTCAGTCAATTCTTTTTTGTATTGCAAAGAGTGGAGAGCAGCATTTCGCAGTACTGTTATTATCGGGATGAAAAATTGCGGCCGAACCACATACATTTTTGGATATTTGTATGAAACGTCTACGATGCCTGAGTTATAGTATTCGTTGTCTTGCTCCAAAAGAGTTACGAGCACTGCGTATTCACACCCTTTTTCTTTTCTATCTTTGTCGAGTTCTTTGAAAAAATCTTCGTTTTTGTGTTTTGTGGCAGTTGTATCCATTTCGTTTTTCATTTCAAACATGATAGAGATGAATTCTATACCGTCTTCGGAAGCTTCGCGATAAATAAAATCGCCTTTGCTACCGTTTTTGATATCGGTGTCTTTTTCAAAGTATGCGTTTTGAAAAGCGGTGGCGCGAAGTTTGTTGAATTCATATTCGCAGTACTGTTCCAAGCTTTCTCCGCTTATTATTGTTGATTGACGAGCTTTGCGGTTTTTGTAATACGCAATTTCCTCATCCTTTTTCTTGATTTCATAAGCGTGTTGATCTAGTAGGCGTTTGTTTTGCCGCTCCCATTCCTTATCAAGCAATTGCAGTTCGTTTTCAAGCTTGGATATTTTGCTGTCTTTTTCGGCAGTTATTCTATCTATTTCTGCTTGTTTTAACGTTTCGGCATTGACTTGGAAAACTTCGCCACACCTTGGGCATTTGAGTTCTTGCATTTTTGTCACCTTTTCCGTCATAAAATATCTACAATAGACAAAACCATCACTTTATAACCATTGTATGACAAAATGTCATATTTGTCAAGCGCAAAATATGACATAATGTCATTGAGGTGATGTCGTGAGAAACAATTTGAAACATTTGCGAAAGCAAAAGGGATACACCCAGCTTGCATTGCAGCTGCGCACAGGCATTGAACAGGCGTTGTTGTCAAAATTTGAAAACGGCGAGCGAGTACCGCCGACCGAGACGCTGTTGCGCCTTGCAGAGTTTTATAACGTGAGCATTGACTATATTTTGTGTCGCACGGAAAATCCAGAAATCAATAAATGACATTTACATTTGACATTGTGCACTATACTGCAAAAAAATAAGACCGCAACTATTGTTGCGGTCCTCTTTTTCAGATGAATTAGTCGCTGATGTAAGGAATTACAGCGATGTGACGAGCTCTCTTGATAGCCTCTGTGAGTTCTCTCTGATGCTTTGCGCAGGTACCTGTGATTCTTCTGGGAAGAATCTTGGATCTTTCGGAGAGATATTTGTGAAGCTTTACAGCGTCCTTATAATCGATGAATTCAACTTTGTCAGCGCAGAAGTTACAAACCTTTTTCTTCTTATGGTTTTTGAACTGCTTCTGTGTATCCTTATCCATGATAACTACCTCCTGTTATAAATTTCTTTTCTTCCGAATCAGAACGGAAGATCATCGTCGGAAGAAACTTCGACGAAAGCTGCGTCGGGAATACCAACGCCTTCAGATGTTTTTGCCGCAGGCGGCTCTCCGTAGTAAGTTCCTGCAGAGCGAGGCTGAGAATCAGTCTTGCGCTCAACGAAGGAAACTTCGTCGGCAACAACCTCGACAGTATAGCGCTTCTGACCGTTTTGGTCTGTCCAGTTTCTGGACTGGATCGAACCGCAGACGAGGATCGGCTTTCCTTTTGAGAAATACTGACATACAAACTCGGCAGACTGTCTCCAGGCAACGATGTCAATAAAATCGGCCTGAGGAGCTTCGCCGTCTCTTGTAAATCTGCGTCCTACCGCGATGCGGAAAGAAGTAACGCTTATTCCGTTGGGGGTTTTCTTGAGCTCGGGATCTGCGACAAGATTTCCAATAAGAATTACCTTGTTAAGACTTGCCATTTGAAAAAACCACCTTTCGGAATTACTTGTCGGTTCTTACAACGATCGAACGAAGAACGCCGTCGGTGATGTTGTAAATACGGCAGAGCTCTGCGGGGAACGCAGGAGCGGAAGCGAAGTTTACAACAACGTAATAACCTTCAGTGTAGTCATCGATGAGATAAGCAAGCTTTCTCTTGCCCCATTCATCGATCTTTTCGATGGTTCCGTTCTGTGCGATGAGACCTGTGAATTTTTCAACGAGAGCCTTTGTAGCGTCTTCGGAAAGTTCAGGGTTCAGGACAAAAACGGTTTCGTACTTGTTGATGAGTTCCATTTTTTGCACCTCCTTTTGGACATAAGACTCCGAAGCATTTGTTCGGAGTAAGGAGAAAGACTGCTTTTCAGTCTTTCACGAACAGTTATTATACACCATATTTGTCAATTTGTCAATAGTTTTTTGTTATTTAACAAAGCTTTTTGAAATTATGAGGCTTTCGTTCTGTTAAAGTTCGTTTGTTTCCGTTAATATCAGGGTATTTTATAAAGTCTATTGACATTTTTGTCGCAAAGAGTATACTGATTTTATGTTACCGATCAAAATGCCGATAAGCCGACAAATTAAAAGCGTTTGAAATGGGGGAATAAAATGTACAGTTTGCCAAAAGAATATAAAGGAAGAGTAATTTGTCATTTTGATTGCGCATTCGATTACCCGCCCGAGCAGTTTTTTCAAAGCCGTGGCGTGGAAGTAAAAAATACCTCTCTCGGAAGTTACCGAGAGACTCCCGATGCTCCTCTTATGCGTTTTGGATATCGTTTTTCTGTGGAAAATCCCAAAAAACCGCACATGGCTGTTATTGCTTATCCCGACGACAAGCGTCGCTTTATGTGTATTAACGACGGCACGAGCTATGATCTTACAACAGGCGTTTTTACGGGAGATCTATATCCGATTTCAAACACCGTAAAGATTATTCACAACATTTTTTGGCCGAGAAACCATGACTGCAGTCTGATCTTTTCAAACCACGGCGAAGGCGAGCCTGCGGCAGCATTTGGCTTTTCGATTTACGAGCTCGAATCGCTTCCCGCACAAGAGGAATACGGCGAAAAGGGACGTTCTTTTGGCATACAGTATGAAGACCCCGGTACCCAAGGCTTCAGCGAGGGAGCAGTTCATTTCAAAGATTGGCTTGATCGTCACGTTCAGTATATGCATCATTCGGGGCAAAACAGGTTTGTTTATCCTATCGTTTGGTACCATGGTCCGCAGTTTCCTTCCAAAACCCAGCCTGCCGATACACTTGAATGGGTGGAATCGCCGGTTGATCGCAAGCAATATACCCGTATGACCCTTCATCCCGATGATTGGGTTGATGAGCTGCTTTCGCGCTTTGACAAAGAAAAATTGGAATTTGTGGCTTCCATGACAATGTTAAGACTCGGAAACCTTATGAAGGATATGAACATCGACCTTGAAGCCATAAAGCTTGGTAAGCCCACTTATAACAACATGCGCGGAAACGGTCAGGTGCAGTCTTGCACCAACGATTGGACCTGCGAGTATAATACACGAAATTTTCCCGAGCTGCTCAAATGGATGGAAGATGGCAAGGATCAAAGCGAATTTCCTTACGTTTACGGAGAAAAACGCACCGATTCCGGCGCGGGTCCCATGTTTAATCCTCTGCACCCCGTGGTTCAAGATCAAATTTTGGAATTCATTTCAGAGGTAGTGCAAAGGTACGGTGTGCACAGATCTTTCAAGGGCATTTCGATCAATGTTTGGCACGCCACTATCATTTGGTTCAGCTCTATTGAATTTGGTTATGATGATTACACCGTTTCGCTGTTCGAAAAAGAGAACGATATCAACCTTGAAATAACCGATACCGATCCTTGCCGTTTTGAAAAACGCTATGACGTTTTGACAGATAAGCATCGCGAAAAATGGATAAGATGGCGCTGTGAAAAGCTGACCGAATTTATTTGTAAAATGCGTGATATCACAAGCTCCGCAGGGCTTACCTTGACACTCAATTTCTGGCATGAGCCTTCACGAGGATTGATAATAGGCAGAGGCGCCGATGCACAGTATGGCGCCGCAGAAAAAATGACCGAATATTTGCGTCTTGGTGGCATTGACCTCGAGGCTCTTTCGAAAGAAACCGGCATAGAACTTTCCATAGAGACCAACCTTTTAAGAGACAGAGGCAGCCACGCTCTTGACGGAGTTTTTGCACCTATCGAAAATACTCGAATTTTCCACGACCTGGCTTTTCTTGATGATTCCTGGACAAAGGTGCTGGGGGAGGCAGATATTCCGTCAACGTTTATCTTTAACTGCTGGATAGAACGTTGGGGAAAACATATCAGGTATTCCTGCACCGAAAGCGAAGAACAGCTTGAAGAAGTGAAAAGAATGTATAACGGAAAAGCGGAGTTTATTTATGGTCAAAACTGTCTTTATGACGAGGATGGCTTCTGGTGGGAATCACAGACAAACATAGTCCCCCTGTTTCCCGTTTATCCCTATTATATCGAACCGAATGTGTTTGCCCTGGCGAAATATGATACCTTGGAGATCACGCGGGGAGGAATTTGCAACGACAAAGCGCACACCGACCGGATGCTTGCTTTTGGCCGCGCCTTCCGTGCTTTGCCAAAGAAAAAATTCAGCTTGGTAGGAAAAAAGACCGATCCCGTGGCGGTAAGGCGATTGAAAACCGAAGGGAAGCTTTATTTCTATGCTGTCAACACAGAGCCGTATCCCGTTACGGTAACGATAAATTTGAGTGAAACAACAAAGATTTCAAGCCTTTGGTCGAAAGACATACTTGCCGAAACCGACACTTTCACTTTTACTCTTGACGCTTTTTCGCTTGAAAGCTTTTTTGCCGCAGATACGGCAGAGGTTTTGGATTATACCATATCTATTGATGTCGAGATCGAAAATGCTTGTCTTAAGGCGGCAAATGAGTTGCTTGAAAAGCTTAAAAACAAAAATGTTTCCGTTTCGGGAAAAGAAGAGCTTGCGGATAGAGTGAAAAAAGCAATAGCCAACAAAGAGTACACGTTTTTGCGCCACGCAGGACAAAGCTATATTGCACTTAAAATAAATGAAGCGTGCAACAAAAACTGACAGAAGCTTTTAAAAACACAAAAAAAGACACCCAACGGCGACCTGCGTAAAGCAGGTCGCCGAACGATGTTTGCCCTTACGGGCAAATGATGTCGGCTTCGCCTTGTGATGTAGCCTTCGGCTGTGATGCAGTGCCCGCGGCACAGTGGGCAAGCATCACATCACTTCGACCAACGGGCGCAACATCATTACGAACGAAGTGAGTAACATCACTTTTGCGTAAGCAAAAACATCACTCTTATACAATCTCAAAACAAAATATCGTATAACACTCTATAC
>JAFYUZ010000058.1 GCA_017549365.1 Clostridia bacterium
CCAGCTGAGATAACCTGTGTGACCGATGATAGACGTAACTTCATCGGGCTTGTAGGATGTCCACTTAATGGTTGCGCTGTGCTCGGGGGTCGAACCCAGACCCTGGGGGTCGTAACCGAGAAGAACGTTGGAGTTGATAACCTTAAGCGAGCCTTCACCGCTGTCGATGACATAAACGGTAACAAGGTCGCCCGTGGTGTGTCCGTCGGTGTTGATGGCAGAAATGACGGCGGGAATAGAGCCTGCGGGGGCATTTTCCGAACGTCCGTCGCCCGAACCGCCGAACTTAACGTAGTATTCGGTTGGTACTGCCGATTTTGGTGTGGTGTCTGCGGCGGATATTGCCAGGTTAAACTGACAAAGTCCGACGAGCATACAGATACAAAGAACGATTGATAAAAGCTTCTTCGTACTCATACTCATGCTATGGATTCCTCCTTTGATATTGCGCGGGTTTGCCACGCGATTTTTATATTTACACGTTTTGCACGGGATATCACAACAAAGCATATGCATCTGCATCTTTTGCAAAATCTCCTGCAAAACAAAATAAATAACAATATACTATTTGATTGTATATTAGCATTATAACAATCTTTTTGCATATATTCCATATCAAATGCACGCAAAAATCGAGCAAAAACGCGCATAATGCACAAACCGCTTGCAAAACGACAAAAAAATCCGGAGACCGAAGTCTCCGGACTTTTATTAAGTTGCGTTATACACAACGCCAAAAAATTACTTAACAGTAATCTTGATTGCGTTACCCTGGCCATAAGCGTTAGCGGTTACAACGTACTGAGGAATAACGACGTTCTTGCCGCCTTCCATCATGAACGAACCGTCTTCGTTCTGAGCAAGGATTTCTGTGTACATGTGGTTGTGCCAGTGTCCGCAGAATACGCCCTTGACAACATCAGGGTTCTTAACGATGAGGTTATAAACCTTCATTGTGTCTGCGTCAGAAGCCTGTGCAGGTCTACCTGCGAATCTGTTGCTCATATCGGTGGGGATACCCGAAGTATCGCCGCCCTCGTAGAAGTAAGTTGCCTTAGTTTCTGCAGGGTTTCTTGTACAGATCGGGTCGTGTTCAAAGATGAGGATCGGGAGACCCTTTTCGCGAGCGATCTCAATGTCTCTTGCGAAAGGAACTGCCTGAATGTCGCCCCAGTAAGTGTCTCTCTGGTTGTCGAGAACAACGATCATAACCTTTTCATCGCCGTCATCGTTCTTAACGATTTCGGAATGATAGTAGATGTTGTTTGTCCACATGCCCTGGAGAACTTCGTATCTGTATTCAAGAGAATACTTAGCGCTAAGACCGCTCATATCAGCCTGCATAAGTTCTGCGGGCTCGTGGTTACCCATAGCCATAAGAACCTGGTTGCCCTGCTGCTTGGACTGGTCAACGATCATCTTTGTCATGATCTCTGCACAACCCCAAGAGAAGTAGTCCATAACGTCACCGGTGATGACAGCCTTGTCAAAGAAGCTTGCATATTCCATCATTCTTGCGATGTTGGGAACGGAAGAACCGTTTCTCAGCCAGCTTCTGCCGCGGTATGTCGAGAGGGTGTTGATCTCGCCGAGATCCATATCCTTCTGGTTGATGTAGTTAAGGTGAGTATCTGCGAAGTGAACGATTTCAACTGCGTCGCCGCCCTTGCCGGAATCGATTTCAACTTCTCTGATCTTCATACCGTTGGAGAGCTGATACATTGCATGGTTGGGATTTGTATCTGCAGTTGTGGGATAACCGGAAAGAAGAATTCTGTTGTCATAGTTTGCAGCCATGTAAGCTTCCTTGCGGTCTACTTCGTAGTATTCCTTGATAGCTTCAAAGGTTTCAGCGGGCTGTTCACCTGCTTCAAGAGCCTTGCAAGCTACGTTGTAGATGTTTGTCTGATAGTAATCAGAGTAGAGAACGTGCTCAATACCGTTGTAGTCCTTGTAGATTGCATAACCCTTAACGGTGTAGTATCTGTAATACTTGTCTTCTGTGATGTTGGTGATACAGAGTGTGTACTGTTCAGCATCATCAGTTACCTTAAAGAGCTTTTCGCCCACAACCTTGGAAGGTGTGTAGCCGTTGTTGGATTTGGGAGTGAATACGAGCTTTGTAGCTGCATCCCACTGCCATTCAGCAACCTGAGGAGCGCCAACGTATGCACCGGAAGCGTCCTTCTTAAGAAGGATGTCACGGCCCCATGTAGCCTGGGTGGGAAGTACGAGTGTACCGAATTCGGAAACTTCGGGAAGAGCGCCGAAGAAATCATTGCTCTTTTCAACGATGAATCTGAGACCCTGTACGCCGGATGTTCTGATCTGAGCACCAACGATAGCAAAGTCTTCTGCAGCGTTAAATTCTACGAAGTTTGCAACGAGAGAGTCGCCTGCCTTAACAGCAACGTTGAGGTCACAAGGAGTACCGTCTTCAAATGTCCAACCGAGGAAGAGGCATCCTGCCTTGTCAGAGTGCTTGATTGTGGAAAGGTCGATTGTGCAGTCAGTGTAAACAGTGATCTTTTCGCCGTCGTTTACATAGTAAACCTGATCAACGTACTCAACCTTGTACTGACCTGCGGGAAGAGTGATTTCGCCCTGAGACGAAACGTACTGAGCGCTTGTCAAAACGTTAGTAACAAGAGCTGTCTTTTCGCCGCCGATTTTGAATGTTCCGGGAACGCTTGTTGTTTCAATCATACCAAGTTCAGAATCTCCAATAATTGTCCATGCGCCGTTGGGAGCTACAAGATCTTTAGAAACGTTAAGCGACTTCTGACCGTTGTTGAGGATAATTGTTGCAGTATCCTTGAATTCTGCATATCTGTGACCTGTGTCAACAGAGATGGAACCAACGTTACCGCTATTAACAGAAATATTAACAGCGCCTGTGAAGTCACAACCGATCTGTTCGGTCAACCAGCCGTTGGATGTGAAGTTGAATGTGTTGATGTTTGCACCGTCAACGATGATGTCAGCTGTGGTAACAGTACCGCGCTTGCCGTTGCACCAGAAGTGACCGAGTTCAACAGTGCCGAAGTTACCGCTCTTGAATGTGGCTGCGATAGGACCGGAAGTAGCCGAAGCTTCACCGATTCTGAGAGCAAACTTGCCATCGATTTCAAGACCTTCGCCGAAGGTTACGTGGTTTGTACGAGTGTAAAGAACCTTACCGCCTGCCGATGTTGTCTGAGCAAACTTGAGGTTTTCAAATGTGATAGGACCGCAAACTGCGATACAGTCGTTGTTGATGTCAAGAGTTGTCTTGTCAGCGCCTTCACCTGTGATGATAACGGGTGTAGAGTTGCCGATTGCTTCTGCGCCGAGGCCGTAGTAACCGATTACGCAAACCTTCTTGGTTGTTTCGTCTGTTGCAGTTACCATTGCAATTGCCGCAGAGATTGTCTTAACAGGATCGTATTCGGAACCGTCGCCTTCGTCGTTACCGTTTGCCTGGTCAACGTAAACAACTGCTGTGTCTTCGAAGGGGAGATAAGAAGCGTAGAAGAATGCTTCTGTTACACCTTCGGGAATGTCAAAGCTTGTTCCGCCTTCAAGGAAAACAAGCTCGCCTGTGGATGCATCGTCGTATTCCCAACCAACAAACTTTTCAGCGGGTTTGTCTTTAAGGATGGGGAGGTATACGGGATAGCCTGCATAATGTGTGCCTGTTGCGGGTTCGTTGTCGAAGTAAACGTCAACCTTCATGTCAGCAAGCTGGTCTACAGGAAGAGAAGATACAGTGTATGTACCTGCGGGAAGTTCGAGAATGCCGTCTGCCGAGAAGTAGGTTGCGCCTGTTTCCTTACAGCCTGCGATAGCTGCGAGGTTTTCAGCGTCCTTAACGCGGTATGTACCAACCTTGTCGGTTGTGTCGATGAACATAGCATCGCTGTCAACCTGGATTGTCCATACGCCGCCTGTTACAGCAACGTTTTCGGGAAGAACCTGTTCGAATACGGGGTCGCCTTCCATAGCAAGGATTTCGTATCCGTTGATGTTTACAATGTTGTCCTTCTTAGCGAATGTAACTTCAGCGCCGTTTCCAACGATAAGAGAGAAACCTGCGTTAAAATCTGCATTCTTGGAGCCGCCGAAGTAAACAACTGTGCTGATGTCTTCGTGTGCAACGTCAACAGTTACGTGCTTGGAATATGTTCCTCCGCCTGTACCTGCAACGTGGATACCATATTCACCTTCCTGAGTATAGGGAGAGTTGATGGTAAGTTTTCCGCCGCCGCCCTGAGAGCCTGCGAGCATAAACTTCTGTCTCATGAAGAGACTGCCGTCATATGCGCCGGAGTTGGAATGAGCGTCCCTTGTGAGGAAGTAGAACTTACAATCATTAAAGGTTATGTCGTAACCGTTGATGAAGTATTCTCTGTCGTAAGGTCTCGGACCGAGAAGATTGATGTTTTCGAATGTGTAATTCGACTGGAATGTTACGTTGGTGTTGAGACCAAGAACAGGATTCCAGATAAGCCATGTGTTCTTGCCGGCTGTTTCGTAGTCATATGCTGCGATTGTGATATCAGCTGCACATGCTGCGGGACCTGCCGAAAGAGAAGCCCAGGGTGTTACACCCGAGATATATGTCTTAGAGTTCTGGTTGCCGTAGAAGTTAACGCCAATAACGCTGTTGCCGTTGATATCATACTTGTAGGGCTCTTCGCAGGTATCCATTACATAAATTGTAACTTCGTCGTCTGCTGTGTAGCCTGCAGTGTTGATAAGGTTGATAGCATCAGCGATAGAGCCTGCGGGAGTGTCAGGCGAGAGACCGTTGCCCTTGCCGCCTGCCTTTACGAAGTAGTAAGCGCCTTCGCCCGAGCCTACGTACTTAAGAACAGCTGTAAGAACGCCTTCAACAGAATCGTCCCAGCCTTCAAATACGAATGCTGTGGTGTGTGCGGGTTCTTCTGCGTTTTCGATGATTTCATCGAGGCTTGCTGCAACGTTTACAGTGTAAACGCCGGGTTCAAGAGTGATTGTTTCTTCGCCGTAGAAGATCTTTCTGCCGTCCTTGGAAACAGCATAAGCGATACCGTCGCAATCAACTGCGAATACGCCGTCGTCTTCTGTAAGAGTAACAACAACGCCTTCACCTGCGGTGATGTCGTATACTGTACCGTTGATAGCGGGAGTAGCGGGAACGGTTGCACCGTTCTTGATGATGTTTGCAACACCCTTTACGGTAGGAACGTTGTTTGCACCAAATGTGTCAACGGTTGTGCCGTTGATAAGAATGTTGAGGTTGCCGTTAAATGTGTTTGCAAAACCTGCCTTGTTACCGTCAACGCGCAGTACCTTAAGATTACCGCCGTTGAGCTCAAGGGTAACGTTGCCGGGAGCTACAAGAGTTGTGTGGTTGCCGTCAGCATAACCTGTTGCGTTAAGGTCGTTAATGCTGTTAATCATTGCTGCGTCAAGAGTGATGAATGTGTTGCCTGTTGCAAAAGTACCGTTGTTGCGGTTACCACCTATCGAGAAGTGACCGGATCTGTCCTTCCAGTTTGTAAACGCATAACCGTTTACCTTAGGAATAACAACAACGTTTGCATTTTCAAACTTGCAGGAGTGATAGTTGAGGTTGATATCACGGGTAGCGTTGTCGGTACGGTTGTCGATGATGGTGATGTCCTTCATGACCTTGGGACCGTTGTTGATCCAGTGACCACCTGCGCCCGATTCAGCCCAGCTGTTGTAGAATGCAACGTAGGACTTTGCTTCGGGATCGATACTTGTGATAGTGATGGTTGCATCGTGCTTGGGAAGATTGCCGATTTCGAGGAATACGGAATCTTCTGCGCTGTCCCATTTGCCGTCTGTGGGCTGGTTTTCAGCGGGGATTACCTTGATGGTAACTTCGTCGCCTGCGCCGAATTCTGTATTGATAAGATCAATAAGAGCAGCAAGGTCGCCCATAGGAGATTCTTCCGAAAGACCCGAGCCTGTTGCGCCAAACTGTGCATAGAATACTGCAGCAGCTTCGGTTGAGCCTTCGCCGTAGGAAGCTACGAGCTTGCCGTTGCTTTCGATCCATCCCTGGAACTTGTTGCCAAAGATGTCTGCTTCGGGAGGTGTAACAGCTGCCTTAACAGCATCGAGATCGGCTGCAGCGTAAACTGTCCACTTGCCGGGTTCGAGAGAGATAGAGTCTTCTCCGTAGAAGATTGTCTTCTTATCAGCCGAAACAGCGTATGCAACACCGTCTGTAAAGACATCGAATTCACCTGCTACGTCAGTCGAAAGAATATCAACGTCTTCGCTGCCTGCGATAAGATTGTAATAGGGAGTATTGGCAGACTTGGATGCATTTGCCCAAGGTATAGCTGTGTACGAGGGGATTGTTGCACCGTAGCCCTGGATAAGGTTGAATACGCCTGTTACAACGGGAACAGAAGTTGGGTTGATCTTGTTTACGGTTACGCCTGCACCAAGGATGATGGAGAGGTTGCCGTCGATCGTTTCGGTTGCACCTGCGTTGGAACCGGTGAGGTTGAGGTTATTAAGTGTACCTTCGCCGATTTCAAGAGTAACGTTACCCTTAACGCCCTGAGCAGAACCGGCATCGGTGTAACCGGAGATGTTTACGTAGTCACCGATGATGTCGGCGTTGTCAAGGTAAACATACTGATCGCGCTCAACTGTCTTCTTTCCGCGGATCATACCCATTGCAAAGTGGGTGGACGAGGGATAGAATATCTTGCCGGGGGTTGTCTGGTTGGTACCTTCAAGGTCACCGAACTTAACATTGTAGAACTCAACAGGATAGTGGTTGAGGTAAATGTCGGTACCGCCGTTCTGAGAGTTTCTCATATCGATGATGTTGATATCTTCGAAGATGGAAGGACCGGAAACTGTCCAGTGAGAACTGTTTTGGTTGTAACCCTGATAGTTGACGTGACCGAGGAGCGAGATTACTTCGTCGGGAGCGTAGGATGTCCACTTGATTGTAGCCTTGTGCTCGGGAACCTGGTTAATGTTGTTGTTGCCGTAGCCGAGGATGCAGTCGGAATCAATAACTTCCTTCTTGCCTTCGCCGGAGTCGATAACGTAAACAGTTACGAGGTCGCCTTCTTCGTGACCGTCAGCATTGATCTTGTTAACAATGCCGATGACCGAGCCCATGGGGCTTTCTGCAGAAAGGCCGTTGCCGGTGCCGCCCTTCTTGATGTAGTACTCTGCGGGAGCTTCTTCTTCAACAACGTCTGCAGAAATTGTGAATTCACAAGTTCCTACAACGTTATTGTAAGTGCCGTCGCCAAAGAGAACCACACGGTAGTCGCCGTCTGCAAGAGGCCAATCGGCCTTCATACGGATAGCTTCACCGGACGGGAACGCAAAGTCACCGTTGGTTTCTGCCTGAATGTAATCGCAGTATCCGCCGTCATTGCTTGAGCGGCTACTCTCATAGATAGCTGCCCACCAATAACCTGAGTGACCGGATACATTGATCGGGATGATTTCTGTGCCCGAGGGAAATTCAGTTTTTGCCATGGACAGCGTTGTTTCAGCAGACGCTGTGAATGTAAACTGGCACATTCCTACGAGCATGCAGAGACAAAGAATAATTGAGAATAATTTCTTTGCTCTCATGTTTGGATTCCTCCTTTTAAATTTTTGTTACAGTTGTCGACTGTGCAACTATACGTCTACTATTATATATAACGGATTAAAAAAAGTCAACACTTTTTTCAACAATTTACACAAAAAACATATGTCTGACTAGACGTTTTTCTCGTTCTTTACAAACGTTTGAAAATTCTGCTATATCAAGCTTCCTTGCGAAAGCTTCGGACAAAAAAGGACGGCGCTCGCCGTCCTTTGTAAAAAACTTATTCGTAGTCTCTGAAATTTTCCCACACTGCTCTTACGTTTTTAAGAACGGGCTGGGCTTTTGTTGAAAGCTCGTGGTGCTCCTGAACGCAAAGCCACATGGTGCATCCGAGCATCGGGCCTATTCTGCGCAAAACTCTGCAGTTGCCACCACATAAATATAGGAAGGGAATTTTCAATTCCTTCTTGAGCATTGCGATCATTTTAAGATTTTCGCCCTGCTCGATATCATCGTTGGCATAGGTTACGATCTTGCATATATCTGCTCCGCGTGCCTCCTGCGCCTTTGCGATTTCCAGCACTCTTTCGGGTTCGGTGTACTTGAGAACGTGGGATGACATCAAAACCTCTGCGCCCTTTGCGTGGAGTCTGTCAATAAGCTCGATCTGCTTTTTTATGGCTTCGGGATCGTCTGTCAGCTCCTGCGGATGGCGACAAAACATATCGCCCATAACGTCAATAAGGGTTGCGCCGCATTCGGCAAGCTCAACAAGTCCTTCGGCAAGCTCTTCGTCGGTTTTTCCTTCGTTGTTGTTGTGGCGGTAGTTGGTTACGTATACGGGTCTGCCCTCTGTGGCGGAAAACAGCTTTTTGTAGGTTTCCTTGTTTCTGTATTCCTTGCCAAAACATTCAAACTGGATGCCAAAGGCGTCTGCACCCTCGGGAATGGCTTTTTTTATCGTGTCAAAAGCTTCATCGGGGGTAAAACGCTGGATCATAACTGTAAAAAGGGGTCTGTCCTGATTAAGAAATGTAGGTTTCATTGTTATATCTCCTTTTATACTCTGGGAAGCGCGTTGCGTCCGCCGTCAATGAGGATTGTGGTTCCGTTAAGGAATGCGCCCTTTTCGGATGCGGCGTACATTATCGCATCAACGATCTCCTGGGGCTGTGCGGCTCTGCCGAGAAGAGTTTTCATTCCTGCCATAGCAGGACGGGTAAGCACAGGACCGGGAGCGATACAGACGGCGCGGATGTTGTGGGGTGCACCTGCAATGGCAAGCGATTTGACAACGCCGTTCATAAGAGCGCTTTTTGATGCCGAATAGGCAAGGTCGTATCCGCCGTCGTGTCCCGTGATCGAGCCGATGGGGATGATAACGCCGCTGTTCTGCTTTGCCATGTATCCAAAAGCCGCGTGGTGAAAATACAGTGCGCCCTTCAGGTTCAGGTCAATGCCAAAATCGAAAACGTCAATCGGTATCTCGTGAAATTCTCCGTGAACTCTGCGTATGCGAAGCTCGGAGCCTCCCGCACAGGTGACAACAACGTCGATGGTGCCGAATTTTTCGGCGGCGCTGTCACAGCAAAATTTTGCGTCTTCGTATTTTGTAACGTCGGTGACCACGGCAAGTGCCTTGCCGCCGTCGGCGATTATTTCGTTTGCAATTTCGGCAATTGCCTGCTCGTTTATGTCGGCAAGAACAACGTTTGCTCCTTCTTTTGCAAAGCTTTTTGCACAGCCTGCACCTATTCCCGAGCCTGCACCTGTGATGACAACGGTTTTGTTAAGAAAATCCATGTGTTTTTCCTCCTGTCAGTTTTTAAAGGTAAGAATAACCTTTCCGCAGCTCTTTCCGTCACGCAGCAGAGCGTGAGCTTCGTTTGCCTGCTGTGCGGGCATGATCTTGAAGATGGTGGGGCGGACTTCGCCTGTTTCAACCTTGGGCCAAATGTCCTTTACAAGGCTTGCAAGGATCTCGCCCTTGTATCTTTCGGGCTTCGAGCGCAGGGTACTGCCGATAAGGCGGATGTTCTTTACGTACATTGTGCGCATATTCACTTCGGAAATGTCACCTGCAAGGGTGGCGATCATTATCCAGCGGCAGGCATACGCAACGTGGGGGAAACATTCGCCAACCTTTGCGCTGCCCAGACAGTCGATGGCAATATTGAGCGGATGACCTTCTTCCGCTTCTCTTTTAAGCACGTCTGCAATGTTTTCTTTGGAGGTATCAACAATAACGTCAGCACCCAGGTGCTCTATTGCCTTTGCAAAATCTTCCGAAAGAACTGTTGTTATAACGCGCAGACCAAAAGCCTTTGCCATGGGAATAACAACGCTTGCAAGTCCGCTGGCACCTGCGTGCATGAGGAAGGTCTGTCCCGCCTTTGCTCCGCCTTCGATAAAGAGATTAAGGTATGCCGTTGCAAACGCTTCGGGAAGAGCGGATGCTTCGATAAGCGAAAGTCCCTTGGGGACGGGCATCAGCATAAAAGAGGGGGCGGCAACGTATTCCGCATATCCTCCGCCGCCAAGCAGAGCACACACCTCGTCGCCGATATGCCACTTTCCTTCAGCCTCGGCCTCGGGCGAAAGCTTGCACACCACGCCCGAAACTTCAAGCCCGGGCCAGTCGGGGCATCCGGGAGGGGGAGGATAGCATCCGTCAACCTGCATAAGGTCGGCGCGGTTCACCGCCGCCGCGTGCACTTCAATAAGAACTTCGCCGGGTCTCAAAGCGGGGATCTCGACCTCGGACATTTTCAGTGTTTTTTCTTCTGTTATCAAAATCGCTTTCATAAAATAAAAGCTCCTTTCTTTTTTTCCTTTATTCAATTATAACATATTGACAAAAAATAATAATAAGCTATAATATCAAAAAAGAGAACTATTCTATCGTTTTTTTGAAAAAACGCATCTTTATGGGAGCAAAACTTTATGAATAATACTTCACAACCGTCAAAGCTCAGCTTTTTCAGCGCCGAAAAATACAGCCACGGCGACCACACCTTCAACGCCAGTTGCTCTCCGCGTCCCCATTTTTGCATGGCTCTTTTGCTAAAGGGCAGGGCGCATTTTTGCGATTGCACGGGAACTTCGGAAAGCTTCGATCTTTTTCCCGGCGAAATGGTGTTTGTTCCCGTCACCACAAGGTATGTGTCCAATTGGTACGGCGACCCCGACGTTGAATATATCAGCTTCCATTTTCTTTTCGATTATTCGTCGGTCGTCAGCAAAAACAACAATTACGTTCTCCAAAAGGTCACGTTTTCCGATCCGACAGAAAAAGCAAAGCTTTTTGAAAAAGCGGCAGAGGCGTGCGCGTACGGAGACGAAAGACAGTTTCAAGCGCTTGCCGCCTTTTATTCGGTGCTTTTCGAGGTGGTTCCAAAGCTTTCGTCGGGCGAATCATCTCCGCTTGATCCGCGCATTTCGGACGCCGTTGCTTATATAGAAAAAAACCACACCGAAAGGATCACGGTCGAAAAGCTTGCCCTTGTGGCAAACATGAGCGAATCAAGATTTTTCCCGTGCTTCAAATCTGCCCTTGGTGTCACACCGGTTGATTATCTCAATCATTACAGAATCAGCCGCGCCATAATCCTCATCGTCAACAATCCCAAAATGTCGGTGGATGAGATAAGCTGTGCCGTTGGATTTGAGTCGTCCACCTATTTCAGACGGGTTTTCAAAAGCATCACGGGCAAAAACCCGCGCGATTACCGCAAACTCAATGCCGAGATATGACATTTTGTGTTGATTTTTGCATTGCATTGTGATAAAATGTCTGTGTACCGAAATCTACCTAAAAGATTGGAATTTGTATGTACGAAATACTTGACAAGATAAATTCTCCGCAGGATCTGAAAGGCCTTGACGAGAAGCAAATAAAAAAGCTGAACGAAGAGATACGCTCGTTTCTTGTGGAAAGCGTAACCAAAACGGGCGGCCATCTGGCATCAAACCTTGGTGCTGTCGAGCTTTCCGTGGCTTTGCACAGGGTGTTTGATACTCCGAGTGATCGCATTATTTTCGACGTGGGACACCAAAGCTACGTCCACAAAATACTTACGGGACGAAAAGACAGATTTTCAACCCTGCGTTGCGAAAACGGACTTTCGGGCTTTACCAAAATGAGCGAAAGCGAATACGATAGCTTCGGCGCGGGACATTCCAGCACCGCCATATCCGCCGCCCTCGGTTTTGCCCAGGCCGACCGCATAGCAGGCAGGGACAACTATACAGTTGCCGTCGTCGGCGACGGAGCTTTTACAGGCGGAATGGTGTACGAAGCCCTTAATAACTGCGAAAAAAATCTGAAGCTCATCATCGTTCTCAACGAAAACGAGATGTCTATCTCAAAAAACGTCGGCAACCTTTCGCACCACATATCAAAAATGCGCGCCACCAAGGGATATTTCCGTTTTAAGCGCGGAGTTTCCCGCTTTTTTGGAGCAATCCCCCTTGTGGGAAAACCTATGGCACGCGCTTTTTCGTGGATTAAGTTTAAAGCGAAAAGTGCCGTTTACAACATGAACTTTTTCGAGAATATGGGCATCAAATATCTCGGCCCCATAAACGGCAACGATTATTACACCGTCGAGACCATGCTTGCCGAAGCAAAAAAGCGCGGCGAGTGCGTTCTGGTTCATCTCAAAACAGTAAAGGGATGCGGATATGACGACGCCGTTGCCAACCCCGAAAAATACCACGGTATAAGTCCGTTTGATTCAAAACGCCCCCAAAACGGAAGCTTTTCTTCCCACATGGGACGGTATCTTTGCGATATTGCCGAAAATGACGGCAGAGTTTGCGCCATAACCGCCGCCATGAGTTGCGGCACGGGACTTGAAAGCTTTGAAAAACGTTTTCCTCAAAGATATTTTGACGTCGGCATTGCCGAATCGCACGCCGTCACCTTTTTTGCAGGTCTTTCGGCGGCAGGAATGAAGCCTGTTTTTGCGGTTTATTCCACCTTTTTGCAAAGATCGTATGACAATCTTCTGCACGATGTTGCCCTGCAAAAGCTCGGCGGACTTTTGCTTATCGACCGCGCAGGCTTTGCCCCCGAGGACGGTGCCACCCATCACGGCATCTATGATGCGGCGTTTTTGTCCCAGCTCGGCGGCATCACAGTTTATGAGCCCATAAGTTTTTCTGCCTTTGAAGCAATGATGAAAAAGAGCCTTTCGTCAGACGGACTTTTTGCCATCAGATATCCGAAGGGCGGGGAAGACGAGGAGATCGTTGACCTTTTCAAGCGCGATGACGAAAACTTCGACATTCTCACTTTGGGTGAACAAAACGGTACTCTTCCTGAAAACGTAATAATCACCTACGGCAGAATAGTAACAGAAGCGTATGCTGCACAAAAAGAGCTTGCGCAAAAGGGAATAGATGTCGGCATCGTTCTTTTGCAGACTCTTAAACCTCTCGAAAAACAAGCCCGCCTTATTGCCGAAAAACTCGGCTCGAAAAAAGGCAAGATCGCCTTTCTCGAAGAGGGTATTTTTGAGGGCGGAGTTTCCATGTTGCTTTGCGAAAAACTTGCACAAATGCAGGCAACACAAGACAAAGAAACCGCCATTTTCGCCATCAGAGGGGAAATTCCCGAGCAAGCGCCCATCGAAAGCCTTTATAAAAAATGCGGCATCTCCTGCGGCGACGTGGTAAGATTTATGTCGGGAGAAATGAAATGAGAGCCGATGCATACCTTGCCCTCCACGGCTTTGCAGACAGCCGCGAACGGGCTAAAAAAATGATAGAAGAAGGACGCGTTTCTGTTAACGGCGTTGTCATTTCAAAGCCGTCAAAGGATATACTCGATTCGGATTCGGTCGATATAAAAACCGCCGAAAGGTACGAATATGTCAGCCGCGGAGGTTACAAGCTCGAAGCCGCGCTTGAACATTTCGGTATTGAGGTTTGCGGTCTTACCTGTGCGGATCTCGGTGCTTCGTCGGGTGGATTTTCCGACTGCCTTCTTTGTCGCGGCGCAAAGAAAATATACGCCGTCGATTGCGGATCGGGTCAGTTGGCAAAAAAACTGCGCGAGGATGAAAGAGTAGTTTCGATCGAGAACACCAACGCTCGGTTTATTGATTCCGAGCTTTTCGGCGAAAAGGTCGATATTGCTGTCATGGACCTTTCGTTTATTTCCCAAACGCTGGTTTTTCCTGCCGTTTCAAAAATTCTGAAGGACGGCGGACTTCTTGTTTCGCTCATAAAACCCCAGTTCGAGGTGGGAAAAAGCGGAGTTGGCAAAAACGGCATCGTAAAAAACGAAAAATTCCGTGCGCAGGCTGTTGAAAAAGTAGTTGAAAACGCCCGTCTTTTCGGTCTTTTTTCCCGCGGAGTCACAGATTCTCCCATAAAAGGCGGCGACGGAAACGTTGAATATCTGACGGTGTTTGATTTTAATCAAAGTGTAATACAAGGAGAATAACCATGGATTTTACCCTTCAATTTCCCGACAGAGATATAAAAATTCTTCAGATAACCGATATGCAGGTCATCGATTCGTCACAACAGAGATATCCCGACAGATTAAGGCAGGACGAATACGAAAAATGGCTGCCCGAAACAAAAGAAAAAAATCTTTATTGTTATATCCGCGAGCTTGTTGCGCGCACCACCCCCGATCTTATCATCATAACGGGAGATATAACCTACGGCGAGTTTGACGATTCGGGAAAAAGTCTTGAGGAGTTTATTGATTTTATGGATTCCTTCGGCATTCCGTGGGCGCCCGTTTACGGCAACCACGACAACGAAACGTATATCGGCGTAGAAAAGCAAAATGCCATGTATGAAAATTCAAAACACGGCATTTTTAAAAAAGGAAACGTTTTTGGAAACGGAAACTATTCTATCGCCATAAAGCAGGGAGAAAAGATTATAAGAACCATCTGCATGATGGACTCCAACGGATGCGGAAAGCTGGGAATTGCACAAGGTTTCAGAGAAGATCAGCTCGAATGGCTCAAAGAAACGTCAAACGAGTGCGACGTTCCTCTTTTCTGTTGCTTCCACATTCCCACACAGGATTTTTCGGATGCCTACATTGCCGCAGGTTACCAAGAAAAAAGCGACGAGCGTGACACCTGCGCATATTACGAGCTCGGTGTGGATATGGCGGCAAAAGCAGGCGATTTCGGCAAAAAGTACGAGGATTTTTATTCCTATTCGGCCCCCATTCTTCCCGTACTCAAAGCAAGTAGGGTAGACGGAGTTTTTGCAGGTCATTATCACAAGATCAATCTTTCTGTCGTGCACGAGGGTATAAGATTTACCATGGGACTTAAAACCGGTCTTTATGATTACCACGACAAAGATGCCATGGGCGGCACGCTCATAACCCTTTGCGGAAAAGATTTTTCGGTTCACCACGAATATTGCCGTATCGCTGACTGAAAATATAAGTAACTTTGTAAAAAGATACATTTTTGCAATAAAATATCGCCGTTTTCGCGGTATAATAATATCAATTCTTAAACCACGGAGGAATAAAAATGGATATCAAGAAAAAAATCGAGGAAATAGTTGATAAAATCAAGTCCGATGACGGTCTCAAAAAGCAGTTTGCCTCCAACCCCATTGCCGCCATCGAAAGCCTTCTCGGCGTTAACCTTCCCGACGAACAGATAAAGAAGATCGTGGATGGCGTAAAGGCAAAGATCTCGCTTGACGACATCGGATCAAAGCTCGGCGGACTTTTCGGAAAGAAATAACGACAGTATAAAGCAAAAAATCCCGCAATGCGGGATTTTTTTGTTGCAATTTATTATTTTACCATTCCGAGGAACTTGAGAACACAAAGGATTATTCCGACAATGCCGTAGATCTCAAGAAGAGCACCGACGATACCGACGATGATGTTAACCACGGGAATCTTGGCAAGAATGCCGATAAGCACTCCGACGATAGCACAACCAACAAGAAGAATGAGGAGCTGGATAACAAGCGAAACAGCGTCCTTTTCCTTAACGGCAAATGCGGTAGGCCAGATTTTTTTCAACATATCCATAGTTAAAATACCTCCTAAAATATTGTATCATTATTTTACCATATTTTTCCGCTTTTTTCAATGCTTTTTACACTTTTTTAATTGACTTTGTTGTTGCGCTGTGATAAAATATTTGTGTACAATAGGTTAATATGTTTTTTAAGGAGGTGCCACGCTTGACCCCCGAACTTCGGACCAAAATAAACGAATCGCTGTCCGCTGTCGTGCCGATAACGGTGATCGTTCTTGCTCTCAGTATATTTGTCGTTCCCCTTGATGTCGGAGTTGTAACAATGTTTTTTGCGGGTGCCGTCATGCTGATTATTGGCATGGGCATGTTTCAGCTTGGCGCCGAAATGGCAATGACACAGCTTGGCGAGGGTATAGGTGTTCAGCTTTCAAAGGCAAAAAGAACGCCGGTTATACTTGCAATCACCCTTTTTCTCGGACTTCTTATAACGATAGCAGAGCCCGATCTTCAGGTTCTTTCCAATCAGGTGCCTGCAATTCCAAATCATGTGCTGATAATCACGGTGGGCGTCGGCGTCGGAATCTTTCTTGCAATGGCTGTTGCCAGAATTGTTTTTAAAATAGATCTTTCAAATCTCCTCACCGTTCTTTATCTTGCGCTTATTGTTCTCACCTTTTTTGTTCCGCAGGACTTCCTTGCCGTTGCCTTTGACTCGGGCGGAGTAACAACAGGCCCCATCACCGTTCCGTTTATCATGGCGTTTGGAGTCGGTCTTTCGGCAATCAGAAGCGACAAGGATGCCACAAGCGACAGCTTCAGTCTTGTTGCAATGTCGAGTGTTGGACCGATTCTTGCGGTTCTTCTTCTCGGTCTTTTCTTCACTCCCAAGGATGCCGTTTTCGAACAGAGTCTGCCCACAAGCATAAACACCATGCAGGACGTTTTCAAAGCATATACCGTGGATATCCCGCATTATGCCGCCGAGGTTGCAATATCCATTCTTCCCATTGTCGGCGTTTTTGCGGTTTTTCAGCTTATTTCACACCGCTATCCCGGAAAACAAAAGCTTCGTGTTATCATCGGTTTTGTTTATACATACATCGGACTTGTCCTTTTCCTTTGCGGAGTAAACGTCGGATTTGCTCCCGTGGGTACACTTCTCGGCAGTACGCTTGCTTCCACAGGCGGCAAGTGGATGCTTGTGCCCATCGGTATGCTCATCGGTTACTTTATCGTAAAGGCAGAACCTGCCATTCAGATCCTTAACCATCAAGTTCAAAGCATCACCAACGGCACCGTTTCGGCACAGGCGATGAACCGCGCTTTGTCTATCGGTGTTTCGGTTTCGGTCGGCCTTGCAATGTTCAGAATTCTTTCCGGTATACCTATACAGGCAATCGTTATTCCCGGTTATATCATCGCCCTTGTTATGTCAAGATTTGTTCCAAAGATCTTTGTCGGTATCGCCTTTGACTCGGGCGGAGTTGCCAGCGGTCCCATGACGTCTACCTTCCTGCTTCCGCTTTGTATCGGCGCCTGCGAGGCGCTCGGCGGCAACGTTATGACCGACGCTTTCGGTGCGGTGGCGCTCGTTGCCCTCACACCACTTATCGCAATTCAGATCATGGGCATTGCATATCAGATCAGACTCCGCAAGGCTCGCAAGGTCGCACAGGGCAATATCTTCCTTCCCGAAGACAGCGACGATATCATTCTTATTGAGGAGGTGCAGGCTTAATGAGCAGTAACGCTTTCAGATATCTCATCGTCATTGCTTCTCCCAAGCTTTCAAAAACATCCTCCGAAGTTTTTTCGGAACTCGGTGTTCCGCTTTTTTGCAAATCTGTTGCAATCGGAACCGCATCCAGCGAAATGATGGATATCATCGGCCTCGGTAGCTCTGAAAAAAGACTTTTTATGAGTGTTCTTCCCAAGGATTTTGCAGACCTTGTACTTAAAAGATTTCGTAAGATTTTTCTTCCCGGCTCGGTTTATGGCGGAATAGCCTTTACTCTGCCTCTTTCTGGTATGAGCAAATATCTTTCCTACATCTACGAAAACAAAAATCAGCAGCTTCCCGAAAACGAAAAAAGAAAGGGTGAGATCGGAATGGAAACAAAATTCAGCCTGGTTGCCGTCATTGCAAACCAGGGTTACAGTGAAGAGGTTATGAACGCAGCACGCGGCGCAGGCGCCCGCGGAGGCACGGTAATTCACAGCCGTATGATCGGCGACGAGGCGGCAGAAGCCATAAGCAAGCTCGATGTTCAGGACGAAAAAGAGATCATTCTGATCGTGGCATCCGACGAAAACAAGCTTGCCATAATGAAAGAGGTCAGCGCCAGATGCGGAACCCACAGCGATGCCAAGGGCGTTGTGCTTTCGCTTCCCATCGACTCGGTGGCAGGCATCGGAGAATATTAAAAACAAAACCCGAAGCATACGCTTCGGGTTTTATATTTATCAAAAAAGCTCTCTGCCTTTTTTGGTCACGTATCCTATAAATTCGTCATGACCGCATCTTCCGTTGTACCACAACATCCATAGCTGCTTTTCTTCGTTCCAGATAAAAGACGGCTTGTAGCAGGCGTCGGCGTCCCACTTTTCCGGTTCGGGTTCAACAATTGGATTCAGGGGACTTTTTTTCCATTCGGTTATGCCGTTTTCCGAATGTGCCATGCATATCTGCGCCTTGTCGATGTTTTCGTATCCGATGTAAAACATAACGTATCCCATATCGTCGGTTTTAATAACCTGGCATCCGCCAACGCGGTCTTGTTCGTAAAGGTTTTCTTTGTCGGCGGCAAATATGGGGTTTATTTTCGATTTTGTCCAGTTTATGCCGTCACGGCTTTCGGCATAGCCAATATAGTTTGGCTCGTATGTTTCGCCTGCGGCATACCACATTTTGTATATTCCGTCGTCGTGGATAACGCAAGGATTCATAACAGAGTATTTTTCCCACGGGCGCTCGGTTATCATAACGGGCTCGTCAAATACGCGGTGAAAATTTATTCCGTCACTGCTTTCGGCATATCCGATCGACGAGCATCCGCGTGCCTGCCCGGTGTACCACATTTTGTACTTGCCGTCTATCTTTAAAACACAGTTGCGGTTGATGTTGTCCTCCCAACCGCTTTTTGGGTTGCGTTGCAAGGTTATCTGCGGTTCTTCCCAGTGTATTCCGTCACAGCTATATGTTACGGCAAGGGCTTTTTTTGCGCGCCACGAAAAATCCATGCGGTATTTTCCGTTCTCGCGCGTCACATATACGTCAAAGCAGGTGCCCATTTCGCGACTGCCGAGAACGGGATTGTTTTCGTATTTTATAAATTTTTCCATTTTATTCCACCTCCGAAAGGTCAATTTCAAAATCTCTCATCCTGTCGCACGAGAAAAGTTTTTTCCCGTTCGCGTAAATATTAAGACCTTTTTCAAATTTTTGCCCGTCTCTGTCCCAAACCACCGAAATATAACTGTTCTTGATCTTTATTCCGTCGGCGCAGAAAAACGAAAGATCTTTTTCGTCAAACAAGGGAGATACCTTAAGTTTTTCGTCACGTATATCAATACCTGCAAGCCCTCTTAAAACGAGATCGCAGAAGGTCGAATGGTTGTAGTCGTGCCCTCTGTCCTTGTCGGGGCGTTCGGGGGTTATGGAATGAAGTATTTTTCTTGCCAGCCACTCTCCCGTAAAAGGATCAAGATTTTCGTCGATAAACGGACGTCGTACTCCGTTTTCTTCAATGTAATGGCAGGATGCGTATTGCTTCAAAAGAGCAAAGTAGTCAGAACGGCATATCTCATTTTGCTCGTAGTTGCAAAGCAGGTTTGACATGGCAGTAAGGGTTTGCGATGTGGCAAAAGGCCACGAAGGACCGTTCCACAAGCATTCGTGGTCAAACTCCTTCATAAAATCGGGATGGCATCTCTCGGCGGTTGTGGGGCCGTATGGCGCGGCAAAGTGGTTTTCGTCGTTTAGATACTTCCACGCACAAGACATTCTCTTTTCGGGGATGCAGAAGCACCACGGCACATAGCCTATCTCTTCTCGCACGTCGCAAAGGGCAAAACCGTCCTTTTCGGCAAGGTTTTTGTAAAAATGTGCATCCTCGTCCCACATCCGTGTGTTTATAAGCTCTTTCAGCTTTTGCGCTTTGTTATAAAAAAGCCTTTCGTCATCGCTCTTTCCGAGCATCTTTGCAATATTCGATATCGCCACCGCATCGGCGTACATATATGAGTTTATGGTGGGGCGAAGTCCGTGACCGCTGATCGAGTATTCCATTCCGTCCCGCCCGTCGACCTGATAAAAAAGACCGCATTCTCTGCCGTTGCTCTTTTCCCATTCGGCATAGTTGTTTTTGAGTTCTCCGTATAGCTCTTTGCACAAGGTGAAGTCACCCCAGGTTTTGCAAAGGGTAAATATCGAATCCGCCGCCCAAAAGCTGTATTTTCTCGGTTCTGCCTCGGGGGTAAACCAAAACCGCGCATAATCTGTCAGATATTTTCTGTCATAAAGCCATCTGCCCTCGTAAAAATGATGTCCCGCAGGACAGTTTATGGTGTTGTATATACCCGCCCACGGCACGTCGGGCAAAAACTCGGTAACAACGTATCCCGTCGGCGTTTTCTTTATCTGCTGACAGTACGAGTGCCATCTGTAATAGTATATCTCTTCAATGGTCTTGTCGTCGGTTTCGATAAGAGGAATACCGATATCAAAGGGGGATATTCCGTCAATGTGCGTGGTGTATTTTTCTTTGACGGCGATCTCATCAATAAAATAATGCCTGTCGGTCATAAAGCTTCTCCGTTCTTGACAAAATATACAAATCATACTATAATTATAAATGCCTGTATACAGTAATTCAATAACATTTTGTTTTAAAAAATATACAATTTGTTTTTTATAAGGAGTTTTATGCTTAACGAAAAGTGCCATCATTACGAAAGATACGAAAACACCCCCAGCGACATCGCCGAGAAGATATTTTTTTATCCCCAGTGGGTAGGCAGATTTGATTGCAAAGACGATTTTCGCATCGAACGCTGCGGATTCAAGAGCTTTCTTCTGTTGTACACCCTTCGCGGTTGCGGCAGACTCAATTACCGCGGCGAGAGTGTTTTTTTAAGAAAAGGAAGCGTTGCTCTGGTAAATTGCCTTGACGAACATATTTATTTTCCATGCGGCGAGTGGGAATTTATGTTTCTGCATTTTGACGGAGCGAATGCCTTCGATTTTTGCGAACATATCTGCTCGCTTTTTTCTTCTTTCGTTTTTTCGGTTGACGGTGCCGTTTTGCAAAAGCTTGACAAAACCGTGTCTTTTTGCCGCGAAAAAAACGCGCACACCGAAGCCGAGCTTTCAAAATGTATTTCGGATATTCTGTATCTTCTGCTTTCGATGATACAAAAAAACAGATCTCGCCGCTTTGACGAGGTCTGTGAATATATCGAAAAAAATCTGTCTCTCGATCTTTCTGCCGAATCGGTTGCCGAACATTTCGGCTTTTCAAGATCGTATTTTTCAACGGCTTTCAAAAAAGCAACAGGTGCCACCCTTTACGAATATCTTCTTGCCAGCCGACTTAACAGGGCAAAAAAACTTCTGACCGAGCAAAATATGCCCATTTCTCAGGTCTCGGATCTTGCGGGATTTAAAGATGCCACCACGTTTATCCGCGCTTTCAGGCGAAAAGAGGGGATAACGCCGCTGAAATACAAAAAGACGGTACTCGGTTAACACATGGGATTGGGCATGCTGAAAATTTTGAACTTGCCCTGCTTTACAAATTCAATAAAATCCGCTTCGGAATTTATCGGTTCGTCCGAGCAAACGCCTGCCAGCATCTTTTGTACTCTTGCCGAATGGTTGTCTGATCCTGCACTTTCAAGAAAACCATAGTTTTCGGCATAAATTCTTGCCATGCGGTTTTCAAAATCGGTTCTGTTGGCGTTTATAACTTCAACTCCGTCAATACCGCGTGGGAAAAGCCTGATGTGGTCAATGTATCTTGCCTCGCGGAAAGGGTGTGCGTGGATAACAAAAGCACCGTTCTCGCGAAGAAAGGCAAGCTCCTCACTCTTTTTCATATGTTCTATTTCGGGGTGGGCAAGGTACCACTGCTTGTCAAGGCCGTAAACAAGAAAATCGCTTCCGCCGTACGACATTTCCACACCGCAAAAAACTTTTATGCCGATCTCGTGGGAAAGCTCAAGAGCTTGCTCATAATCCGAGAAGTAGAAATTTATTTTGTCTTCATAGGGAAGATCGCGGTGATCGAAGCTGATGTTGCCGTCGATAAAATGGTTGGTAATAAAGATTCCGTCGTACGAGATGCTTTTGTAAAATTCAAGGGTCTCGCGAACGGTTACGCTTGCACAAGCGCTGACGGGAGAAGTGTGAAGATGGGTTTCGTATTTGAACATGATTGACTCCTTGAAATCAATAGAGAAGAATAAGCTTTGAAGAGTAGTTATCTTTTTTATAGTTTCCCTGGATGCAATTATCCAAGGAAAGCTCTAGAAGAGATATTTCTGTGTTGCTGTCATGAATCTTCACAACAGTTTTTTCGTCGGCAATAACGGTATAGACAGTGTCATTACCTCCATCAAGTGTGAAAATCAGCAAGTCATTTTCTTGCTGAATATCAACAATTATGCCTCTGAAATCAACTGTTTTCGGGGGAATTGACAGAACAACTCCAACTATGAGTATGGCTGCAACGATTAGCGATAACATGATAGTGATGATTTTTTTCATACAGAGACAACCTCTTCCGCAAGCATAGGAAAATGTAAAAAGCACTGCTTGCGCAGTGCTTTTCTGGCGGAGAAGGAGAGATTCGAACTCTCGAACCGCTGTTAACGGTTACACGATTTCCAATCGTGCGCGCTCGACCAGCTACGCGACTTCTCCATGCTGTATCTACAAAACGTTGCGCCGTTCGCAACATTGATATGATACCACATATTCACCGATTTGTCAAGTGTTTTTTTGATGGTTTTTCGAAAAAATTGCAAAAAAATCAAGACGGAGTTGTCTCCGTCTTGATAAAAAAGTTTAGATTTCGGGAATTTCGATCTTGATCTCTCCGCCGACTCTGCACGATTCGGCAATACCCGAGATGATCGCCTGGTTTTTGATGATCTCGCTGGTGGGAATAGGAGCAGGACCGCCTGTCTTAACCGCCTCGATAAATGCGCGAAGCTTGCCCTCAAAGGGAGTGTAGGGAACTTCGGGAGCGGCGGGGATAACAGTCTTTACTCTGTTGTTGCCCATGTCACTGTAAACAATAAGCTCGCTTCCGTCGCCGGGGATACGAAGACCTGCCTTTGTGCCGAGGATAATGGTGTCACCCATGGTGTCCATGTGCATCGCCCACGCAATTCTGAAATCGAGAATGATTCCGCCTTCAAGTCTTATGTAGCCAGATGCAAAATCGTCAACGCTGAAAAGCTCTGCGTATTCGGGATGATCGGGGTTCTTGTAGTATTCGGGGTTCTTGCCAAAGAAGTCGCACTTGTGGCCTGTGACGGTAAGAGGCTTGGGATAGCCGATGGTGTTCATAACAAGGTCGAGCGAATAGCATCCGATGTCGGCAAGAGCGCCAAGACCTGCTGTTTTGTCTTCGATAAAGGTTGTGCCGAAGGGAGTGGGAATTCCGTGGCGGCGGCAGTTTGTGCACGCCTGAACATAGTAAAGCTTACCGAGCACGCCCGACTGAACGATCTCCTTCATCTGCATGAATCTGGGAGAATATCTGGGCTGGAAGCCGATGGTAACGAACTTTCCCGTTTCCTTTTCTGCCTTGCGGATGGCAACAGCTTCGTCCATGGTAACGCACATGGGCTTTTCAAGCATAACGTCAAGTCCGTGCTTGAGAGAGTCGATCGTGCAAACTGTGTGTGCTCTGTTATATGTGCAAACGCTGACGGCGTCGAGCTTTTCGGCTTCGATCATCTTAAGATGAGCGTTGTCGCCTTCATAAACCTTTGCGCCTTCAATGTTCCATTTGTTCTTAAAAGCTTCTGCTTTGCCGGGAATAAGGTCGGCAAGAGCAACGATCTCAACGTCAGGCTGCTTAACGTATACTTCTGCGTGAGAATCTGCGATCCAGCCTGTACCGATAATACCGATTCTGACCTTCTTTGATGTGTCTATAGCCTTTACTTCGTTGTTCTGCTCAAATTTGTAAAGGTTGCTGTCCTTCTGTGCCATGTTTTGCACCTCCGAAAAGAGATTTTGCTGTCCGAAATATCACGGATACATACATAGTTATATTACAATAACAGGCAAACAAATTGATTAACAAATTGTTAATTTTTGGCACGCCGACAAAACCTTTTTTTGCATAAGCGAGAAATCAGAATTCTGTCATATACTCCTCGGTAAATACGCCGTTTTTGTACTTCAGCGTTTTGATCTCAAACGGTTGCATGGCGACACCTGTCTTGGCGCCGAAAATGTTGATAGTCGCCGTTGTGCTTTGACCTGCCGTTTCCGCAAGTCTTAAAATAATGCCGTCGTCATATTCGCAATGCTTCACTGCACTTATTTTAACCTTATCCGACGAAATACCGATGAAAGAATCTTTTGGCTTTCTTGTTCCGTCGTGGTTTGCTTCAACAACGACGAACGGGGGATTAACAAAACCGTCAAAATCGTTTTTTGCGTCAAAATCAACGCGTATATTTCCTTCGGTTATTCCTTGCGAAATATGGTCGTAATCGGTGTCATAGTCGATTTCTCCAATTCTCAGATCGCCGTAGATCGGGCTGCGCAAAAGGGTAAAACCGATCACGCCTCCTGTCAGATTGTAAGAAAACACGCCGTCAAATCCGTATGCTGTATCATCCGCCATCAGCCATTCGCCCACGGGCATATCTGCGCTGTTTTCGTGTCGCGTTACGTGTCCGTAGGGAACGCTTGCGGTATGTGCGGTGTTTTCAATGGCGCTTTCAAGCTTCAAAACATAGTGTTTTTCGTTCCAGTTGACAACATATCGCACATCAAAATACCCTTTGTTTTTGTAAAAGGTGTAGTATAACGAGATACGGGATTTTTGGAAGGTGTACTCAAACTTTATGATTTTGCGAAGCTTTCCGTCCTCCACAACCTTTGCACTTTCAAAGGTGAACTCACATGGATTTTTGTCATATCCCGTGACGTTAAAGCTCCAGGTATCGCCGTTGTCATATCGGCAGATCGGACGAAGAAAATGTGTGCATCTTGTCTTTTTCGATTTTTTGTCAAAAACAGAAGTGATATAGCCGTTTTCTCTTGAAAAATCAACAACAAACCTGTCGGTTTCGGCAGAAAATGCGTCGGACGTTATGGTTTTGTCAAGCTCTTGCACGGTTTTTACAACAGCAAAGCATTTGTAGCCGAAAGCGGGAATTTCCGTATTGAAAACAAATCTCGATCTGAAAGCGGGGATCACAGATCTTTCCCGTATGACCTGACATTCGATTATGTTTCCTTTTTCATCCCGAAGAGCTATTCCTTTGTCGTACCACGGAAATTCATGTACCCACTGAACTTCTGCTTCAACATATCCGTCAAAATCGTGGCAGTTCAGGTTCCATATAACAAGGTTCCATATATCCTTGTCGTTGGAACCGACGGTTTTTATTTCCGAGGTTACCTTTTGCAAGCAAAAATGCATTGTTTCCTGCGCCGTTGTGATTGCTCTGCCAAAAAGCCTTTCGGCATCGTCATACGCTTCTTTAATGCACGCTCCGCCGAGGATGTCGTGGAATTGGTTAAAAAGAATGTCTTTCCAACAAGCCTCAAATATCTCTTTGTTGTTCTGTCCTGCAATAACAGATGCTTTTTCGGCGTTTAATACCGCATTCTCGGCGATTCTGTTAAGCCTTTTTATGCGCGGATTGTTGGAATAAACACCGAAATCGCCTGTCAAAAGCTCATCTGAAAACGAATTTTTCGGCGTGCCCTGTGCCTTGAAAAAGTCTGAAACTGTTGAAAAATGTGCATCCTCTCTTTCGTTTATTTCGGCAATAAGCTTTTTTGTGGGAGCTCCGCCGTGGTCGGTGACGCCGTAAATTATAAGAGCGTCTGCCTCTGCGTCGCTTTGGGTGGTTGCGGTTTCCTCAACAGTTTTCAGATATGCATTTTCGGCACGGTAGGCGTAAACCTTGCTTCCGTCTATACCTGCCCAACAAAAATATTGACCCTGAAGTGTAACGTGGTGTTTTTCGGGGCGGATAAAGCAATAGTTTTCAATATGACTTTTTTTAAGTATCTGCGGAATAGACGGATTGTGCCCGAAACTGTCCACGTTAAAAACAGTGTCCGATATCTTTCCGAAATTTTCCTTAAGATATTTTTGCCCGTAAAGACTGTGTCGCACAAAGCTTTCGCCGCAGGGGGTGTAACAATCGGGTTGATTCCACCACGCCTCGCACAGATCCCATCTGCCCTGCGCCACACGTTCTTTTATTTCCTCAAACATATCGGGGCAGGTGTTTTTGATCCATTCAAAAACGGGCGGAGTGGCAAAAGAATAAATAAATCCTTCGTCCTCATTCATTCTGTCGAGCGCCGAACGAAAAGTTGCCCGAATTGATGCCATGGCCTCGTCCCATTTCCAAAGCCAAACGGGATCGAAATGAGTGTTGCCTATCATATACAGCTTCTTCATGATGTCGATATACTCTCCTTTGGGATCTTTGTCGTTATCTTGCGGCGTTTTATCTTTGGTAATTGAAATAAGTATATTATTTCACGTTTGGATATTCGTTTGAAAGAAGATAAAGGGGTGCCTCGTCCTCTTCTATTTCGGGAAAACGTCCCGTCTTTTCGTAAAATCTGTTGTCTGTTCTGTCGTCGTTGACCTTTGAAACCTCGCCGAGAAGAGTTTTTCCGCCCTCGGCATAGAATTTGTGGTACATTCCGCACTGAATAGAGATGCTTTCACCCGGTTTTATCCGCAGGATAGTTCCTGCCGCAACAGTGTAATGACGACCATCCGAGAAGATCTCGACGTCAGTGTCAGAAAATTTCCCGTCTTCGGTGGAGTTGTATACCTGCACCATAAGGTCTCCGCCGCCGCGGTTGATTATGTCCTCCATTTTGTTCCAATGAAAGTGAAAGGGTGTGATCTGTCCTTCTTCGACAATAAGCAGTTTTTCGGCATACGGCTTTGTGTATTTTGCATCGACATAGTTCCCGTTGCGCAGGGTGAACATTAAAAGCCCTATCTTTTTGTAATCGCCCGAGCCGAAGTCTGTTATATCCCAGCCCAGCATATTGTCGCGTATTTCGTCATACTCGTGGTTTTTGTCCTGCCATTCTTGCGCAGACCAAAAAGCAAAAGGGGGTAAAAGAAATTTCATTTCGGACAAAAAATCCACAGCATCCCGCATTATTTTGTTGATTTCAGAACGTTTCATTTGATGTATCCTCTCTTGTTTTTTCTTTAATTATAAGTTTTTGTCCTTGACTTTGCAAGAAAAATACAGTACAATTATAAGACATATTTTATCATATCCGCCCTTTTTGCCGACAAATTTATAAGGAGACCCATGTATTACTCTTTTACCACTTCCACGAAAAAGGAACTTCAATGCGAGCTTATATGTGACGTCGATTGCATTTTGCATCTTCATTCACATTTTGAAATGGTTTTTGCCCTTGACGGATGTGTTGAGGTTTCTGTTGATGATAATTGCTATTCCTTGCAAAAAAACGAAATGGCGCTTATAACGCCATATTCTTCCCACAGTTTTAAAACAGTTTCAAGCTCCCGAATCATTGTCATAGAATTCCCGACAAGCTATATCAGAGAATACAAAAAGCTGTTTTTGGGAAAAGAATTCAAAAAAACAGTTATGCCGACTCCCGAAACGGTGCGCGACTGCATAAAAGAGCTGATATCCGAGGACGGGGGCGATGATTTTATGAAAATTTCGCTGATATATCGGACTTTTTCGGAGTATATGAGAAAAAACGAAATGGTCTATCGCACGGGTATTTCAAGCGATGTATTTCGTCGCGCCGTCGAATACATCCACGAGCATTACGACGAAAATCCCGACGAAGCAACCGTGTCAAAAGCTCTTGGAGTTTCGCGGGTGACCCTTAGCCGCGCCATCAACAAAAAGCAAAATTTCACCTTTGCCGATATTGTCAATACAGCAAAGATAGAAGAAGCCAAAAAATTGATGGAGGAAACATCTTTGTCTGTCGCCGACGTTGCTTTTCGCGCAGGTTTTGGAAGTATCCGAAACTTTAATCGCCTGTGCAAAAAATATTTTAACTGTACGCCGATCGATCTGAGAAAAAAAGAAAGCAATGTCGAGTTCCTTTCAAAAAAAGATTCGATTCAGTTTTGATAAAGAAAAAGACGAGGTGCAATGCACCTCGTCTTGAGTTATTAAGCAGATAGATTAAAACTCGGGGATAACGATGTCGATTTCCTTGCCTGCCTTGTGAGAATCAGCAATACCGGAGAGGATAGCCTGATTGTAAAGGATCTGGCTTGTGGGAACGGGCGAGGGAGCGCCTGTCTTGACAGCGTCGATGAACGAGCGGATCTTCTTGTCGAAGTTGGAAACCTTATCGGGAGCCGCAAGGGGAATAACGGTTTCAACACGGTTGCCTCCGACATCGCTGTAGATAGTCATAGGACCGCCGATTGTGCCGTTCCAGCATTCTGTGGAGGGAATGCGCAAACCGCCCTTTGTACCATAGATAAGGGTGTCGCCGGATGTATCCATGTTCATAGCCCAAGCAATTCTGAAGTCGAGGATGATGTCGCCTTCGAGTCTTACAAATGCAGCTGCGAAGTCGTCAACACCGAAGAGTTCAGCGTATTCGGGATGATCGGGGTTTTTGTAGTATTCGGGGTTCTTGCCAAAGAAGTCAGACTTGTAGCCGGAAACCTTCAAAGGCTTGGGATAGCCGATTGCGTTAAGAACCATATCGAGCGAGTAGCATCCGATATCAGCCAGAGCGCCGAGACCGGCTGTCTTGTCTTCGATGAAGGATGTACCGAAAGGTGTGGGGATACCGTGTCTTCTTCCGCCGCCGGTCTGGATGTAATAGATCTTACCGAGAACGCCGGATTCAACAACAGCCTTAACCTGCTTCATGTTAACGTCAAATCTGGGCTGGAAGCCAACAGAAACGATCTTGCCTGTTTCCTTTTCAGCCTTGCAGATCTCGATAGCTTCTTCGAGAGTTACGCACATAGGCTTTTCGAGGAGTACGGGAACACCGTGCTTGAGGGAGTCGATTGTACAAACAGCATGAGTTCTGTTGTATGTACAAACGCTTACTGCGTCGAGCTGTTCAGCTTCGAGCATCTTGAGGTGAGCGTTGTCGCCTTCGTAGCATCTTGCACCTTCAACGTTCCATGTAGCCTTAAACTTTTCAGCCTTGCCGGGGATAAGGTCTGCAAGAGCTACAACTTCAACGTCGGGCTGGTTCTGATAGCTTCTGATGTGAGCTTCAGCGATCCAACCTGTACCGATGATACCAACCTTTACTTTCTTAGAAGCGTCAACAACAACTTCTTCCTGGTTAGACTCAAATTTATTGAGGATTGCGTCTTTTGTTTCTGCCATTATTTTTACCTCCAAATAATGATAATTCGCACTGATAAAACGAACACAGCACTTAATAATATGTTACAATAATATGGCAACACTTTGATTAACAAATTGTTAATTTTGGCGAGAAAAAGCCAAATTTATGACATTTTGAACGATACATCCGAAATCAGCCTTTTGAAAGCAGTATATCTCCCGCCTTATAAGCTTCGCCCGCTCCCATGGTGATAACAAGATCGTCCTTTTCTATCACTTCGCGCAGTCTTTCCGCAATCTTGTCAAATCCGTCTATCACCTCTGCTTCATCAATAAGGCTTGCAAGGTCTTCGGAATATATGCCGTAGGTGTTCTGCTCGCGGGCAGGGTAGATGGGGGCAAGGATCACCTTGTCGGCGATAGAAAGAGTTCTTGCAAAATCGGAAAGCAGGGCTTTGGTTCTTGAATAGGTATGGGGTTGAAAAACGCAGATTATGCGGCGCTTGTTCAGCGTTTTTGCGGTGTTCAGGGTAACCTCGATCTCGTCGGGGTGGTGAGCGTAGTCATCCACAACGTCGGCGCCGAGGATGCTTCCTTTGCGTTCAAAACGCCTTGAAACGCCACAGAAAGCTTCAAGGCCCTCTTTCACCGTGTCGGGCAAAACACCGCTTAAAATAGCTGCTGCTGCCGTTGCGGTGGCGTTGGATACGTTGTGAAGTCCCGGTACCTGCAATTTTATTCCCGTGATGCAAGGTTTGCCGAAAGAGTAAACGTCAAAAATTCCGCAACCATCGACAATTTTGATGTTCTTTGCACAGAAATCGGCATCTTTTTCTGTGGAGTAAAAATAAACCTTTGCCTTGCAGTCTTTCATTGCATCAACCGTGTTTTCACAGTCAAGGTTTGCCACAACCATGTTATCCGCCTGCGGATTTTCGTTTGGGGTTTCTGCGTAGCATCTGAAAGAGGATTTTATCTGTTCGATATCTTTGAAATAGTCAACGTGGTCGAGCTTGCAATTGAGAATAACTTTAAGCGACGGGCGCATGGAAAGAAAAGAATCCTTGTATTCACAGGCTTCAAATACCACTCGGTCGCCTTTTCCTATCTTGTACGACGAGCCTATCTGCGGTATGGCACAACCCGAAATAACCGAGCTTTGTGCATCGTGGGCAAGAAAAACCGATGCGATCATGCCCGTGGTGGTCGATTTTCCGTGGGTTCCCGAAACGCCGACGGAATATTTGTATGCTCCCGTCACAAGTCCCAAAAGCTCGGCGCGGGTCAGAAGAGTTATGCCGTTTTCTTTTGCAAAAGAAAGCTCGGGAGCTGTCTTTTCGGTAACTGCGGCGGTGTACACAACGGTGTCAACCCCCGAAAGTTTTGAAAGATCGTGCTCGTAATCAATAACAATGCCGAGCTCTTCAAGCATTTCTGTGTTTGTCGAATGATTAAGGTCGTAGCCGCAAACGTCGACACCGCGGTTTTTTAAAATTATGGCAAGTGACGACATACTTACGCCGCCGATGCCTACGAAATAAGCTTTTTTGATTTTATCAAGCAAAATAAGGTCAGACATGATATGATCCTTTCGTGCGTATAAAAATCGCTCTTTTGCAGAAACTATTCTGCAAAGAGGTGATATGTATGCAGATTGAAGTTACAGATGTGAAATTCAGAAAGATCTTCGAAACAGAGCCGCTTAAGGCGGTTTGCTCAATAACCATAAACGATTCGATAGCCGTGCACGACATAAAGCTTGTGCGTGCAAAAAGCAAGACCATCGTTGTGATGCCCGCAAAAAGAAGGGGAAACGGCGAGTTTGTCGACATAATCCATCCGATCAATTCATCCTCTCGTCGGGTGATAGAGCAGGCGGTGATAAACGAATACCATAGGGTTTGCGAAAATAAAATTCTTTCACAAGAAATTTGACGAAATCAATACAATTCTATTGAATTGTTCGACTTTTTGTAGTATAATTATCTTATGGAATGATATATTATATGAAACAGCTTCGCTTTTATTATTGTAACACAAAATACAGAATTATACAAGGGGGATATTTATGAAAGTCCTTGTAATTTCGGTCACTTGCGGTCAGGGACACAACAGTACCGGAAAAGCAATCATAAAAATGCTTGAAGACAAGGGTATCGAATGCGATTTTCTCGATGCCTTTGAATACATAAACAAAATTCTTGCAAAGTTTATTGACGACGGCTACAAGCTTTCAACCAAATACGCATCAAAACCCTATGCATCCTTCTATCGCCTCGCCGAGCACAGAAAAAAGAATTCTGACGATCCCGGCAGTATGAAGGCGGTAAGCACCATCCTTTCGTCAAAGCTTCGCAAGTACCTCGAAGAATACGATCCCGACGTAATCGTCACAACCCATTGCTTTGCGGCGGCCATGGTCGAAGTGTTGAAGCAAAAGGGTATAATCCATTCCACCAACATCGGCATCGTAACCGACTATCACGTTCATCCGTATTGGGAGCAGGCAATCCATTTCGACTACCTTGTGGTTGCCAACGAGTTTCTGAAATATCAGGCGCTGAAAAAAGGCTTCACCGAAGAGCAGATACTTCCCATCGGAATCCCGATCGACCCGAAGTTTGCAAACTGCAATTACGACAAAAAAGAAACGCGCAAAAAGCTGGGGCTTGATCCCGATAAACCCACTGTGCTTTTAATGAGCGGCAGTATGGGATATGGCAACATCAGAAAAACCGTTTCAAAGCTTGATGCCGTACAATCCGATTTTCAAACCATCGTCGTCTGCGGAAGCAATGCATCCGCAAAGGCACAGGTCGATAAGATGCGGACCGAAAAAACTTTTCTCACCTTCGGTTTTGTCAGCAACGTCGACGAGCTGATGGCGGCATCCGATTGTATAATCACAAAGCCGGGCGGACTTTCCACCTCCGAGGCTCTTGCCATGCGCCTGCCGATGATACTTGCAAATCCTATCCCGGGCCAGGAAGAACGTAATCAGGAATTTTTCCTCAACAGCGGTGCGGCGTGCGCCGTCACAAAGACCTGCGGCATCGATGAGATCATGTATCAGATGTCAATAAATCCCATAAGAGCGTCGCAAATGCGCAGTAACATTGACATTCTGCGCAAGCCCGAATCGACAAGAAGTCTTTGTGATTTCATCGAATCGCTCGACAAAAACAAATAACAACAAAAGGAGACTCCGTGAAAATCGGAAGTCTCCTTTTTTCTTTGATTAAATTATATCGCACACCATATATCCGTGACCGTTTTCGTCTTTTTGGTAATGCAATCTGCATCTGCACATCTCGGACGACAGGTCGCGGTCTGATTCTTTCGGCAGAAAAACTTCGATATAGTGGGGAGTATGCCCCGCAAAAAAGCCGTCGGAGTTTTTCTCTCCAAAAATGACGGTGGTCTCTTTTCCGTCAAAGCTTTTAAGTACTTCGTTGCGCGTTTCAAGCATCACTTCTTTAAGTTTTGCGGCGCGTTCTTTTTTTACACTCTCGGTCAACTGATCGGGAAAATCCGCCGCAGGCGTGCCTTTGCGCTTTGAATAGGGGAAAATGTGGACGTAAAGAAATCCGCACTTTTTCACAAAATCACACGTCTCGGCAAAGGCTTCTTCGCTCTCGCCCGGAAATCCCACGATGATGTCGGTGGTAAAGGTGACGTCGGGAATGTGTTCTTTAAGCTTTGTTATCGCGTCAAAAAACTGCTTTGTGTTATATTTTCGCTTCATCCCCCGCAGTACACTGTCGCTTCCGCTTTGCAGTGACAGGTGAAAATGGGGCACGGCGCGCTTCATTGATGCAAGGGCGCGGACAAGCTCGTCTTTTATAACAGTGGGTTCAAGAGAACCAAGACGTATGCGCTCGATACCTTTTACCTTGTCGGCTTCTTTGAGAAGCTGTGCAAGATTGCAACCGCAAAGATCTTTTCCGTATGCCGCCGTTTCAATTCCTGTAAGAACAACTTCCTTGTAGCCCGCATCCGCAAGCACCGAAAGCTCTTTTATAATATCGTCGAGATCTCTCGAACGAATCTTACCTCTGACGCTCGGAATTATGCAATAGGTGCACTTGTTTTCGCATCCGTCAACTATTTTTACAAAAGCTCGCGTGCGCTCCGAGTGGGTTATGCTCATCCGATCGTATTCGGAAAATTTTGAAATGTCGCAGATTTTGTTGCAAAATTTCGCCGTGTCCCGATCTTTTAAAATGTCGCACGCGAACTGAGCCACCTGACTTTTGTCTGAATTTCCAAATGCCGCGTCAAGCTCGGTGATCTTTGCAATATCGTCTTTTTGTGCCTGTGTGAAGCATCCGATGGCAATAACAAGAGCGTCTTCACCGCCGTTTTTTCGCGCTCTTCTTATCATCTGCCGCGATTTTTTGTCGCTTTCTCCCGTGACGGTGCAGGTGTTTATAACGTAAACGTCGCACTTTTCGTCAAAAGAGGATAACGAAAAGCCGAGTCTTTCAAAGTCCTCGGCGATTGCTTGTGATTCATATTGATTCACTTTGCACCCGAGGGTGCAAAGTGAAACTTTTGGCTTGTTGTCGGAAAGGGCGATCATTTTACTTCGATCATGCTTTCGTCCCAGATTTCGGGAGCTTCGTAGCCCATAAGGTTGACAAGTGTTGCGGCAACGTTCGAAAGGCCGAAGGTGCCCTTGTCTTCCTTAACTGTGTAAAGATCTGCAAACTTGTTGTCGTAGATAATGCAGGGAACAGGGTTAAGGGTGTGGCTGGTCTTTGCCTTGAAAGATCCGTCCTCGTTTGTGGCGGGAGCCTTTGTCTTCTTGTTTATCTCGTACATTTCGTCAGCGTTTCCGTGGTCTGCGGTAATAAGGGCAACGCCGCCGAGCTTGTCAACAGTATCAAGAATTCTCTTAAGGCAAAGGTCAAGAGCCTCAACAGAAGTGATGGTGGCAAGATAGTTACCTGTGTGACCAACCATGTCGCCGTTGGGGAAGTTTACGCGCATAAAGCGGTATTCGCCACCCTCTGCGGTTTCAATAAGTCTGTCGGTGATCTCGGCACACTTCATCCAGGGGCGCTGTTCAAAGGGAACGACGTCAGAAAGGATCTCTTCGTACTTTTCTGTTTTTTCGTCAAACTTGCCGCTCTTGTTTCCGTTCCAGAAATATGTTACGTGGCCGTACTTCTGTGTTTCGGAAAGGGCGTACTGTGTAACGCCTGTGTTTGCAAGATATTCGCCAAGGGTGCCTGTGATCTCGGGGGGAGATACAAGGTAGCGCGAGGGAATGTGAAGGTCGCCGTCATATTCAAGCATACCTGCGTATGTTACGTTGGGATAGTTTACTCTGTCAAACTTGTCAAAGTCCTTGTCGTCAAAGGCTTTGGATATTTCAATCGATCTGTCGCCGCGGAAGTTGAAGAAAACAACGCTGTCGCCGTCAACGATTTTGCCCACGGGTTCGCCGTTTTCGGCAATAACGAAAGCGGGAAGATCCTGGTCAATGCAACCCACTTCGGCTCTGTAAGTTTCAACTGCTTCCTTTGCGCTGGCAAAAGTTCTGCCTTCGCCCAACACGTGTGTGTGCCAGCCGCGTTCAACCATTGCCCAGTTTGCTTCGTATCTGTCCATAGTGATGTTCATTCTTCCGCCGCCCGATGCGATCTTTGCGTTGAAGGATGCATCGTTTACCGAAGCAAGAAATTCTTCAAAGGGGTTGATGTATTCAAGAGCGGATGTTTCGCCAACGTCACGTCCGTCGAGAAGGATGTGAACGCGAACAGTCTTAACTCCGTCTTCCTTTGCGCGTACGATCATAGCTTTGAGGTGGTCGATGTGGGAGTGAACGTTTCCGTCAGAGAAAAGCCCGAGGAAATGAAGTGTTTTTCCGCTGTCCTTAACCGATACGATCTGCTTCCACGCTTCGGATGCAAACATTGCGCCCGATTCGATCGATTTTGTAACAAGTTTTGCACCCTGTGCAAAAACCTGACCTGCGCCAAGGGCGTTGTGTCCAACTTCCGAGTTGCCCATGTCGTCATCAGAGGGAAGACCAACGGCAACGCCGTGTGCTTTCAGCTTGAGCATGGGATATTTGGACATAAGCATATCAAGAGTGGGGGTAAGAGCGTTCTTTACGGCGTTGCCCTGAGAATCGGGAGCAATACCGATACCGTCCATAACGATACAGAAGACAGGGCGGGACTTTGCAAGACCGCAGTCTGTTTTAAATGTGAGCTGCTTAAGAGTGTTATTCATTTCAGTTTCCTTTCTTTTCGTCAATAACCGAGGAAATGGTGTTGTCAACGTCTTCCTTCTCGGCAAGACCTTTGGAATAATCTATGGCATCGGTGATCGTCTTTACAATACCGTCGCAATCTTCGTGAACAACGAAGCACACGAAAAGACCTGTGGTCTTTGTGGCGGCGCTTTCAGCCTGCTTTGCGGCTTCTGCGTCATAGTCGTTGTAGATCTCGATGAGCTTGCCGGGGAAAGCGTTAAGAGCGTCTGTTGCCGCTTTAAGGCTGTCCTTGTCCTTGGCAAGACCGAGGAATATTCTGTCAAGGTTGGGATATTCAAGCTCGCCGTAGGCATAAACCTTTGAAAAATAGGACATATCAAGATCGCCAAACTCGCCCGAAACGCTTGCTTCGTCAATGACGTACATTCCGTTTTCGGAAGGAGCGTAAACGGCGTCGATAACGTCGATTATGTCGTTAAAGTATATTTCGGATGCGGCAACGTCGGTTGCATTCTGATCGATGTCGCCGTCGCTGTTTTCGGTGGTTTTTGTGCAGGCGCAAAGTGAAACTGCAAGAAGTGCGATGCAAAGAAGAAGTGTTAAAAGCTTTTTAGTTTTCATTGGTTACCTCCGAGGTATTTTAATATGTAGATGCTTGTTCCGACACGGTGACTTGTTGTGGCTTTTCTTCAACAACCGGCTCGGGTGCGGGCTATTCTGTGGTATCAAGAGGGATTGAGGGGAACGAAACGGGGGCTTTTCCCGATTCGATAAGGGCTGTTGCGTAATCAATAAGAGTCTGTTCCCAAATGGTATATGCCTTGTTTGTCAGATGAACGTAATTATCGCTGGTATATTCGTCTGCAAGAAAACCGTTTTCGCTGATTAAGGGGGACATGACGTCAACGAAATATCCGCCGTTCTCGGCACACCATGCATTCAGACGGAAATTCAGGTCATACAGCTGATTGCGGTAGTCAAGTGCTGTGGCTCTGTCCATCTTGTTGGGGTTGGGAGATTCCACGGGATAAGTGGTGCTGACGATGAATATCTTGATATCGGGGCATTTTTCCTTTATCTTGCCGATAAATTCAACGTAGTTTTCATAGTAGGTTTTGGGTGTTACTCTGACGTCGTTAAGACCCAAGCTTATGAAAACTTTATCAACGCCTGCAAGAGCAAGAGCGTCCTCGGTCTTCATTTTTTCGCCCTGATAAAGTGGGTGGTAAGATTTTTCGGAAACTTCCGAAAGCGCGTGGCGCGCCGCAAAGCTTGAAAGGGTGAGGAAAGTGGAACCTGTGGTTGCGGTTATTCCTCTTGCCGAATAAAGCTGCAGACCGTGCATAACAGAGTCGCCGACAAAAGCGGCAGAGCCGTAAAAGCTTTCGAGCGTTTCGCCCTCAAACGGGTTTGCGGGTTCGGTAACGGGAGGAATCTCTTCTTTCTCCTGTTCTTTTTCTTCGTCGGTTTCGGGAATCGCATCGGGGGTTTCTTCGTTTTCCGATTCGGTGACGTCAGCGTTTATGTCATTTTGTTCGTTTTGTTCTGTGTTTTCCAAAGAATCTGTCATTTCGCCATCTGTGTTTTCGGCTTTCTTTTCACAGGAGCAGGCGGCGGTCAGAACAAGAGCCGCTGCCGAAAATGTAAGAATTCTTTTAAATCTTGTCAATTATGTCGCCTCCGTAGAGCATATTATTTCGCATACTTAATTATTATATCATTTTATTTTATTTTTTTCAATATCATTATTGCATTTTTTCCAAATATATGGTAAAATATTTGTCGAAAGGAGAGATAAATTTTGTTGAAGAGAGACGAAAATGAAGCTTTGAGCATGAACTATGCCGAATATACCTGCGCTGTAAAGTGCGAAGGCAAGTTGCTTTTCAAAAGGATCATACTTATATTATTCTTTCTTGCACTCTTTGTTGTGGGTACTGCCGCTGTGTGCGGTTGGATAATCTATGCACCAACATTCGAAATCATCGTTATTGGCGTGTGCGGTGTCGGATATTTCTTTGCCTCATCAAGACTCAAGATAGAGTACGAATACATCATCGCGTCTGCCCAGGTCGAGTTTGATGCAATCTACGGCGCCCGCACAAGAAAAGAGATATTCACGATCTCGCTTGACGAAGTTGAAAGAATTGCGCCTTACAACTCTGACACTGCAAAATATATCGAAAGCAAAAATGTCAGCAAGAGCTACGATTTCTGCTCGAGCAAAAAGTCAAAGCGCCGCTATTTCATGCTTGTCAGAAAAGACAGATCCAACTTTGTGATCTATTTCGACGCGGTTGCCCGCACACTTGACGTTCTGAAGTTTTTCAGATCCGCCATTGTCGAGATCGACAAAGAGATCTACGATATGTAAATACGAAAATCAAGGCTGCGTCACTTTTTATGACGCAGCCGATTTTTTTATTTTTGCCGCCCTTTGGTTTTTTACCTTTCAAGATAATAGACGGATTTTTTTCGTAAAAGTTCCGCTTTTTTCGCGTTTTTTCAAAAATTACGTAAAAAAACAAAGCAGGTTTTTCCTGCTTTGTTTTTTGTCTTTTTATTCAAAAGAAATCTGTGTCCAGTCAAGGTAGATAAGCTCGATCTTGTCGCCGTTTGAGGGAACGTAATCCTTGACTCCAACGTCACAAAGCTCGCCGTTTACGTAAAACATCCAGGCGTTTGTGTCGTTGTTTTCAAGTCCTTCAACTCTTGTAACGTAGCCTTCGTCAATTCCAACGATCTCAAAATCGTTCTTGTTGCAAAGCTGTCTGAAATATTCGCCGGCGGCTGATGCGTCGGGAAGTGAAAGAGTGTCCGAAAGAGTTTCGTCGTCGATCTGGTTTATGATAAATACTTCAACATTCTTTGTGCTTTCCTGCGAGGTGCAGGCAGCAAAGGCAAAAAGACAAATAACAGATGCGAGCAAAAGCGATGTTATTCTTTTCATAATTATTCGTCCTCGTTTTCCCAGTTGTGCCAAACGTTCATAACGTCGTCGTTGTCCTCGAGCATTTCGAGAAGCCTGTTCATCTTTGTTACGTCATCTTCTTCTGTAAGGGTAACGTAGTTTGCGGGGATCTTGGTCTGTTCTGCCGATGCAAACTTGTAGCCTGCGTTTTCAAGATATTCGCAAACGTTCGAAAAATCTTCGGGAGCGGTGTAGATCTCAAAAGCGCCTTCTTCGGAAAGAATATCTTCTGCGCCTGCCGAAAGAGCGTCGTCCATCAGCTTTTCTTCGTCGATGCCGTCGTCTTCAATAACGATAAGACCCTTGTCCGAGAAGAGGTAGGATACACAACCGGTCTGACCGAGGTTTCCGCCAAACTTGTCGAAATAGTGACGCATATCTGCGCCTGTTCTGTTTCTGTTGTCTGTGGTGGCTTCAACGATAACCGCAACGCCGCTGGGGCCGTAGCCTTCGTAGTTCAGTGTTTCGTAGTTTGCCGTGTCGTCGCCGCCGGATGCCTTCTTGATGATTCTTTCGATGTTGTCGTTGGGCACGTTGTTGCTCTTTGCCTTGGTGATAAGGTCTTTAAGCTTCGAGTTGGAAGCAGGATCAGGTCCGCCCTCGCGGATGGCAATTGTCATTTCTTTTCCGATTTTTGTGAATATCTTTGCTCTCTGAAGG
>JAFYUZ010000059.1 GCA_017549365.1 Clostridia bacterium
CGTGTCTTTTTGCGGTTTCTGCCGCAACCTCCTCGCGGATGTCGGCGACCGCAACCACGTCCACAAGACCTTCTTGTCTCAAAATGTTGAGGGCGGGAAAATGTGCACTGTTGGCGATCATACCGGTGCCGATGACCGCAACTCTTAATTTATTCATTTTTCTTCTCCTTTCAGTCTTCAAAGGGTTCGATTATGTTTTCGATCATGCCGCTTTCACAAGAGCGGATGCCCGCATCAAACGCCGCCATCACCTTCATGTTGAAATCGGCGCTTATCATCTCGTTTATAGGCGTGCCGTTTTCCAGGTGGTTGTAAAGGTTTGCCGCCGCATCGTCCTTTATTTCAAGAGGACCGCCTGTCGGGAAAACCTGATTTGCGGGGGGAGATGGAACGTAGGGGATGATGTCGGTGTAAACTTTTACTTCGGGATCAAATCTGTCGGCAACGATAACGCCCTTCGAGCCGTAAACGATGGGACCCGTTTTGATCTCGCCGTTGCTCATTGTTGACCACGAGCCTTCGATCAATCCAACGCAGTCGCCGAAATCGATTGAGAACACCGAATAGTCCTCGATGTCGGGAAAAGCTTTCATGGTGAAGTTTTTCTTCATTCCCGCAACTCTTTTTGCGGTCTTTCCGGTTATCCAGGTGGTCAGCACGCAACCGTAGCCCGCATAGTCACATATCGATCCGCCGCCGCGATCGTGCTTGTACCACCACAGCTTTTCAAGCTCTTCAATGGGATGCTCGGAAAATTTGTAAGGACCGATGGTGCAGGGGCTGCGATACTGAACGCGCAGAATATCGCCCACAATGCCCGAATCTGCAAGCTCCTTTACCTTGTTGTAGGCAGGAAACCACGCGATGGGCCAGTTTACAATAAGTTCTGCTGTGCTTTTCTTGTACGCTTTGTATATTCTTTTCGCATCCGCCATATTGCACGCCATGGGCTTTTCTATGACGGTGTGGATATTCATGCCAAGGGTTTCTTCGGCGATCTCAACGTGATCTTTGATGTCGGTGCAGATAACGGCGATGTCGATGTCTGCCGCAAGAAGCTCTTTGTAGTCGTCCCATATCTCAAGCTCTACGTCGGTGGGCTTGTTCAGCTTGGTGTGCATATCTCGGTTGTGCATTTGCGATGGTATCTCGGCAACTCCCACAAGCTCGTACATGTTGGGATGACGGGAAAAATCGTGCGAAAGATTTATCAGATGTATGTGTCCCATGCCGATATAGGCAACACGGTATTTTTTCATTTTCATTTACCTCAGAAAGTTGTTTCAAGCTTTACTGTGCATCCGCTTTCGATCGCCTGCGGGATCTTTGTCATGATCTCGAGCACGTGTCTTGCGTGTTCGGGGCAGAGCACGGGGGTCTTGTCGTTTTCGATGGCGTCGATGATGTCGGCAAGACAGCAGCACTGGCTGATGAGCTTTTTGGGAGGAGCAACCCATTCGTCGGGGTTCATCCATCCGCGGATACCCTTTTCGGGACAGTCAATGTAAACTTCGGGTGCGGGGTTTGTCATATAAGGCTTTGTGAAAGAAATGGTTCCGCGCTCGCCAAAGATCTCAAGCTGGGGTGAACGGGACGCTTTTTCGGAAAAGCCTGTTTCAACCATAGCCATTTTTCCTTCGCCGTAATCAAGAGTGATAACGTAGTGGTCTGGGATCTTGTCGGTCTTTATCTTTTTGCCGTCAAAGCTGCCCGAGCGGACTTCTCTTATGGGGGTGGTCACCTTTGCCATGCAGGCAAAAGCTTTTGCGGGGCCAAAGATGGAGGTAACGATCTGCAGACCGTGAACGCCCATATCCACAAGAGCGCCTGCTCCGGGATCAAAAAACCACGAGGGGTCGGAATCACGATATTGGAAATATTCGGGGCCGCCGTGCGAAAGGTTGCACTTTGCATAATACGGCTCGCCGATCGTGCCGTCCTTTATCATCTGCTTTGCAAAGTTAAGGTCGTAGCGCATGGGGTGAATAGGCACGCAAACGAACTTTACGTTCATTTTCTTTGCAAGCTCGATCTGCTCTGTCAGCTGTTCAACGGTGGGAGCCGCAGGCTTTTGGGTGATAAGGTGCTTGCCTGCCGAAAGAACCGCCATGTTGATCTCGTGATGTGCTTGGATAGAGGCGGCGTCGATGGCAATGTCAAAATCGCACTTTTCGATAAGATCGTATACGTTTTCGTACCAATTGGGAATGCCGTATTTTTCGCAAGCCTCGATGGCGCGTTCGGGAATGATGTCAACAGCCGCAACGATTTCTGCGTTTGCTTCTTTTGTTACGTTGGGAAAATACTGCCAGTTTGCAAAGGTTCCGCTGCCGATAACGGCAACTTTCCATTTCTTCTGCATAAAAAGTTCCTCCGAAAATTTATTTTGTTATTTACAATTATAAAAATTTGTGGTAAACTTGTACATAGACATAACAGGCGTTTTGGTGGACAAAACCGTCATGTGCTTGAAAAAAGGGGATGATATATTGGTATTTTGCTTTGATGTTGCCGCTTTGCCCAAAATAGAAAATTCCTATATCGTCGTCAGAAACAACACGTGGAAGGCGGCGGATCCGTACAATATCCTCATGTTCAGCCTTGACGGAAGCTGTAACATCGAAACAAACGGCGAAACTCTCCGCCTTTCGAAGGGCGAAAGCGTTTTTATTCCCGCAAATCAGAGCTACACCCGCACGTCAGTCGGGGACGAGATGTGCAAGCTTTTGTATGTGCACTTTTCAACTGCGCACAAGGTGGAGGAAAAAAGCTTTTCTCAGGCGGCGCAACAGATGGCGGAAAAAAAGAAAAAGCTTGAGGAATCGCTTCTTAATTCAAACAACCTTTTTGTTTCGGAAATGACAGATATTTATCTTGTCCCCCATTCTGATTGCAAAAAAGAAAAAATTCTTGAGGTGGGCGAAAAGATCGAAAAGCTTCTGACAAAGTACAAGGCGGATAACTATCTGTACATCGCCGTGTATCTTTGCGAACTGCTTGCCACCATATCTCGCTCTGTTTGCGAAAAGCTCGGCTCGTACGATGCCGACACCCAGATCGTCGAGGTAACCCACCATCTGAAAAAAGCCGTGTGGTATATCAAGCAGAACTATTCAAAAAAGATAACAGTCGAGGATCTGTGTGCCTGTTGCAATATGTCCCAATCGCAGTTGACACGGTATTTCAAAAGCGAGTTTTCCACCACTCCCAACAGATATATCACAGAGTTCAAGATAAACCGCGCCAAGGAAATGTTTCTAAACGCCCCCGAGCTTTCAATAAAAACCGTAAGTTCGGACCTGGGATTTGACGATCAGCACTATTTTTCCCGCATATTCACCAAGCTTTCGGGCGAAACCCCGACCGAATACAGAACGAGAGTAAACAATTTTCCGAGAAAATAATATACAAAACCAAAAAAATGTGTGGAAATATTCACACATTGGTGTTAAAATGAAATTATAAAAATCAATATCCGAAAGGAGCAGATCTTATGTCTACAAAGGTCTTACAAAACAAAAAAACTCTTTCTTTAAAAGCAAAAACGATCGCCACACTTGTTTCTGTTGTGTGCGCGGTGGTTATTCCTCAGATATTCCACATTCTCGGTGCGGCATCGGGACTCGGCACTTCTCTTGGTGAGATATTCCTTCCCATGCATCTGCCGGTGATCCTTGTCGGACTTTTTGCAGGTCCTTGTGCAGGCGCAGTATCAGGTGCGCTTTCGCCTCTTGCAAGCTTTGCGCTTACAGGTATGCCTTTTGTCGCAAACCTTCCCTTTATGATGCTCGAGCTTTGTGCTTACGGACTTTTTGCAGGTCTTGTTTCGGGGGTTAAGATGCCCTCTGTTGCAAAGGTAGTTGTTGCGCAGCTTGCAGGCAGAGTTGTAAGACTTGCCGCCCTTGCCGTTGCTTTCTATCTTTTCGATGCCACAAAGATCGCACCCGTGTCTGTTATCACAAGCGTAAAGACAGGTCTTTTCGGTCTTGCTTTGCAGTGGACGATGATCCCCCTCACTCTCTTTTACGTTGAGAGCCTCACAAAGCATGAATAAGAATCTTGAAAAAGCAAAAGAGCTCCTCATAGCAGAGGAGCTTACTTGCTGTTTTACCGACGGAGAAAGAATATTTAAGAGCCGCGACAGGGGAGTGAAGCCACTTCTTTCGTATCTTGCCGACGGCATAGATACAAAAGGTCTTTGCGCCGCAGACAAGGTGGTGGGCAAGGCGGCGGCATTTCTTTACGTTCTTCTCGGAATAAAATGCGTATATGCCGACGTTATCAGCGAAAAGGCGCTTCAGGTTTTTAAAAATCACGGCGTTGAAATCAGCTTTTCCACCCTCGTTTCCGCCATACGCAACCGAACGAACACCGGCTTTTGTCCGATGGAAACGGCAGTTGAAAATATAAACGATCCGAAAGCCGCCCTTGAGGCGATAAAGGAAAAACTGAAAGAGCTTTCGGGCAACAAATAATTCCGTCATAAAAAAGCTTCCTGCCAAAACAGGAAGCTTTTGTCTTATTGTTTTTCTTTGAGGGTTCCATATTCGTTGATCGTACAGATCTTGTCGCCCCACGTCACTTCCGAAAGTGACGTACAGTTTTCAAAGGCGTATGTGCCAATAGCTGTAACATTTGAGGGAACGGCAATTTTTGCAAGGGATGTGCATCCCGAAAAAGCCCACCAATCTATGGCGGTCACGCTTTCGGGAATGACTATCTCGGCAACGTGGGTGTTTGCAAAAAACGCTTCATTGCCGATAAAAGTTACGCTCTCAGGGATTGTATATGCCATATCGCTTTTGCCCGCAGGGTACGCGACGAGCATGGTTTTGTATTTGTTGAAAAGCACGCCGTCCTCTGCAGAGTAAATGCCGTTGTTTTCATCCACATCGATTTTTTCAAGCGACAGGCAATCCGAAAAAGCACCGGTGTAAATCTTTGTTACGCTGTGCGGAATAAAGATTTCGGAAAATGCCGAGCATCCGCGAAAACTTCCTGCACCAATCTGCGTTACACTGTCGGGGATTGAGATGCTTTCAAGAGAAGTGCAGCCGAAAAACGCGTTTGAGCCGATGCTTTCTACTCCTTTGTGGATCAAAACGTCCGAAAGATTTGTGCAGTGCGAAAAAGCGTCGGCTTCAATCTCTTTGACACTTCCTGGAATTTCGGCTTTTTCAAGGGCGGTGCATGCCGAAAAAGCGTAGTCCCTGATTGTTGTTACGCTGTCCGGAAGCGCGATCTCGGAGAGAGCCGTACAACCGCAAAAAGCCCCTGCCCCGATGAAGGTCAGAGTGTCGGGAAAAATCACCTCGCAAAGTGCCGAGCATCCCGTAAATGCGTTGACACCGATCTGCGTTATTCCCGACGGAATAACAACCTTTTCTATGCCTTTACATTCTGCAAAGGCGTTGTCGGGAATAGACTCTGCACCGCTTGAGATAACGATGCATTTTACATCGGCTTTGCTGTCAAGCTGCTCTTTTATGTCATTTGAAAGGTCGATGTGAAGGGTTTCTTCTTCTGTGTAAGTTTTCGGAAGAATTATGTCTTTGTTGTCTGTGGTCCCACCTGTGCTTTCAATGTTTTCACTCTTGATATCTTGCTCACCATTGTTTTCCTTTGACTTATCATGCGAGCACGAAGCCAAAGCGGCGACAAGGATAGCCGCGGCGAGTATGGCGGAAAAGAGTTTTTTCATTTCAAAACCTTCCTTTGATTGAGTGATGATATTTTTATTATAAACAGAAAAATATATACTGTCAATACATAGTGTTTGGCACATAACAAAAAAGCTTCCTGCCAAAACAGGAAGCTTTTTTGTTATCTTATATTCAGCTTTTCAAAACCGATAAGTTCGAACACCGGCGAATCGTCCGAAAGGTCAAAATTTCTTGCATTTACGTCAACAAATTTCGGATCGCAAAAGATTGCGCCAAAGGTCTTTTTAAGCTCGTCGCAAAACTCGGGCGATGCGTGGAAAACAGAAGTTTCTTTCGAAGCGTGCATCGTGGGCTTTTCGTTCTTTGTATCAAAAACGATGTTGTTGTTGCCGTCAACAATGTACGGGCTGAAATCAGATCTTGCAATCAGCGGCTTGTCCTCGGTTACAAAGATGTTGCGTTCGAAAAGAATGTTTTCGTGCATTTCACGTCTGCCGACCTCGACGCTCAACCATCCGAAAGCAAAAATGTTGTTGCGGATGATATTATCCTTTCCGTAATGGATGAGGAAGGAAGCGGTCCTTGTGTCGTGAACGAGATTGTTTTCGACAATGATTCCGCCCGAGCCTTCGTCGAGATAGATGCCGTTTCCTCCGTAATTAAAGCTCGTGACGTCGTGGATGTGGTTGCCCGAAATGACAGTGCCCTTCTGGAGACCGAGGGTGTAGATACCACCAAGATCCGACATCTTTCCGCGTCCGATGTGGTGAATGTGGTTGTTCTTCAAAAGGTTGCGGTAGGTGTTGCTGGGATTGTAACCCCAAACCCAACCGCAGGAAATTCCCGTGTATCCGGTGTAGCAGATCTCATTGCCCGAAACCTCACAGTCATGAGCGTGACAGATAAGCACACCGCAGGCAGCTTCATAACGAAGACCGATGTTCTTGATTATGTTGTTGCGAACGAAGATGTTGCTTGTTTCGTCGGCGACTTCACATCCTGCCGCACCGCCGAAAATACGCACACCGCCTGCCGCCGACTCTTCGATCACATTGTTTTCAATGCGAATGTCGCGGCATCCCTTGGTAACGTTGATGCTGTGTACACCAAGACCGTAAAGGTGACAATTTGAAATTTCGCATCCGCAGGCGTATGTATAGTTCAAAGCGCCGTCCGCAAGGCAGACAGACTGTGCGTCGGATGCGTATACCTCGTCGCTTGTTTCTTCAAGAGAAACAAATCCGCGGCTGGCGTAGTCGCCCTTTGTGCACAAAAGATCAAGATTTGTGATGCGGATGTCGTAGATGGGCTTTTCCGCATTGCCTCTTACTTCAAAAAGACTGTTGCTGATGGGAGCGTAGGCGTCGATGTTTTCGACAGTAACCCCATCCTTCGGGAGGTAATATACTACTCCCGACTTTCTGTCGAGATACCACTCGTTTTTGCTTTCGAAAAACTCGGGGAGATTTTCAAGGTAAAAATGAAGGTCGGAGGTCAAAGGCGGATCATACTGTACCGAAAGATTGAAGCGGGAAGGATATTTAAGGACCATTCGTCCGCTTTTTTTGTCGTAGCTTTCAACGGGAGAATGCTCGTCTATCCAGTAATGGAAGAAAGAAACGATGGCATCCTCGATTCCTTTGATGTTTTCGAGGTCGGAAGGAATGGCATCAAACCACTTTGAAGGATGATTGATCTCCCACTTTCTCGGCCAGGGATTTTCAACAGCGGTACCCTTAAGAGTTCCTTCCTTGGGGAAGCGTGTAAAATCTGCCCTTTGTCCGTTCACGATAAGGTCTGTGAATACGGGAAGATTTCCGTCGGGATCCTTTTCAACCTGACAGCTGATGCATGCCTTGCCGTTGAAGGTGTCATTCTTCCAGCCTTCAAGCTTGATGCCTCCCACAAGCTTTTTGCGCTTGCCGTGGGAGCGGAAGGTGATTCCGTCAAGCCCGTAGGAGCTGCCGAAGCGATCTGTGAGATTTTTGGGATCGATGATGATGGGGGAAGAAAGATAATAATCGTCGCACAGAGCGATGGTAAGGGGGCGCATATTTCCGCCGATGCGGAATTCCGCCACCATATCAATGGCACGCTCGATGGTCTTGAAAGGTCCGTCGTGACCGTTTACTTGCGGAGTAAGACCCGAATAGTCATCGTGTCCGCAGGTCTGCGAAACAAAAAGCGTTGAGCAATTGTGATAGTTGTACATGACAAAAAACTCCTTTTTGGGATGTATTTCAGAATATTCCTATAAAAAGTGAAACGCAGGCGAGAAGCAGGGGAATTATCTTTGGTCTTTCCTTCAAAAGCACAGCAACAAGGCCTGTGGAAATAAGACCCAGGGCACCTGCTATGGGGGTGTAAAGGGTGATTCCGTCTCCGCTTGCAAATATCAATATCTGCACAAGCGATCCGAGGTTTGACGACACGGTGGATGCCGCCGTAAGAATATATCCCTTTGCCGAAAAAGCTTTAAGCTCGCGTGAAAGCAGCGACATTTTTCCTTTTGTTACAAAAACTATTGCCGCCAGCATAAATATGACAACAAAAACGTTTGTCAGAAAGAAGAAAGAGTTTGAATCAAACACTCTTTCGTCCTTTGAATACAGGTTTGCGATGACAGATGCCGAAACCGAGATCATTGTATAGACAAGAACAAGCAATAGTCCTTTGATGTTGATATGCAAACCCGTCTTGTTGTTTTTTGATTGGGGAAAATGCAAAAGTACCGATGCCATTATCATTATGGCGCACCGCAGAATATCGAATGTTCCCACCGACTCTTTCAGAAACAGAACCCCTGCGACAAAGGTCATAACAAGCGTCAGGGTGCTTGACAGCACGGTTGCCGATGAAACATCAAGCTCGCGATAAAGCAGGAGCGATGAAAAGTGAACCAATACCACTATGGCGGCGTATATTACGGAATAGATCGTGGTTGGAATATTTGTTTTGATATTAAAGCCCGACATTATAAAGAAAAACACCGATGCTATGCTTCCGGTTATCAGAACGTACAGAAGAAGATCAAAAACGCTCTTGACTGATCTGCCGAATTTTACCTGACAATATTTTCCGAAAAAGCCAAATAAAAAAACAAGGCCGTAATAAAACAACTGTTTCGCCTCCATATAGGGTATAGCTGAATTTTAACACATTACCTCTTGAAATTCAAGTCAAATATGATATAATTATAGCCATGATTTTACCATGGAGGAATATCGTGCCAATATTAAACGAGTATGGAGCCAATTACGTTTCTTTTGCCAGACACAAAAACGTCCGTTGCATTTCTCATCTGCATCCGATGTTCGAGATAGTGTGTGTAACAAAAGGTCGCGTAAAAATGACGGTTGACGGAAAAGAGAGAAATATACAAGAGGGTCAGGCAACGATAATATTGCCCTTGCAGTCCCATTCGTTCGAGGAGGGCGCCGATTCGGAATGTATGGTATGTGTTTTCACCGAAAACTTTGCCGAAAGCTTTTGCGACAAGGTGGGGGACAGCGTTCCGAAAGAGCCGGTTTGTGAGCTTGGGCAAAGCACCCTTTGCTATGTGAACGAAGTTTTTTCCGAGGACGAAAACATCGACCGTCTTGTCGCACAGTCGATCCTTTTTCCGTTGTGCAAAGAAATATATGAAAAATGCAGTTTTTTTGCAACGGTGCACCACCGCGACAATGCGTTTATTAAGGCGGCGGAATACACCGCCGAGCATTTTTCCGAAATATCGGGAATTTCCGAAGCCGCAAAAGCCATCGGCGTAAACAGCGCCTACCTCAGCCGCGTTTTCAAGCAGAACAGCGGACACGACTATACTTATTGGCTGAACTGCCTCAAATGCTCGTATGCCGCGCAGATGCTTGTTCATCGCTATCCCGAACTCAACATTTCCGAAATCGCTCTTGCCGTGGGATTTGGAAGTATCCGAAGCTTCAACCGCGTATTCCGCGAAATATTCAAAATGACGCCAAAGGAATATATAAAACAAAAAAAGCTGTTTTCGTTATGAAAGCAGCTTTTTGTCGTTCAGTTTGCAATAGGCATTGCGTCGGTGTTGTCGATGACGGTGACAAGCTTTATATCTGCGCCCGCACCTGTGAGCTTTCCGACAATGTCCTCGTATCCGCGCTGGATGTGGTGGATGTTTTCGATCTCGGTTTTGCCCGATGCCACAAGTCCCGCGATTATCATGGCGGCGCCGGCTCTAAGGTCAACTGCCTTGACAGGTGCTGCCGAAAATTCTGTGGGGCCCTGAATGACGGCAAGCTTTCCGTCCACCTTGATGTCTGCGCCCATAAGTATCAGCTCTTCCACATAGCGGAAGCGGTTGTCCCAGACACCTTCCGAAAGCATGCTCACGCCGTCTGCAAGACACATGAGAACGCACATCTGCGGATTCATATCGGTGGGAAAGCCTGGGTAGGGCAGAGTTTTAACAGATATTTTGTTAAGGGGACCCGATCTTGAAATACGGATCGAATCGTCGAACTCTTCAACGTTAACACCCATCTCAATAAGCTTTGCCGAAATAGATTCGACGTGCTTGGGAATGAGGTTGGTGATAAGAAGATCTCCGCCTGTGGCGGCGGCGGCAACCATGAAAGTGCCCGCCTCGATCATATCGGGAATTACGGCGTAGTTCACTCCGTGAAGCTTCTGTACGCCCTTTATCTTGATTACGTCTGTTCCCGCGCCTGTGATGTTTGCGCCCGAAGCGTTAAGAAAGTTTGCAAGGTCAACAACGTGGGGCTCGCGTGCGGCGTTGTCAATAACAGTTGTGCCGTTTGCCTTGCAGGCGGCGAGCATGATGTTGATGGTGGCGCCGACGGTTACGCAGTCCATGTAGATGTTTGCACCGACAAGTCCGCCGTTTGCGGTGGCGTCTGCGTCGATGTATGCGCTTTCCACGTCGATCTTTGCGCCGAGAGCTTCAAATCCCTTGATGTGCTGGTCGATGGGACGTGTGCCAAAATCGCAACCGCCGGGATATGCCGCGTGCGCCTTGCCGAATCTGCCAAGCTCAGCACCCAGAATGTAATAGGATGCGCGCATTTTGCGCACAAGGTCATAAGGGGAAGAACCGGGCTTTATCTTTCTTGTATCTATTTCGTAGGTGGTTTTGTTTATACGCTTAACCTTCGCTCCGATGCTTTGAAGAATAGCGAGCGAATGGGTTACATCACTGATGTTGGGGAGATTTTCGATGACGCATTTGTCTTCGGTAAGAATCGTGCCGAAAATGATCGCAACTGCGGAATTTTTCATTCCGCTGACTTCGATCTCTCCGGTTAGCGGCTTTCCGCCGTTAATGACTAACTTTTCCTTTTCCATCCAAATTATCTCCTGACTTGCTCGTTATCTGCCAAAGGCAGACAGTGTGTGACACAGTATATCGGCAAAAAATACACTTGCGCAGATATACGTGTATAGTATAACACTATTATTCCAAAAATGGAATAGGTTTATCAAATTTTTTTAATATTTTTTGTGAAAAATAAGACAAAATCTTGTATTAGGTCATTTGTGTTCGATATATTCTCCCGTAAGGGCGTTGAAAAGAGGTCTTTCAATGCCGCTTTCGGTCTCACATTCTATCCTCCACACGGGGAAAATATAAACTCCGTCGTTTTCAAGGCTGACGGTGGAATATTCGTGCTTTTGCGACAAAACCAAAACGTCCCCGTCGCAAAAGCTCGGAATACCGTAAAGAATGTTTATGCCGTCAATAAGCTTTGCCGAATATTCGGCATCGGGAGATACAAAAAACAGATTTCCGCTGACGTGAAGTATTTTTTCGTCCCGTACGTAAAAACAAACGGGCATTCCGTTTATGTCGTCTCCGTCAACAGTGAGTATGCAGGTAAAAAGTTCGCCGCCGTCAAGCTCTTTTTTTTCAAGACAGCGTGCTTTTATCTTTGTTCCGTAGACTTCCTTGAAAAAATCGGAAATTTTCTTGTGAAGTTCGAGCTTTTCGGAAGTTTCGGGCAGTTTTGAAAGAGAATTTTTTATCTCCGTCAGAACGACAAGACTGTTGAAACGGGCGTCGGAATATTCAAAACCCGTCTGACCCGTAATGATAGCCGAAGCTTTCACGGTGCCGTCTTCTCCCGAAACGGAAATCGATGTTCCGTCGGGGACGTCGAAGTATCTGACCCTGTTTTCCATATCCTGCTTGCTTCGGGACGAGAGAAAAGAAAGGGCAGAGAGCAGACACGGATGGGTGTATTTTGCATTTTCCTTCATTTCTTCGGCAAATATCATGCTCGAAGAATATTTGTATATCGTCTTTGTGCCGTATTCCTTGTCTATAACGTCTTCTTCAAAGGTGATTCCCGATGCGGCAAGGTTTTCCTTTGCTTCAAGAAGAAATCTGTCGGGCAAGATCTTTGTGTCCTTGTAGGTGTCAAAAACAGTAAAGGCGAGGAATGTGTTTATAAGTACGAGGATGATTATGAGTGCGACGTTGGTTTTGTGCCAGTTCATCTTGCATCCTCCTTTGTGGAATTTTCTTCGCTGTACAGCACGGCACTGCGCGCAACATACACCGCGTTTTCGCTTTGGGAATATACCATGGGAAATCCTTTCGGAGGAGCTTTTTCGTCAAATCGGTTTGACGAAAAGGCGAAGAGAAGCTTTTGCGGAATGTCGGAGTGGGTGCTGTCGAGCCTTGCAAAGCTTTTTGCGTTTGCGGTGGCAAAGGTAAGGGAGGAATCATCAAAAACAAGGGTGGCGCAGTTTTTTGCATCTTCAATAAGTATCCCGTCTGCCATGTATGAAAAATCAAGGGTGAGAAGCTTGTCGTTGTAGGTGACAGAGCTTAAGCAGATCGATGCGTAATCGCCGAAAAATTCCTTGTCAAGGTGTTCAATTATCGAGCGGGCGGCGATTATCTTGTCTTCAAAAGAGAAGGTGTCTTTTTGCTCCGACAAAAATTCGGAAAGATGTATGCCTTCTCCCGAGGATGAATAACGGATATCTCCTTTTGAAGATATCGAAAATTCGCCTGCCTGTTCAACGTAGGTTATATTGCCTTCGGTGCGGTAAAAGCTGGTGCTGTTGGGGTTGAATCCGAAGGTGTCAAGGACAGAGGAGATCGCGTCGTCGTTTGCGGTGAAGTCCTCGGTATCAGTATATGCCGCAATATTCCGAAAAGCCACAGTTGAGGTAAGAACGGGATATTTTTTGTCGGCAAAAGAAACAAATTCAAATCTTGCCATGCCGTCCGAAAGATCGACAGTGCTGAAATTTTCAAAAGAAAGAGAGCTTCTGTCTCTTACCGAAAGAGAAGCGAGATTTCCGTTGCTGTCAAGGGCAATGCCCGAGATCTCGCCCGTTTCACTGCAGAAAACAAAAAGATCCTTTACGTTGAAGGCGTGGAAGATGTTGTCGAGGGTATATCCTCCCACCGCGGGCACAAAGCAGCCTGCGGGAAGATCGTGGGCAAATCTGAAATAAAGATAACTGCCGTTTTGGCGAATCAGATCTTCAACATATTCATTTTTTGCCGATTCGGACGAAAACTCCATGACGGTGCTGATGTCCGAAAAAGCGTTCAGAATATATGGCTTTGTTTCGGAAATAAATCTGCGCCGTGCATCCGAAGAAACCGGAGTCAACTGTTTTGAATCGGATACAAAACCGACAAATTCGGGCACAACGATACCCGGGGATGAAAGATCATCCTCGGAGGACGTGTCGTTATTCTGCAAAAAGCTGTGATCCGGGTGGATTGCGGTGGAAACAGACGCCGTGTTTTTCAAAAGACAATACTGCGCAAAAAGCACGCCTAATATCGTGCACAGCAGTATTATCAGTGAAAGCTCGATGACTGTTGATGCGTTTTTTCTTCGGTCGTTTTTCATGAATCAGTTAATTTTCCTTTTCATTTTTCAAACTTTCGATAATGGCGGAAATGTGAGCACCGTGTTCGATGCTGTTGTCGGGAATAAAGGTAAGCTCGGGGGTAAGGCGCAGATCAAGGCGCTGGGCAAGCTCGCGGCGGATAAATCCCGATGCGCTCTTAAGTCCCTTTGCCGCCTGTGCCGCATCGCCGTTGTAAACGCTGAAGCGCACCTTGCAGTATTTGAGATCGGGAGTGGTGTCAACGTTTACTATGCTGATGAATGCGCCCGATATTCTCGGGTCCTTCACCGAGCGCAGGATCTCGTTAAGCTCTCTTGCGATCTCTTCGTTTATGCGTGCGGTTTTGAAAGAGGCAGAGCCTCTGTTTCTTGATGGCATTTTGTTTTCCTTCCGTGGTGCCGCAAAAAAGGTTTTTGCGGCCGTTGTTTTTATTTTACTCATCAATTATGATGGCACACCCCACGCCGATTTATACCAAAAAGACGCGGGGTGAAACTGAAATGATCTTAATTTATCAGAGCTCGTTCTTGATATCTCTCTTGATCTCTTCCATAACGAAAGCTTCGAGAATATCGTGCTCCTTGATGTCGTTGAAACGCTCGAGCGCAATACCGCATTCGTAGCCCTGGGCAACTTCTTTTACGTCGTCCTTGAAACGGCGAAGAGATGCGATCTTGTCTTCATAGATAACTATGCCGTCGCGTACAACGCGGATCTGTGCATTTCTTGTGATCTTACCGTCCTGAACGTAAGAACCTGCGATAAATCCTATGTTGGGAACGTGAATGGTCTGACGAACTTCGGCATGACCGATAACGTTTTCCTTGAATTCGGGTGCAAGCATACCGTTGATGGCGGCTGTGATCTCTTCGATACATTCGTAGATAATGCGGTAGGTGCGGATGTCGACCTTTTTCTGATCGGCAGAGTCTGTCGCGCCCTTGTCGGGACGGACGTTGAAGCCGACGATGATGGCGTTGGAAGCATCGGCAAGCATAACGTCGCTTTCCTTGATTCCGCCGACGGCAGAATGGATAACGCGAACCTTGACTTCTTCGTTCGAAAGCTTTTCGAGCGAAGCCTTAACCGCTTCTGCCGAGCCCTGAACGTCTGCTTTGACGATGATGGCAAGCTCTTTTGTACCCTCGTTGATCTGATCGAAGAGAGTGTCGAGAGAAACCTTTGCGTTCGCCTTGAATTCTTCTTCCTTGGCGTCGTTCTTTCTCTTTACAACAAGCTCGCGGGCCATTCTTTCGTCCTCGACTGCGCGGAATTCGTCGCCAGCTTCGGGAACTTCCGAAAGACCTGTGATCTCAACGGGAACAGAGGGGCCTGCAGCCTTCATGGTTCTGCCGTTTTCGTCGCACATAGAACGAACGTGACCGATAGCTGTGCCTGCAATAACAACGTCGCCCTGATGCAATGTACCGTTCTGAACAAGAACGGTTGCCACAGGACCGCGTCCGCGGTCGAGCTTTGCTTCGATAACGATACCCTTGGCCTCGCGGTTGGGGTTGGCCTTGAGATCCTGCATATCGGCAACGAGAAGAACCATTTCAAGAAGCTCGTCGATACCCTGACGCTTGAGAGCGGAAACGGGAACACAGATCGTGTCGCCGCCCCATTCTTCGGGCACAAGGTCGTGAGCTGTAAGATTTTGCTTTATGGCATCGGGGTTTGCACCGACCTTATCCATTTTGTTGATGGCAACGATGATCGAAATGCCTGCCGCCTTTGCGTGGTTGATAGCTTCGATGGTCTGGGGCATAATGCCGTCGTCTGCGGCAACAACGAGGATCGCAACGTCTGTTGCCTTGGCACCGCGTGCACGCATTGCGGTAAACGCTTCGTGGCCGGGAGTGTCAAGGAATGTGATGTCGCGGCCGTTTACCTTTACTCTGTAAGCACCGATCGCTTGGGTGATACCGCCTGCTTCGCCTGCGGTTACGTTTGAATGACGGATGGCATCGAGAAGGGATGTCTTACCGTGGTCAACGTGACCCATAACGCAGACTACGGGGCTTCTGTTAACAAGATCTTCGGGTTGATCTTCAATGTCCGAGAAGAGCTTTTCTTCGATAGAGATGACAACTTCCTTTTCTGCAACAACGCCCATTTCGTCTGCAAGAAGATATGCTGTGTCGTAGTCAACGTACTTGTTTGCGCCGACAGCATCCATACCAAGACCCATCATAAGAAGCTTCTTCACAACTTCACCGGTGGTGATCTTAAGCTTTGCCGCAAGGTCGGAGATCATGATCTCTTCGGGGAGGGTGATGGGACCTGTGAACTTTTTCACCTCAACTGCGGGAGCGGGAGCACCCTTGCCCTTTTTGCCTGCCTTGCCCTTGGGCTGAACCGCAAAACCGCGGGCTGCGGATTCGTTTCTCGTGATGCGTCCGCCTGCACCCTTGGCCTGCTGCTGAATTCCGCCCTTCTTCTGCTTTTTCTTTCCGCCCTCGTCCTTTACGGCGTCTGCGGCAAGATTGTCGAGCTTTTCATCGTATTTCGAAAGGTCTACCTCGTGGGATCTGATGTCCACAAGGCGAACGTTCGAGTCGTTTATTACGCCTCCGTCGGGACGCTTTACCTCAGCCTCGCCAACGTTTGTGTTGGTCGATGCATAACGGCTGCGTGCTCTTCCGTCCTTGTCGTAAATAGGACGGATGC
>JAFYUZ010000060.1 GCA_017549365.1 Clostridia bacterium
ACAGGACGGGGGAGAGTTTGACCGTGACGAGCTGGAACCCTTGAAAAATCACACGGCGTGGAAGATCATATATCAGCTTTCTTATCAACTGTTCAGACAGCTCGAGACCAAAGGAGACGAAACGGAAAAATACGAGAGCAATATAATAAAGGCGCTTGAACATATCCACCAGCACTACGGTGAAAAAATAACCGTAGATTCACTGTGCAAAACGGTCTTTCTTTCGCGTTCCACCTTTTTGCGAAATTTTTCTTCCATCTGCGGTTGCACTCCTGTTGCGTACCTCAATTCTTACAGGGCAAAAAAAGCCCTTGAAATGATCGAGGCGGGGGGATTTTCAAAGACCGAAACCGCCCACGCCTGCGGATTTTACGATCTTTCGCACATGGAGAGGGTGCTGAAGGACAAGAAAAATCTGCCGTGACATTTTGTTCACAAAAAAGGTTTGTTAACATTTATTTCACATACAAGCAATGAAAAAGATTGGTGTATCTTATATAATATAATCGTATTTTTGCAACGATTTTTATAAAGGTTGCACCATTGAAAGGAGAAAAATATGAGAAGATCAAAGCTTTTGTCGGTGCTTTTGTGCATCGCGATGCTCGTGGGACTTTTTCCGATGATCATCACGACCTCTGCCGCAGCACCTTCGATCACTCTCAATCCCACCACCATCGAACCCGGCAACACCGTTTTCGATGTAATCTGCGAAAACACAGACGCCAAGGACTGGATCTGCGTTTATCATTCGTCCCAGACTATAGGTAAAAGCAATCATTCGGGCTGGCAGTTGGCTCCCGTCGGCGGCGGAACTGTTACCTTCAGCACAGATTATTTTTATTCCAAGGACTCGCTTAAGGACAGAATCAAGAATACCCCCGGCGGATGGCCGCTTCAGGAGGGCGAATGGACCATCGTTCTTTTTGACAACGATACATACACCGAGATCCTTGATATGGAAACTCTTACCGTAAAGGCTTTTGACGGTATCGAAACAGCCTACGTTTCCAACAAGTACGGCTCGGACGAAAACGACGGTGCCACTGCAGAAACCGCAGTTAAGACCATCGGAAAAGCCATCAGCCTCATCGGCACCGCCAACGACGGAACGATCGTCGTTCTTGACGGTAAGGACAAGGACGGCAATGCCGAATATGCCGTTTACACAAGAAGTTCAAGCTCGCCTTACACATACGGCGGCGAACAGGACGTTCTTCAGTATGTCAACGTTCCTGCTCATACGGGAACTATCACTTACGTCGGAGATGCTTCCGATTCGGTACTCTGCTTCGGTATGAATCATCTCGAGCTTAAGGGACCGTCTGTTTTCAAGAATATTACCCTTATCGAGGGATATAATATCGGCAAAAACTTTGTTACATATGGACATAGCGCAAAGTTTGAAGGAAATATCACATATCTGAGAACAAAAAGGACCGGAGCGGGAACTGCGGCAAATGCAGGTATTGCTGCTGCGGGAAATCTTGATATTGATGTATCGGGACGTTACAACTCGTCCAATTCCGGCACCATTTCGCTTCTTTCCGGAAAGTACAACGAAGTTGCTTTTGGCGGTTGGGATGGCACCGTTACTCTTGCGGGAGACCAGGGCATTTATGTTGACGGCGCAACAGTGCAGACCATCAAGCTGCGCAACGGTTCGGGCTCGTGGTCTATGCAGGATCTTTCTGTTGTCATAGACAGCGGAAGCGTAGGCAAAATTGCCGATGTCGGAGCAGGCAACTGCACGGCAAAATCTCTTCAGATCATAATGAACAACGGACTTTCCGTTCCTTACACCGCAACAGGCATCACCCTTGCCGACGGCGCATGGGTTCTCAAGGCAGCTGCAGATGATTCGGGTGCGAAGCTTGCACTTACCGACACCATCGGAAGCTTTGAGGTCATTGGCGAAAAAATCGCCGTCGCACTGTCTTCTTCGGGTGTTACATATACGTCCGCTGAAGGAATTCTTACAGTTCCCGCAGGTGAATATACCGTTACATGGACCGAGGAACTTTCGGGCGATCAGATTCTTGTGAAATACGACGGTGTTATTGACACGGGATATTATGTAAAAGGTGCAACTATCACTCTCCCCACACTTTCCGACAACCCCGCGGGTGAGTTTGTTGGCTGGACAATCAACGGAGTTTCTTACAACGGCGGTGACCTTTTTGTTCTCCCCGAAGACGAGGACGAAGTAAATATTGTTTCCGTTTGGAACAAAATCGATGATGTTGCCATTGTGTATGTTGATGCCGAAAACGGTTCCGATTTCAACAACGGTGCAAGCGAGCTTGCTCCTTTTGCGACACTTGATGCCGCAATAAAAGCAGTTGATGCGGCTCAGGCATCCAAAAGATATGTTATCATCATCGGCGAACAAAAGATCTCGGGATCGCTTGCTATGCATGAAAACATGATAATCATTACCGGTGGCTCAGTTAACATTTACAATGAAAGTGTTGCTGTGAACGGTCCCACAACCTTTGAAAAAATAACTCTCAATATAACAAAGGCAAGTAAGTTTATCGAATCCGCAGGTCACGAGCTTGTGATGGGTGATGGTATTAATTTCACAACGAATGCGTCAAACGTCCTCGGCGCATCCTTCCACATCGGAACCTACAACGCAGACGGCGGCAGAGAAAACTTTGTTCACAATTCGGGCAAAACAAGAATAATGTACGTCGGCGCATACTACAACACCGCTTCAAGACACAAGACAGCAGGCGCAGACATCGTTATCAACGGCGGAAATGTTGACATTCTTCGCTTTGGTGCAGACGGTTGGACAGGCGGCCCCACCTACGGCGTTGACTTTACCGATGACGTAAATCTTACCATTAACGGCGGAACAGTGACCACTGTTACGGAACACTCCGGAACTTATGCTCCCACCTTCGGAGGAGCTGTTCAGGTTATTCTCAACAACGGTATCAACGTTTCGATCCCCGAATTTTCCGCAGCTGACGGTTTCTGGCTTATGAAGGGCGAAGCTTGCGACGGAAGCAGCCTTTCTACCACAGACAAGGCCGGCGAATTTAAAGTAAGCGGCGATCTTACGGCTGTTGCAACTTCTGATAGCGGAGAAATATATATTTCTGCCAGCGGAATCCTTGCAGTTCCCACTGCCGGTAAATATACCGTTACATATACCGATGTCGTATATTACACCAACACGGGTACAGAGGTTGAATTCCTCGAGGATTATTCTATTGCATTTAACAATCTGCGCCATCTCGAAAAGGACGGCAAGCTCTTTATCGGTTGGGTGGACGAAAACGGCAACGGCGTTATAAGCACAGATTTCAAGAAGGGCGACAAGCTTTTTGCAAAATATGTTGACTGCGATATTTCGGACGAAGGCGACTTCTTTATCAAGGGCGTTCAGATCAGAACCAAAGAGCCTGCAGGTCTCCGTTTTATCGTAGAAAAGACCGATGCTTTGCAGGACGCACTTGACGTTACCGAATACGGTTCTGTTATTGTACCCTCTGAAGTTCTCGGAACCAAAAAGCTCGAGCTCGACACAACTTATACATTCAACGGTAAGAACTATTCGTCCAAGGCTGTTGAAGGTATCAGAACCTTTGCAGACACAGACGACGGCATTCAGTACACCGTTTGTGTTATCGACATCACAGAGGATTACTACAGAAGAAACTACACAGTCCGCGGTTACATCAAGTACACCGATGCCAACGGCGCGCAGAAGGTTATTTACACCAACAGCTACGCCACAAACCTTTACACTGTTGCAAAGGAAGCTCTTAAGGACACCTCTATCAGCGATTCCGACAGAGCATACCTTGCAACCATCAAAAATTACGTTGACGAAACACTCAAGCAGGAATATATGAATCAGACAAGAACAGATATCAAGGGCTCAAGTGCAGATCCCAAGACATGGATCTATCAGCTTGGCGACGGCGTAATGGTGCGCGAAGTTGAGATTGATTCGGGCATTCCCGGTTCTGACGTTGAGATCGTTCAGCTTTCCGATACCCACTTCAACTACTGTACCGAAGAAGACCTCAAGGACCCCGTACTTGCAAGCACATGGGAAAACAGAAGAGCATTCAGATATCCCGGCACCCAGACAGCCCTTCTCAACAGTATCGAATACGCAAGCTACTCCGATCAGATAGTTGTAACAGGCGACGCCATCGACTATCTCTCGCAGGGTTGTGTTGATCTTCTTTATACCTATGTATGGAATCCTTATCCTGACACACTCATTCCTCTCGGAAACCACGAGCCCGTAAAGAAGATGCAGGGCACAGTTGCCGAAACAACAACAGTTGCCGAAAGATACGAACAACTCAAGAAGGTATGGAAGCACGACGTTTACTACACAGAAAAGATCCTTAAGAACGACGAGGGCACCGAAAAGGTAATGATAATCCAGATGGATAACAGCCAGAGAAAGTTCTGGGATCATCAGGTTCCTCTCTTGGAAGCAAGTATCGAAAAGGCGAAGGCAAAGGGACTTCCCATCCTTCTCTTCACTCACATTCCGTTTGTCACAAGAAACCCTGCCGATGCGTCTATGGATGCTATCCGTATCAACGATACAACAAGTAGCCCCGCAAACTTCTATAACGACGGCTCCTTTATCACCGATACCGGCACAGGCGCAACCAAGCAGATCTATGATCTCATCGTCATGAACCCCGATGTTATCAAGGCTCACTTCTGCGGTCACTGGCACTGTGATTTCTATACCGAGATCTGGTCGAAGAATGCCGACGGAACAGACAACAAGGATGTTGTTATTCCTCAGTATATCCTCACAGGTTCTTCGTATGAAAAGGGCCACGCTTTGAGAATTACAGTTAAGTAATACACAAAACCCTTACTTGTAACAGAATAAGACGGAACTACCCGAAGAAGAGGATCTGAAAACTCTTTTTCGGGTAGTTTTTTTGCGTTATATTGCTCCGAAGTGCGATATGATATGCGCCCCGCAGGGCATATCGCGTGCGAAGCACATATCGTACGCCGCAGGCGTATATCGTAAATCCCGTCAGGGATTTATATCGTTGCACTGTGTTCTGAAGGACACAGTGCTAAAGCCGCAGCTTTTTTTGCGCCTGTTTGATTTGATTGGCGAATCGTTCTGTCAGGAGCGTATGTAAAAAATAAATATGAGGGTTATAGTCGTTTCTTTTGTTCAAAATGCCTATTCTGTGGCGAATTTTTCTGCATTATGCCGAATTTTATAAAAACAGGAAGATTTTGTTTGAAAAAACAGGTAATATGTGATACAATAAAAAATGGCGAAGATAGATCTTCGTAAAAAAGAAACATATTTTGGAGGATGTTTGATCATGAACAAGAAATTGATTTATGACATCGGAGACAAGCCGAAGTTCGGAAGTCTTTTGATTTTTGCTCTTCAGCAGTTGTTGGCTATTCTTGCCGCAACCATCGCTGTCCCGACGATCATCGGTATTCCCACTCAGATCCCTGCGGCGATTTTCGGTGCAGGTGTCGGCACTTTGGTTTATCAGCTTTTCACAAAGTTTAAGAGCCCCGTTTTCCTCGGCAGCTCGTTTGCTTTCCTCGGCTCGCTCGGCGTTGCTGTGGCATACGGCTATTGCGGTATTCTTCTCGGCTCTATCGTTGCAGGACTTGTTTATGTCCTTATCGCCATCATTATCCACTTTACAGGTACAAACTGGGTAGACAGACTTATGCCTCCCGTTATCATCGGCCCCACGGTTGCTCTTATCGGTCTTTCTCTTGCAGGCGCGGCTATGGGTGATATCACCAAGGCAAACGCTTCTGCCATCTATCCCACAAACAACCTTGTCGGTCTTCTTTGCGGCCTTGTTGCTTTCTTTGTAATCGTTATTTGCTCGACACAGAAAAAGTACAAGATGGCCCGCCTTGTTCCCTTTATTCTCGGTATCGTTGCAGGCTATGTTGTTGCTGCAATTTTTACAGTTATCGGAACTCTCTGCGATCTCGACTATCTTATGATCATCAACTTCCAGCCCGTTGTTGACAATTTTGTTAACGCAGACGGCACCTTCAAGGGAATCGAAGCTTTCTTTGCTTATCCTCACTTTACAGTTGTTGAAGCTGTTAAGGAAATGACCACAGGTGCCTTCTCGGGCGAGATCGTTGCCGCAAATGCGGCAAACGGCAGAGAAGCAGCTCTTCTTGGACTTGGCAGTATTGCAGAAGTGGTTATCGCATTCCTTCCCGTTGCCCTCGTTGTTTTTGCAGAGCACATTGCTGACCACAAGAACCTTTCCACAATCATCGACAGAGATCTTATCAAGGAACCCGGTCTTAAGAGAACTCTTCTCGGCGACGGTGTAGGTTCTATAATGGGTACTGCATTTGGTGTTTGCCCCAACACTACTTACGGTGAGTCTGTCGGTTGTGTTGCCATCACAAGAAACGCTTCTGTTGTTACCATCACAGTAACAGCGTTTATGTGCATGATCCTTTCGTTCATCAGCCCTGTTATGGTAATTCTTCAGACAATTCCTTCCTGCGTAATGGGCGGCGTGTGCCTCACACTTTACGGCTTTATCGCAGTATCGGGTCTTAAGATGTTCAAGGATCTCGACCTCAATGACAACAAGAACCTCTTCGTAGTTGCGTCCATCCTCATCTCGGGTATCGGCGGCCTTGCTATCCAGATCCCCTATGCACTCGATGCAACAGGCGCAGTGGCAAAGTTTATCCAGATCACACCCATCGCAACCGCGCTTATCATCGGTATCATCACCAACACAATTCTTTCCAAGCTTGAAAAGAGCAAGCTCGGACAGGAAAAAGGCAATTCTTCGGAGGAAGATAAATAATGAAAGATTACAAGAACGTAACTATATTCGACCACCCTCTCATCCGTCACAAAATTGCAATTCTGCGTGACGAAAACACCAGCATGAAGGAATTTCGCGAGCTGGTTGAGGAAATAACCACTCTCATGACCTTCGAATGTCTGAGAGAGGATGTGCCCACCGTTGAAAAGGAAGTCAAAACTCCCCTTGAAGTGTGCACACAGCAGGTGGTTAAAGACAACGCCATAGTTATCGTGCCCATTCTCCGCGCAGGACTCGGCATGGTTAACGGTGTTCACGTGCTTTTCCCGTCGGCAAGAGTCGGTCACATCGGTCTTTACCGCGATGAAGAAACTCTTGAACCCCAGGAATATTACTGCAAGCTTCCCTCGCACATCGAGGACAAGCTGGTGCTTCTCGTCGATCCGATGCTTGCCACAGGCGGAAGCGCCTGCGACGCCATCAAGATGTTGAAGAGCCACGGTTGCAAGAACATTAAGTTCATGGCAGTCATCGGCGCTCCCGAGGGTGTCAGCCGTGTGGCAGAAACTCACCCCGACGTTCACATCTTCGTTTCTACCCTCGACAGATGCTTAAACGAAAACGGTTATATCCTTCCCGGTCTCGGCGATGCCGGCGACAGACTTTTCGGAACGAAATAACGGCAAAATAAAAACTGCACCTCTGAAAGCTTTATCTTTCAGAGGTGCTTTTTCGTTTATACAAGTTTTATCAAAGCCGTTTTGCACGGCAAAGGCACTTTGAAAAAGCATCGCAAAAGCAAAAAATAAATAATCAAAACCCCGATTATTCATTTTTTGCCTGTTGCAAAATTGAATATTTTGTAAAATCGCCGATGTTGCGCCTTTTTTTGCAGTAGCTATTGACATTTTATGCAATTTGAGGTATAATGTATCCGAATTTTTATGTATTTTGAAAATTCATAAGAAAAAATTTTTCGGAGGAAAAATCATGAAGAAAATTGCACTTTTACTCGCACTCGTTATGGTTGCAATGTTCGCTTTCGCTTCTTGCGCAGGCACACAGGATGCTGAAACCATAACAAAGATCAGAGTCGCTACAGGCGGCAACACCGGTACATACTATGCTTACGGCATGGCTATGGGTCCCATTCTTGCTGAAAAGACAGGCCTCACCTTCGACGTTCAGTCGACAGGCGCTTCCAAGGCAAACATCCAGCTCATCCAGGCAGGCGAAGCTGACATGGCAGTTGTTCAGAACGACGTTATGTACTACGCTTACACAGGCACAGACCTTTTCGAAGGCGCTCAGACACAGGATTTCGCAGCAATCGGTACTCTTTATCCCGAACTCTGCCAGATCATCGCTTCCAAGGCTTCCGGCATCGAATCGATCGCTGACCTTAAGGGCAAGAGAGTTTCTGTTGGCGACGCAGGATCGGGCGTTGAATTCAACGCAAAGCAGATCCTCGAAGCTTACGGCATCGACATGAACGCTGACATCGAAAAGCAGAACCTTGGCTTCGGTCCTTCTGCAGACGCTCTCAGAGATGAAAAGATCGACGCATTCTTCTGCGTTGCAGGTATCCCCACAACAGCTATCACTGACCTTGCTATGGGTACAGAAATCGTTGTTCTTTCTGTTGAAGACAAGGAATTCGACAAGCTCACAGAAAAGTACGACTTCTACACAAAGCAGATCATCCCCGCTGGCACATACACAGGCGTTGAAGAAGACGTTCAGACAGTTGCGGTTATGGCAACATACATCGTTGACGCTGACCTTCCCGAAGACGTTGTTTACAACATCACAAAGGCAATCTTTGACAACAAGGATGCCATCGCCGCTGCTCACGCTAAGGGCGCAGAACTCGACAGCGCAAAGGCTGTTGAAGGTATCGCAGCAGTTCCTTTCCATGCAGGCGCAGTTAAGTACTTCACAGAAATCGGCGTAATGGAAGCAGAAGCTCCCGCAGCTGAATAATCAGTGAAAAAACGTTTTATCACAGCCGTAATTGCTTTTGCGGTTACGGCTGTGACCATTTTTTTGACGTCATGCAGCACTGCAATGCGCCTTGCGGTGTACGACAGAGAAACAGGAAAAACATACAGAACCTTTGAAGTTTCCGAAGGCTCGGAGTTTTCTGTTGAATTTATACATTCCGTAAATAAAAGCCCCGTCATCGACGTTTTTGTTATAAGGGACGGCAAGATAGTTGCCGACCGCACCATATATTCTGCTTTCGGAGCAGGTGTGCAGACCGAGATAGAAGAGGGCCAGACTCTTGAATACGACGAAAACGGCAATATGGTCGTTTCGGGATTTAATATTGTTTTTCCCGAAGTCAAATATATTGTCGGAACGGTTTCGGACCATATTCTGCGTATTGAAGGGGAATCTATAAGTTTAACAGAGCTTTGTGGCAAAAACGCCCACATTGCTTTCAAACTCAGATGACCTTGCGGTCATTTTCTTTGTTTATTATTTGTATTAAATAAGGAGGTATAAAAGTGTCCGAAGAAGTAAAAACAAAGTCGGTCAAATCTGCCGACGAACTTATGGCGGAATTTGACCGCGAATCGAACACAAGACAGTTTACAGGTCTTGCATCAAAGATCGTTACAGCCGCATTTCTTATTTTTGCCCTTGTAACCTTTGCCACAAGATTTATAACTCTTCCCGAACAGGCGAGAATGGTTGCTTTTCTCGGAGTGATCATGTTCCTCGGTTTTCTTATCTTCCCGCTTTACAAAAAGCAGACCAAGAGAAAGAATTATATCCCGTGGTATGATTTTGTACTCGCAATCGTGGCGGCAACTCCCTTTATGTACTATGCCACAAACTTTTATGCTATCACAAACCGCGCGGTTATGATAAATGACGTGGATAAGATCATGGCGATCATCGGCATCGTTTGTCTTTTCGAGCTTTGCAGAAGAGCTGTTGGTCTTCCCATCCTCTTTGTTGCGGGCGGCTTTATAGCATATGCTTTTATCTACGGCAAATCGTTGCAATCTATTCTTTACAATCTTTTCTACACCACAAACGGTATTCCCGGCACACCTCTTAACGTTTGCTCGACATTTATCGTCTTCTTCATCATTCTCGGTGCTTTCCTTGAAAAGACGGGAATCGGCTCGTTCTTTGTTGACCTTGCAAACTCTATTGCAGGTTATGCTTCGGGCGGACCTGCAAAGGTTGCGGTTATATCTTCTGCTCTCGAAGGTATGTATTCGGGAAGTTCCGTTGCCAACACAGTCGGTAGCGGCAGCGTAACCATCCCCGTTATGAAGAGCATCGGCTACAAGAGCGAATTTGCGGCGGCGGTTGAGGCGGCGGCTTCCACAGGCGGACAGATCATGCCTCCCATCATGGGTGCGGCGGCTTTCCTTATGTCCGAGATCACAGGTATTTCCTATACCACAATTGCAATTGCGGCTATTCTTCCTGCGATCCTTTATTTTGCAGGCATCTTTATGATGATCCACTTCGAGGCAAAGAAGCTTGGACTTAAGGGACTTCCCAAGGACAGCATCCCCAATTTCTTCAAGCTTTTCATAAGAAAAGGCTATCTCTTCCTTCCCATCGTTGTTCTCGTTTCTATGATGTCGGCAGGAAAGACTCCCGCAATGTCAGCGTGCATGGGCATTGTCACAACTCTTGCCATCATGCTGATCGAGGACCTTGTAAGAACGATCGTAAGACTTGTAAAGAAAAGCCAGCCTTCGGCTGAAAGTCTGAAAGAGCTTGGCGTTCTTCTTATTCCTTTTATTGCTCTTGCGGTTTTCATGTTTGGCTTCGGTCTCAAGCTCGAAAATGCTTGCCTCCTTGCAGGTCTTGTATTTATTCTTTCAAGCTTCCTCACAAAGAACACCTCAAAATCGGGTAAAATTTCGCTCGAAGCGCTTGAAACCGGTATGCGCAATACCATGGGTGTATCGCTCGCATGTGCGCTTGCAGGCATAGTTGCGGGTGTTGTCACCATGACAAGCCTTGGCTCAACTCTTATCAGCATTATCGTTCCTATTGCCGAAAAGAATATGTTCCTTGCTCTGTTTATGACCATGATTGCATGCATCATTCTCGGCATGGGCGTTCCTACCACGGCAAACTATCTTATCATGGCAACGATCACCGCGCCTATCCTTACCGAAATGGGACTTCCTCTTCTTGCGGCGCATATGTTCGTGTTCTATTTCGGCATCGTTGCGGATATCACTCCTCCCGTTGCCCTTGCGGCGTACGCGGGAAGTGCCATAGCTCATTCCAATCCGCTTAAAACAGGTGTTATGGCAACCCGTCTTGCCATCACCGCCTTTATCATTCCTTACATTTTCGCATTCAATCCCAAGATGCTCTTTATCGAAGCAACAACCATCGAGGTAGTGCTTATAATCGTTACTTCTCTCGTCGGTATCTTTGCTTTGTCTGCGGCTCTCGAAGGATATATGTTCAGAAAATTAAAGTTCTTTGAGATCATTCCGCTTATCGTCGGCGGTCTTCTCATGATCTATCCCGGACATATCACAGACGCCATCGGCTTTGTAATTGTTGCAGGTATGACGGCGTTTCAGTTTATTCTGTCGAGAAAGAAAAAGTCTAAACAGCTTTAAATAATGTTGCTGCTTGCCCGAGTGTTTTTTCAAAACACTCGGGTCTTTTTTCTTTCTTGCAAAAACTTATTTCGCGGGCGAGGCTATGTTAAAACGCCGCAGACCTCGTTTTTTGTGTCAGAAAATCGAATTTTTTCGATATTGACACGGTGTATTTTGTGTGTTAAAATTGGTGTAAAGAACACGGAGGTGCCGATATGAATATTTTTGCCGATAAGTTTTCGCAAAAGAAATGGGGAGTATTCAACCATTATCTTTTCAACGATATTTGCAAGCCCGAAAACTCAAAAAATATGGGAACCGGCATAACAGACTGGGACAGTGCGGTAAAACTTTTTGATGTCGAAAAGCTTGCGTATAACCTGCACAGGATGAACGCAGGTTATTATTTCATCACCCTGATGCAGGGCACAAAGCATCTGCTTGCCCCGAACGCGACGTACGACGCGATCGCCGGCACAAAACCGGGAGAGGCGTGCGCCACTCGCGATCTTCCCATGGAGCTTGCCGACGCTTTGGCAAAGTATAACATCGACCTCTGCCTTTACTATACGGGCGACGGTCCCCACGTCGACAGAGAGATTGGTGCAAAATTCGGCTATTCCGGCGACGCGGGCGATGGTTCGAGCGTTGACGAAGCTTTTTGCAAAAACTGGTCGGCTGTACTCGAAGAATACGCGGTGCGCTACGGCAATAAAGTCAAGGCTTGGTGGATAGACGGATGCTACAGAGAGGCGCTTGGCTACAACGAAGGATATCTTTCCCTTTACCGCGATGCTGTTAAAAAAGGAAATCCCGAGGCACTTGTCACCTTTAATCAGGGAGTTTTTGCCTACCTCGAAAAATATTGGTCGCTCGAAGATTTCACTGCAGGCGAGACAAATTCGTTTATTTACGCTACTCCCGATAAATATATCGACGGCGCGCTTTCTCACACCCTTGCGCCCCTCGGATATAATCCCCACGGCGAGCATTGGTATGAATGGTGCGGATGGGGATGCCGCGGGCTTAAGCATACAAAGGAATATATGCGCGATTATATCCGCAATTTCACCAATTACGGCGGAATTGTGTCGGTTGACATTTGCGTAAACATCGATGGCTCGTTCGACCCCGAACAACAGGCATTTCTTGAATGGGTGGGAAACAATCTTTGATATAAATATCACCATTGGCAAAAACCGACGGATTTTCTGTCGGTTTTTTTCTTGTTGATATTGACATGTATCTGCGCTTGTGGTAAAATAGTTCCAAATGAAACAGTTTCATTTGGAACTATTTTTTGGAGGTATTTTCGTGGCAGGTGTTATGCGTAATATCAACGTCATCTACCGTTGCGGCGCGATAAACAGAAAACAAAAATCCAAAGAGGATCTTGATGGCATATACCACAGTTATATCATCGCGATCTTTCACCACCCCGGTTTTTCGCAGGATAAGCTTTCAAGATTAATTTGCGTAAGCAAAAGCAGTGTCACGCGTCATCTTGCTTTTCTTGAAGAACGCGGGTATATCGTGCGCCGTCAGGGTGAGGACAAGCGAGAAATGCTGGTTTTCCCGACAGAAAAGCTCGAAAAAGCCTATGCCGAGACCCACGCCATCAGCAAAGAATGGCGCGAAAAAATAACGGCAGATCTTTCTGACAAGGAAAAAGAAATCGCCGCAAGCGTGCTTGAAAAAATGGCTTGCGCCGCACGCAACCTCATTTTTGGCGCGGAGGATGAAGAATGAAAACAGTTTTTTCGTATCTCAAAGCGTTTTATCGCCGCATGGCGGTGGGCTTTTCGATCAAAGTGGTGGCAACTCTTTCCGAGCTGATGCTGCCGTATATCCTCAGCCATATTCTTAAGAACGTTATTGGAAGCAGGGTTTCGGATATTGTTCTGTGGGGCGGTCTTATGGTGCTTTTTTCTGCCATAGCCCTCGTGTGCAACATAACGGCAAATCGTATGGCGGCGCACGTGTCGCGCGATTTTGCCGAAAATATGCGCAAGGATCTTTTTGCAAAAACTCTTGCTCTCTCTGCGCGGCAGACAGACAAATTCACCATTCCGTCGCTTGAATCCCGCATAACCACCGACACCTACAATGTCCACAGCTTCATCAATATGATCCAGCGTATGGGTGTGCGCGCTCCGATCCTTCTTTTTGGCGGAATTGCGGTCACTCTTTTTATGGATGCAAAGCTTGCGCTCGTTATGATCGCTCTGCTTCCCATTATTTTTGTCACGGTGTATTTTGTCCGAATGAAGGGTATCCCGCTTTACAAGAACGTGCAGAGCTCTGTTGATAACATGGTTCGCGTGGTGCGCGAGGATTCGCAGGGCATCCGCGTTATCAAAGCTCTTTCAAAAGTTGACTACGAGCATCGCCGATATGAAAAAGTGAACAAAGAGCTTGTGGGCAAAGAATTGAAGGCCGGCGTGGTTATGGGCAGTGTTAATCCTTTGATGACCATGTTTATGAACGTGGGCAGTGTTGCGGTAATTGCCCTTGGCGCATATTTCGTTTCAAAAGGTGCTTCCGACCCCGAAAACGTAATTGCCTTTATGCAGTATTTCACTCTCATCTCCACCTCGCTTATGGCGGTTACGAGAATTTTCGTCATGTATACAAAATGCGCCGCCTCCGCAGGCCGAATTGCCGAGGTGTTGGAGGCGCCCGAGGATATCAAGCTTTGCTCGAAAGAAGAATATCCCGATATAAAAACAGATGCACGCATTGTTTTTGAAAATGTCAGCTTTTCTTACAATGACAAAAGAGACGATCTTTCGGACATCAGTTTTTCGCTGAAAAGGGGAGAGTCGCTGGGCATCATCGGTGCCACCGGCTCGGGAAAATCCACCCTTGTCAAGCTGCTTTTGCACTTTTACGATACAGATGCGGGAAACATCTACGTAAACGGTGAAAACATCCGCACTATTCCAAAAGAAAAGTTTTACAAGATCTTCGGCTCGGCGCATCAACACGATTTTCTCTTTGCCGACACCATCCGCGAAAACATAAGCTTTGGCCGCGATCTCGAACTTGAAGATATAAAAAAAGCGGCAAATATTGCCCAGGCATAGGAATTTATTGACGGACTTTCTGATGGATATGACCATATGCTGACCCAGCACGGCGCAAATATTTCGGGAGGACAGAAGCAAAGGCTCCTTATTTCCCGCGCTCTTGCGGGAAAACCCGACATCCTGATACTTGACGACAGCTCGTCGGCACTTGATTACAAAACCGATGCGGCGCTTCGTCGCGCTCTTGCCGAAAACATGGGGGACACCACCCTTGTCACTGTGGCACAGAGGGTAAGCTCTGTCAAGGATTGCTCTGTCATAATGGTGCTGGACGAGGGCAGAATAATCGGGATCGGCAAGCACGAAGAGCTTCTTGAAAAATGTGACGAATACCGCGAGATCAGCGAATCGCAGATGGGAGGTGCCATTGTTGACTGACAAGATGAAAAAAGGAACGACCGAAGAAAAAAGATCGAGAAAAGGCGTTTTTTTGCGTCTTTGCGGTTACGTTCTTAAATATTGGTACCTTTTTGTTCCTGCCATAATCTTTACCCTTTTTTCAAACCAGCTGTCTCTTATGGGACCGAAATATTCGGGTGATGCCATAGATGCCCTGGCAGGCGAAAGCGTGAATTTTGCCGTTGTAAAAGAAAACGTTTTCAAAATGCTTGCTTGCTATCTTGTGGCGGCTCTGCTTTCGTATATTCTTTCGGTCATCATGATAAATATGAGCCAGAGAATAGTGTATACCATGCGCAAGCAGGTTTTTGAAAAGCTTACAAGCCTGCCTGTCGGCTATTTTGATACTCACCAGACGGGCGAGATAATCAGCCACATATCCTACGATATCGATACGATAAACAGCACCCTTTCCCACGATCTCGTGCAGATAATGACGAGTATTTATACAGTCATAGGCTCGCTTATTTTTATGTGGAATATATCAAAACCGCTGATGCTTGTTTTTGTCATAACCGTTCCTGCGGCGATAATTTTCACCCGTTACCGTTCAAAGCTTGTTCGTCCGCTTTTTTCCACCCGATCACGAAAGCTCGGCGAGCTCAACGGATATGCCGAAGAAATGCTGACGGGTTGCCGTACGATACAGGCGTATAACAGAGAAAGCACCATCAGCGGACGTTTCAATCTGCGCAACAAAGATTCCATGGACGCATATTACAAAGCGGATTATCACGGCGTGATCACGGGACCTGCTGTCAATTTCATCAACAATCTTTCGATATCCCTCATCATGATCGTCGGTGGAATACTTTATATGTTTTCACAGAACGAGCTGGTCAAAGAGGGGACTCTGTTTTTCATAACTCTTGGCGGAATTGCAAAATTTGTGCAGTATTCGCGAAAATTTGCAGGACCGATAAACGAGTTCGCAAATATCATAACCGAGCTTCAATCTGCCTTTTCTGCGGCAGAGCGAGTTTTTGGCGTTATAGACGAAGCACCCGAACCGCTTGATAAGAGCGATGCAGTAACACTTTCTGACGTTCGCGGCAGGGTAGAGCTTTCAAACGTTACCTTTGGCTACACCCCCGAAAAGATGATACTTAAAAATATATCCTTCGTGGCAGAGTCGGGCAAAACAGTTGCTATCGTCGGACCCACGGGAGCGGGCAAAACCACCGTAATCAATCTTCTGATGCGTTTTTATGACATAAACGACGGAAGCATCACGGTGGATGGAACAGATTGCCTTGACATAACCCGTGCATCTCTTCGCAAGGCATATACCATGGTGCTTCAGGACACCTGGCTTTTCAAGGGAACGATTTTTGAAAACATCGCCTACGGCAGAGAAAACGCCACTCTCGAAGAGGTTAAAGAGGCGGCAAAGACGGCAAAGATCGACGGATTTATCGAATCCTTACCCGACGGGTACGACACGGTGCTCACCGACGACGGTGTTAATATCTCAAAAGGCCAGCGCCAGCTCATCACCATTGCCCGCGCCATGATCTCGGGCTCTTCCATGCTTATTCTTGACGAGGCAACGTCAAACGTCGATTCGAGAACCGAAATGAAGATCCAGCAGGCAATGAACAGACTGATGGAAGGCCGCACCTGCTTTGTCATTGCCCATCGACTTTCTACCATAAAGAATGCCGATAACATCCTTGTTGTCCGCAACGGCGTTATCACCGAATCGGGTAACCACGACGAGCTTTTGAAAAAGGGCGGATTTTACAGCTCGCTTTACAATTCGCAGTATGAATAAACACATCTTTTAAACTGATCGATTGACTTTCAGATCCGTTTGTGATATACTGAAATAAAAACACAAAGGAGATAAAACAATGAAAAAAATATGTCTTTTCCTCGCAATAATCATGCTTGCTCTGCCTTTTGCAGGTTGTTCGGCAAAAAAGGCGGATCTTTACAAAGAAGGTATTTCGGTAACGACCGTGATGCAAGAAATGGTAAACAGTGAAGAATATGCCGACATGATGGGAGTTCCCAATTTGCTTGAGGATGTAACAGAAAAAGTAAAAGAACTTGATTTTTCAAAACCCGAGTATGTATACGAGCTTTCAATTCCTTTAGCAGAGGAGCTTGTGAAAAATATGGGCATTGCCGACACCTATGGCTGGGACAACATCCCCGAAACCATAAAAACTCAGATCAAAAACCGTGTTGGTTTTGCAACGGTTGCCAATATGATAAACGCGACCCAGGGCAGTGAATGCGTTGCTTTCTGCTCGTTGTACAGCGCCGTGATTAAGGACGACGCCATTTCGGTGAAGGAGCCTGTTACCTACCTTTACGTTTTTGATGCAAGTATCGCCGTTGCCGTAACCTTTACAAACGGTTCGGCACAGGGCAATTTTATCTTCTCAAAGGATCTTTACGCCACCACCGAGCTTGAATACATCTTTGATCCCTTTGGCATAAGCTTTACTGAAATAAAAGCATAACCAAAAAAGTTTTTCCCTGCCTCCGCAAAAAAGCGGAAGCAGGGATTTTTTGTCTTATTGTATAAATGAACCCGAAAGAAACTTTAAATTTTTATATAAATATCAAAAAAACTGTTCCATTTTCGATATTGTTATGGTATAATGAAAAAGTATCTGTATAAGGCGTATTTTGCCTTTGAATAGAACAGAAAGAAAGGAAAAACAAAGATGAAAAAATTACTTTCCATCCTTCTTGCTCTTTGTCTTGGAGCTTCCTGCGTCCCCGCGGTTCTTGCGGCGGAAAAGGTTGTCCATCCCCTTGACACCTTTGGCGAGCAGAAGGTTCCCGCATCAAACATTTCCGCCTTTGAAGGCGACTATGACGGCTATGTAAAGTCTATGGACGTTTTCGATGGCAGAAGCTCCCATGTGCTCAAGCGCACAGGTGCAGATGCCACCAAAAATGGATTTTGTTATTATCGTTGGGGCACTCTGCTCGACGACATCGGCGAGCCCATTCCTCTTTCGGGCGCAAAATACATTGTTGTTGACTACTACTACAAGTCGGACGATGCCGAGCCCGCTCTCAACGGTCATCAGATGACCTGGACACAGGTAAATATTTGCGGTGACAAGGACATAACCTCGGGCGTCAGCTTTGGCGTTTCTGTCAAATCCCGCAACGGCATGGTTGCAAACAAGTGGGATCAGATGGTATTCCCTCTCGGCGAAGCTTCTGCGGAACAGAGAGCAAAGCTCACCGATGATATCTACTACCTCCGTCAGATCAAGCTTTATCCTTTGCTTGGCGATGCAAACATGGGCAAAACCGACGTGCTTTACATCTCTGATGTTTCTGTACAGAGCTGGGACCCCGCAGTCGGCAATATCATCCTTGACAGAAAGGCAAACTTTCTTTCGGGCGATGAAGGTTCTGCTCCTCTCACAGTTGTAAACACCAAGGACCTCGATTATTACACCATCCCCGAATTTACAGGCACTGCTCCCGAAAATATGGAGTTCCTTACATGGAAATCCACCTTTGATAACAAGACCTATACCCCCGGCAAATCGGTTCAGATGCGCGCAGGTCAGGACGTCAACTACGTTCCCGTGTACAACTACGTCTTTGATTTTGCGTCTCTTGAAACCGCATATATCAACGGCTATCCCGACGGCACATTCCTTCCGCAGAACAACGTAACACGTGCCGAAGCCTGCAAGATCATTGCTTCTCTCGTCAACCCCACAGGCAAGGATATGGGCACAACATCCTTTGCGGACGTGGCGGCGGACGCGTGGTATTACAACGCCGTAACCACCCTTGAAAGCCTCGGTGCGCTTTCTATATGGAACGGAAATTTTGAACCCAACACATACATCACCCGTGGTGAATTTGTAGAGATCATCTATGCCATTGCCGACAAAAACTACGGCAGCGTAAGACTTTCTCTTATCACCGACATCACCACCAAGGACAGATGCTTTGACGCCGTTATGTACGCCGTTTCCAACTGCATCGTTACAGGCTACGAAGACGGCACCTTCCTTTCGGAAAACAATATTACCCGTGCCGAAACCGTAACTGTTATCAACCGCCTTATCGGCAGAGTTTCGAATGGAGAAGGTGCAAGCAAGTTCTCGGATATCGAAGGCCACTGGGCAAAGGGACAGATCATTGCTTCTTCTTCCGCCAAGGCAGAGGGCGCATGGACTGTTGATGCTACCGAAAAGAAATACGTTCTCGAAGGCACAAATGCAGGCGAATACATCAAGGCGCTTCACACCCAGGCAAAGGGACTTACGGGCGATGCGGTGCGTGATGGCGTTGACGTTATAGCCGAACAGATGAAAAAGGATATACTCGGCACAAAGAACACCGCGGATATCTACGGTCATCTTATGAGCGGCAACACATATTACATTTCCGAAAAGAACGGAAACGATGAAAACAACGGCAAATCCCCCGACAAGCCTCTGAAGACCCTTGCAGCTCTCGAAAAGAAGCTCAGATTCCCCAAGAAGGGCACAGCCATTCTCTTTGAGCGCGGCGGTGTTTACCGCGGCACGGTAAATATGCTTCAGAGCTGTATCTACGGCTCGTACGGCGAAGGCGAAAAGCCTATTATCACCTCGTCTCCCAAAAACTTTGCAGATCCCGCTCTTTGGAAACAAACAGATGCACCCAATGTATACGAGCTTGTGGACAAGCTTGCAAACGTTGGTGTAATGGCGTTTGACCACGATTTTAAAGACCACGGAAACTACGACGCTCTCTACGGTATCCCCAGATACTACGGCAAGCACGTTTCGGGATATGCAAATCTTGCAAAAGACCTCGAATTTTATCCCACCGACGACACACTTTATCTCTACTGTGAAGGCGGCAACCCCGGCGAAAGATTCAAGTCGATCGAGATCGGCCCCAAGGTTACAACCTTCCACGGCTCGGGCGTGGACGTTGTTGTTGATAACATCAACGTAAGATTTACAGGTGCTCACGGCATCAACGTTAACTATGCCGGCAACTTCACTGTAACAAACTGTGAATTTGCATGGATCGGCGGCTCGCAGATGGGCGCGTACAATAGCGGAAGCGGTGCATACGGAAACGCTGTTCAGCTTTATGGCAGCTGCGACGGATATTACGTCAAAAACAACTGGATGTATCAGATCTATGATACCCCCGTTACCCACCAGGGTGTTGACTATACCATGAACAACATAGAGTATTCGGGCAACCTTATGGAATATACCCACTGGGGAATCGAATGCTGGATCTCGAAGAGCACAAAGTCCCCCGAAACAAACAACTATCTTGCAAAAGACAACGTTATCCGTAACTGCGGATACGGCTGGGGCACCATTGTTGCCAACCGTGCAAGCTCGGCTCGTCTTTATTCGTTCACAACACTTGATGCCAAAAACAGCAACCTGAAGTGCGAAAACAACATCCTCGACCGCTCTGCCGGCTATCTTATCGACGTCGACAGCCGTTCGAAGGAAGTATTTGACGCTAACATCTACATTCAGTACGAAAACAACCGTATCGGTACTCTTAAAGGAAAGTCTTCCGATGCCAAGAGTGATGCGGCAGAATTCGTGTTTAAAAATCTTAAAGACGGAAACCTCGTTTTCGTGCTTGTAACAAAATAATATTTCTGAGTAAGGCACGCGGGTTTTTCTGATGTGCCTTACTTTATAAAAACAAGGAGTAAAGCGAATAAATGAAAAAAGCTTTTTCTAAAATTTTAAGTTTCATTCTTTGTCTGTGCATGATAGTTTCGGTATGCACATTCAATGTTTTTGCGGCAGAAGAAACTGAAATTTCCGCAAAATATTATGTAAAGTGGCATTGCAATGGCATGGGCACATCTCCCGAATCTCCCGTTTCAACTGTTGCCGATGCCATAGCACTTATCAACGCCAAAGGTTACGGCGCAGGGGACACTGTTGAGATCTACGTAATGAACGACGACAGTCTCACGTCTGATATGACCTCGGGCAAAGATCATACAGAGCCCTGGTGGTATGATGCCGACGGCAATTACCTCGGCGGAAAGCCGATCGTAAAGGGCGGTGACATTGTGGGCAGACAGACTGCGTGGGCACAAAAAGGTGCATCTGCAGGTGACCACGCCGCAACCATCGTGGTAAAGGGTTACACCGACGATGCAAAGCTTTTTCAATCTGAGATCGTCGGTCTTAACACCACCATAACCTTGGGCGGTCCCACTGTCTTCGAGGACATCACCCTTGTTGTTACAAGACACGTTGACCGCGAAATATATGCCAACGGTCACGACGTCACATTTAACAACGTTTCGTTTATGTATCAGGTTGCCGACAACTCTGTCGGAAACAAAAGCTACAACGGTATAACAAACGGACATTTTCGTTTCAGTCCTTCTGCATCCGATACAAAGGCAAAGAGCGGCCTTACGGCGGTCTTCAACACCGCAATTCCCGCAGAGTCCGATCCGAGATACGGCCTTGTTGTCACAGCAACAAAAGCGGCAAGCTTTACGGGCCACGTAAAGTATTATCTCAACGGCGCATCCGAAAACGGCTCTCTCAGCTGGGGTCAGGCGGCGTCTGCCTTTGAAGACGGTCTTTCGCTTGTCGTGAACAACGGCAGCTACGTCAATAAGATAAAGGGCTCTGAAATTGCAAAGATCAACGGCGGTCTTCAGATAGTTTCCAACAACGGCGCAAACTATACCGCCATCCCCGAAGAGCTTGTTTCTGCCGACGGCATCTGGTATATGGATTCCAAAGATACAACAGGAAGCGGACTTGACGTTACCGACACGAAGGGCACATTTTCCGTTGTCGGCACAAAGACCGCGTGGGCGGTGAACGAAGGCGGAACCACTTATGCATCCATCGACGGATTCCTCACTGTCCCTGCGGGAAGATACACCGTCACCTATTCGGAAGATATGCCGAAGGTTGGCACCCTTTACCTTGACGGAGAAAAATATTGCGAATATATCGCGGGAAGCGCCGTGACACTTCCCGTGCTCCCCATGATCCCCGGAAAGACTTTTGTGGGTTGGGGATACGAAGGCGATCTTTACAGCGGTGTTTATCAGACTGCCGCAGGTCAGCTCACAGTTTCGCTCACCTCGCAGTATGACGTCAACGCCGACACGTTCATTTATTACGTTGACAGCGCAAAGGGAAGCGACGAAAACGACGGCACCTCTGCCGACAAAGCTCTTGCAACCATAAACGCCGCCATTGCAAAGGCAGACATGCGTGAGGAAAGCAACAAGCTCGTAGTTGTCATAGGCACTTACGAGATTCCCAAGGGCAACGTCGAAGTAAGAAATTTTGCAAAGCACGAAAATCTTGTCACCATTGTTGGCGACGGAAGCGACAACAGTGTTATCCGCAAGCTCGACACCATCACCACAAACGGCCCCACAGAGTTCAGCAATATCAGATTTGTAAACGCAGTAAATTCAAAGCAGATAGACACGGCAGGTTTTAAGCTTATTATCGGCGAAAACGTTGCTTTTGAGCGCGAAGGCAGTTTTGAAGCAAAGTTCGGTCTTCATTCGGGCGCAATGAACTCGTCCAATGGCGTAAGAGAAAACGTGGTCATCAATTCCGACGTCGGAACGATTTACGCAGGAACATATTACAACACCGTGCCCAGATCCTTCCCCGGCGGAGATTACGAGATCAACGCCGAAGTTACTCTGTTCAGTGTTTCTGCCGACGGATGGTCAAATGCGGCAAACAATCAGTACTACAATCTCCCGTCTGTGTATGACGGCGTTGTAAATATCTACCTCAACGAAGGCGGACTTATCAATACTCTCGGCGGAGCGCAAGCGCGTGCCACATACAACGAAAAAACAGGTATCAACCTGTTTATGAACGGCGGAAAAGTTTCTGCCTGCGCCGAATTTGTGCTTCCCTATGTATGGAAGATAAATACCGAAAACTTCACCGAAACCGATTATCTCACCGCCAACACCACTGCAGGCATCTTCAATGTTGTCGGAGGAAAAACCGCCCTTGCCACAGAAAAGGCGGGCTACCAGTACGTTTCGGCAGACGGAATTCTGTATCTTCCCGAATCTGGCGAATATACCATCGAATTTGTCGACAAGGTGTATTATACCAACAGCGGCACGAGAATAGATTTCTACACCGACATGCCCCTTGATCTTTCGTCTGTTTCGCACGCAAAGGTTGGTGGAAAGACTTTTATCGGTTGGACATACGAGGATGGAAGCATCCCCGAAAGCGGCGAGTTTAAAGACGGCGACGTTCTTGTGGCAAACTATGCCGAAATAGACCTTGACACCGAATTTTATATCGAAGGCGCCCAGATCAGAACCGGAGGTTCTGTGGGTCTGCGCTTTATGATAAAAAAGAAAGATTCTGTTGATGCAAAGCTTCCGAGCGTCGAAAGCTTTGGTTCTGCCGTCATTCCTTCGTCGGTGCTTTATGATTATCCCGATCTCACAGAGCATCAGCTCGAGCTTGACACAGTATACGATTACAACGGCGCAAAGTTCTCGTCTGCCGAGGTGGAGGCGGTAAAGATTTACGAAAAGACAAGCGATGCCGTGCGTTACACCGTAGTTATCGCTAACATGGCAGAAGAATACTACGACCGTATGTACACAGTACGCGGATACGTAAGATTCAAGGACTACAACGGCGTTGACCGCGTTCTTTACTCCGATTATTACGCCACAAGACACGTCAACATTGCAGAAACCATCATCCGCCTTGCCGATGCCGGAAGGATCAAGATTCCGGCAGAGCAGGATTTGTATTACAGAAGTGTTGTAGATACCGTAAAAGCTGCAATTGCAAACGAATACAGCGTCAAGATCATGACGGTTGCAGGATCTCCCGACGATCCCAACAGCTTCAAGCACGTGTATGAGCTCGGAAACACAGGTCTTCAGGTAAGAGACGTGCACGTATACCCCGACGATTATGTGGAGGGAGAAACCGACAGAGAGCCTCTTGTTATCATGCAGGCTTCGGATATCCACTTCAACTACACGAACGCGCAGGATTTTGAAGAAGCAAATCCTTCTATCATGTCCACGTATATCGGAAGAAAGGGTTTCAGAAACACCGTTCCCACAGGTCAAAAGGTCCTCAGATACGCCTATATGGGCGACGCCATGGTTATCACGGGCGACACCCTTGATTTCCTCTCGCGTGGCGCCATGGAGCTTGCAAACAAGCATATCTTCGACGTTTATCCTTACGCCCTTGCGGCGCTTGGAAACCACGAAGGAACGCGTGTGTGCCAGCAGCCCGAGGGACAGAAAGCTCCCGACCCCACCACCATCGAATCGCGTCACGAAATCCTTCAGGAAAACTGGACAGGACACGACGTTTTGTATTCGTCAAGCCTTGTGGGCGACAGAGTTCTGCTTGTTCAGATGGATGATGCCACGGCATCGCGCTTCTGGGATTCGCAGGTAGAGCCTTTCAGAGCAGACCTTGCCCTTGCCCGCGAAAAGGGATATGCCGTTCTTGTTTTCTTCCACATTCCCATAAGAACCTACAATCCCAACGAGACCGCCGTCGATCAGCTTCCCGGTTCTTCGGGACGCAGCGACAATTCGGGTATACGTGACTTTACCAAGGAAGGTATTGCCATGAGCTCCAACGAAGCGAACAAGGCGATCTTCTCGCTCTTCAAGGAATACAGCGACGTCATCTACGGCTTCTTCACAGGCCACACCCACTCTCCTTACTATTCCGAATTTGCCGTATCGGTTGAGGAGGGTACAAACAAGGTTACCGATTTCATTCCTCAGTACACCATGACAGCCTCCGCATATTCGGGTGGCAACGTTACAAAGATAATAGTTCATTAAAAAACAAAAAATATCGCCCCGAAAACACCTTTTGATGTTTTCGGGGCGAATTTTATCTTGGCGGATATTTTTGAGGATCCACAACCGAAAGAATGCTGTCGTATATCGAATTGCGTATGCTTTCCGGATTTTTTGGATCGCGCCATGCAAACTGTGCAATGTCATACATCGAAATGCCCGAGGTCTGCTCGCCGTATACTGTTTTCAGCGCTCCTTCGTCTTCGTACGAAAGATAGGGAACGGCGACGAATTTTCGCGTGTAATTCTGCGGCAAAATATCGGTTACACACAGAGTAAAGATTATTTCGTCCTCGTTTTGCGCATATATTCTTACGGCAGGGACAATACCTGCCCTTACGGGCGTACCGTTATATATCGACATTGTGTTTTTGTAAAGCTTTGTTCCGTCAAAGAAGCTTTCGGGGATGATAACGGCGCCAAAGCCTGCGCCTGTGTCTGCCGAGCTTTTCGGAATCTCGTCGGGCGACATTTTTTCAAAAGACTCTCGACTTATCGAGAAAAGAAAACGCAGGGCGTGGGTACTGTCTGCCCTTATCTGTGCGCCGACAAAGGTAAGCTTGTCTTCCACCTTGCGGCAATCGGATATTTCGTTCGGGTCGTCAAGAATGACGATGGCGTTTTCGTCGCCAAAAAGCTCTTTTATATTGCGGTGGGCTTTGTCATCGTATGTGGTGATGCCTGTTTTCAATTTCGAGCGAAGCTTTGTGCCGGCGATTTGGATGAATATGTTGCCGTCATAACTGTCGTGGGCGTTGGACGCCGAAAAAACAGTGTATCCACCGTTGGAATCGAAAAGATTGTACAGTACTCTTTCGTCTTTGTTGTAATCCGCAACATAGGTGCGGTACATCATACCCGTGTGCACACGGTTTTTGATCGGTCCGCCCCAACCGTATCCTGCCATACGACAGACGTTGTACGAAAGCTCGAGATCCGCGGTGTACGAGGAGGGAGCGCCACTGCCTTCGGTGGGAAAATCTGTGCTTTCGTAATAATCTTTGTTAGATTTGCTGTTTGAGAACATGTGGTACACGTATTCAAGAAGATTTTCTGTGTACACAATGTCTTTTTGTATACAGTCTGTTTCGCCGTGGAACTGGTTTGTTATGCCGTCGTCAAATATCTGATAGATCCAGTTGTTTTTGACGTAATATCCGTCGCACGGGCCGTAAACTTCGACGGCGTTGCCATAACAGGTGGCTTCTTCAAAGGTTTTTGTGGTTTTGGTTTCGCCTGTTGTTTCGTTTGTGACGGTGGTGGTGACCGTTTCTGTTTCCCACAGCACCGAGCCGCCAAGCCACGAGAAGATGCAGTTTGAAACGGTGAGGTCTTCGCCCACACCAAGTCCTATTCCGTGGGAACCCGTGTATTTGAAAGATATGTTGTCAATAATGCATCCGTGCGCCGCGCCGTCCACAAGATCGTAGTTTTCGCCTATCTCGATCGACGAAAATCTGTCGGACGGGTTGCCGTGTTCCGAATAAAGATACAAATATCCTTCCGAAAATCTGTCGTAGCTGTCTGTTGTCACCGTCGTTACGATTTTTTGCCCGTTCACTGTTTCCTCGGTGGTGGTTTCGGTGTGGGTCGGCTGAAGCTCGCAATAGAATTGCAGGTCTTTTGTCAGATTGTGTATTGCCGTAAATCCTTGTGTGTCGATGTTTTCTATCTCACCAAAAAGCTCGTCGTAGGTGCCGTCGGAATAGTCGGTCATATCATGGTCAAACGCGATCACACCCACGTTGCGCAGGGGAGTTTCAAGCCTGTACACGTTGGGGTTTACCTGGGTCCAGTTGTCGTTGGCATAGTTCCATCTCGATTGGATCACAAGCGGCTTTGGACCTGATCCATAGCTTCCGAGCACAATGTTTTTTGAACCCGAAAGGTTGAGAGCTCCTGTTGTTCCGATGCGGTACACACCGCCGCGTTCAAAAAGAACGGCTACGTTTCTGTTGTTTTTTATTTTTCCCACAAGGGCGGCGGGAGTTTTGAAGGGGGAGTTTTGCGACAATCCGTTGTTTGAATCGTCGCCGTACTTTTCGGAGACGTAATACACGGTTTTTATGCCGAGCGCGTCAAAATCGTATAGTTTTTCGGTGTTTGGGGTGAGAAGAATGTTTTCTCTCATCTTTTCGGCAATGACGTCCGACGCTTCCTTTATCCCGTCGGGAGAAAGCCGCGGCGCTTGCGAGTGCAATGCTTCTATGTAATCGCGGGTGTTTTTCGAGTCGGGCAGGATATACTTTCGTTCTTCAAAGTCCCAAAGTCCCTGCGTTCTGTCGCTTGCCGCGGCGCATACTGCGGATCTCATTTCCTGCGGAACGTCCGAAAAAGGACATGCGGCATCGCTTTTTGCCGCGCGGTCAAGATAAAATGCAAGCATTTCGCAAAGCTCGTACCTTGACATCTTTTTGTCGGGGAAAAACATATCTCCCATCAAGCCTTTTATTTTTCCTTTGCCTGCCGCTGTTTTTATTGCATCGGCGTATATGTGGTCATCCGTAACGTCGCTGAAATCAAAAAGCTTTGTGCTGTCGGCGTGGGCGTCAAAAAGGCCTGTCAGAATAAAAATTCCTTCTGCCTTGGTAACCGCTTCTTGTCCGTTGCCGTCCTCCCAACCGAGGGGAAGTGCCCCGTTTGAAGAAATAAGAGCGCACAGAGCGGCATAGTCGTATGAAACCTTTGCGTTTTCAAGACATCTTGCCGCGGCGTTTGCCACGTCAAGCCTTGTGGCAAGCTCGTTTGGCGCAAATTCTTCGCCTTTTGCATCCACAAGCCCCCCTTCATAGCTGACGGGTACAGTGTCTTTTAAAAATTTCACTGTGCTTTCGCCCTCGGGAAGCGCCGTTTTGTTTTCGGTCACAAGCTTTCCGTTGACATACGCCATATATCCGCTTTCGGGAATGATCTCAAAAACTCCCGCCGTTTCGGTTTCGTTCACTTCGCCTTTGCCCGAAACATTTACGATATACGTGCCGTCCTGCGCATTTGGGATTGATGTGATGTCGGCAGAAAGTCCGCCCTTTGAAATAATGGCGATATATCCGCACACCTTGTTATCAACAAGACTTTTCGAATATATCTTGTTGATAAGTCCGCCGTTGTGACGGATGATAACGTTTCCGTTTATCGTTCCTTCTGTGTGATTGCTCGAACTTGTGTCAAATCCGATGCAAAGGTTTGTGACACTGCCGCCGTTTATGACAAATTTTGTGTCGCCGTATACGCCGTTTGACGTATTTGTGGCAAAGGCGCCGCCCATGTACACAGTCGAAAGCCTGCCCCAACAAAGCTCGATATACGAGCTTTTTGCCGTGGTGTTTCCAAAGCTTCCGCCGTGAACGTAAGCGTCAAAATTTGTGATTTTAAGTCCTTCTCCAAAGATCAGGCGATTGCCGTAGGTGTTGAAAAAGGCATAGTTTCTCGTCGGCGCAAGGATGAGATGTTCAAATTTCATCTCTCCGTAAAGTCGTGGCGAATTGTAGGGCAGGGTGGCGTTTTTATACAAACTGCCGTCAAAAGGGTCGCGACCTGTAATGACGATCGGCTTTGTTGCCGCGCATTTTTGGGTAACTGCGGCGTTCAGCACCGTTTTGTCGGCGGAAAGTGCGCCTGTGATAACGATCGTTCCTCCGCCGTCAAGCTTGCCGAAGGCGGCGTCAAGGGTGGCAAGAGGTGCTTCTCTTGTGCCCTTGGCAGAATCGGAGCCTGTGGGGCTTACGTAAATTACATCTGCCCCAACCGCCTGCACGCCGTGGAAAACGAAAATGCCCGATACCAAAGATATCAGCACAAGTATAGACAGGATCTTTGCAAAAAAAGGTCTGTTTGTTTTCATAAATTTCTCCCATGTGTAAGGTTTAATAAATGATAGCATATAAATGTGAATAATACAAGTGTTGGCGACTATTGACAAAAAATAAATAATAGTGTAATATATTCGTATGACAGTTGAAAGCAGGTGTATTTATGAAAATTGCAGTTCTCGACGCCGCAACGCTGGGAGACGATCTTTCGCTTTCTCCCCTTGAAAAAGTCGGCGAATGTGATATATATTCTTCAACCCCGCCCGAAAAGGTGGCAGAACGTCTCTGCGACGCCGAAGTGACGGTTATCAACAAGGTCAAACTTTCTGCCGCAAATCTTTGCGATGCAAAAAAATTAAAGCTCATCTGCATTGCCGCCACGGGATATGACAACGTTGACGTGGCGTACTGTGCGCAAAACGGCATTGCCGTTTGCAACGTGGTGGGTTATTCATCCCACAGCGTGGCACAGGTTACAGCATCCATCGTCCTTGCCCTTTCGACCAACCTTGTCGAATACAACCGCTTTGTCAAGAGCGGCGAATATACAAAAAGCGGAATACACAACCGCCTCACCCCCGTGTATCACGAGCTTTTCGGCAGAACCTGGGGTGTTGTCGGCTATGGCAACATCGGAAAAGAAGTGGGAGCCGTTGCAAAGGCGCTCGGTTGCCGACTTGTGGTGTGCAAGAGAGAGCCGATCGACGGCGTTGAGTGTGTGGATATAGATACCCTGTGCAAAATTTCCGATATCATCACCGTCCACACCCCCCTTAACGAAAACACCCGCCATCTTATCAACGAAGAAAGATTGTCAATGATGAAACCCGACGTTATTCTTGTCAACGCCGCCCGCGGCGGAGTGACAGACGAGGCGGCGGTGGCAAAGGCACTGAAAGAGGGAAGAATAGGAGCCTTCGGCTCGGATGTTTATTCTGTCGAACCGATGCAGAGCGATCACCCGTTTTATGAGGTTATCGATCACCCCCATCTGCTTCTCACTCCGCACATGGCGTGGGGCGCGTATGAAGCGCGTGTCAGATGCCTTGACGAGATAGTTCTTAACATCAAGGATTTTTATGCCGGCGGCAGAAGAAACAGAGTGGATAAATAAAAATTCTGATACCCGAGAAAGAAAAATTTCTTTTTCGGGTATTTTTTTGCAAAAAACTATTGACAAATTCAGACTACTGTGATAGTATAGACTACATAAGTAGTCTAGACTACCTTGATAGTCCAAAGGAGGAACAAAATGAAAGAAAAAATTTTTGACAGCGAGATAAAGGTGATGGAGATAGTGTGGGAGTGCGAGCCCGTGTCGGCAAAGGATATAAGTGTGGTTGCCGCACAAAAGATCGGCTGGAACAAAAACACCACCTACACCGTTATAAAAAAACTTGAAGAAAAAGGGTATATCAAAAGGGAAGACCCGGGTTTTGTTTGCACGTCTCTTGTTTCGAGGGATGCCGTGAGAAAAAACGAAACCAAAGGTCTTGTGGAAAGACTTTTTGGCGGGTCGAAAAAAGCGCTCTTTTCCGCGCTTCTTGAAGACGAGGAGCTGACGGGCGACGATATCGAAGAGCTTCGCCGCATGATAGACAAAAGGTAAGCGTTATGCTCGGCAATATTTTTTATTGGGTATTTAATATGAGCATCGCCGCAAGCCTTGCGGGTGCCGTCATTGTGGCTTTGAGACAAATAAAAAAGCTTCCCAAAAGGCTCGTGCACTTGTTGTGGATGATCCCGTTTTTAAGGGCAGTGGTGCCTTTTGGCATATCGGGAAAATACGGTCTGATGTCGCTTTTTTCAAAGCTTGCCACCAAAACGGTGGTGGTTTACGAACTGCGCGAAGAACCGCTTGTTACAACAATGAATTTTCTTCAGTCGGCAAAAAGCTATTTTCCCATCGAGTACAAGTCGAACGTACTCGAAAAGCTTTTTGACACAGCGTCGCTCATCTGGCTTTGTGGGGTGGTGGCACTTGTTATCGCGTTTTTTGCCATATATTTTACCACTCTGCACGAGCTTTCGGCAAGCGAGCACTTTCGGGACAATATTTATTTTTCAAAAAAGGTAGACGTGCCTGCCGTTTACGGTATTTTAAAACCAAAGATCATTCTTCCGATCTGCGCAAAAAAGATGGATACAAAATATATTCTGATGCACGAAAAAACGCACATCAGACGGGGCGACAATCTTTTCCGTATTCTTGGTTTTCTTGTGGTGTTTTTGCATTGGTTCAATCCGTTGTCTTGGGTTTTTCTGAAACTTTTTCTTTCCGACACCGAGCTTGCCTGCGACGAAAGCGTTTTGAAATCCTGCGGCAAAGACGAAAAGAAGCTTTACGCATCGGCGCTTCTTGATTTCAAGGAAAACGCCACGGTGTTTGCATCCGCCTTCGGCGGCGCAAAGGTGAGAACAAGGATAGAAAACATTCTGTCGTACAAAAAGATGTCGGTTTTTTCGCTTATCTGTTTTGTGATCTTGTGGTGTGCAATATTCTATTTTCTTTTAACAAACGCTATGTGAAAGGAGAAAAAGCATGAAAAACAAAAAATATACACTTTCTTATGTTATCGCTTTGGCAATAATTCTTGCGGCATCCTTTTATCCTTTGTACATGGGTGTGTGCGTTGTTTCGGATATGATATGCGACGGTACGGTTCTTGCCGAAAACTATCCGAAATATATCATCCCCTACACCCCCATAAGCCTTGCGGTGTTGTTCGGCACTCTTATCATGCCGATATCGCAAAAATATCTGAAAAAAGCATCCTTTGCCGTGCCGTCTGCCGCGTCTGTTGCCGTGTTTTTTGTGACAGAGCTTTTGCTTGAAAAGCTTGTGATAGTTACCGAAACTGTGGAAACCTCCCTTGAAAGCTGGCAGATGTTTATGTGCTATGTCGCACCGTCCAGCTACACCACAAAGGTGTATAGCGCCGAAAAAATGCTTATCGGCGATTATTCGCCTGCCTTCAAGCTTCATTTTTACATAATTTCGGTGCTTCTCGTGGTGGCAATACTCAATTGTATCTACGGCTTTTCCGAGCTTTTAGAAAGCAAAAACAAAGTCCGCAAAAAAGCCTTGATGCTTCAGAGTGTTTCGACGTTTTTGTTCCTTTCTCTTTGCATTCTTGCCTGCTTCACGGCATTTTGGCGCACCGGTGAGATAGTTGTGTCGCCCTTGTCGGCTTTTCTTATGGCAATCTTTTTTATACTTTTCGGGCTTACCGCAGGAATTTTCCACGCTTCTTTTGCCGTCGGAAAACGCACGCTTTTTTCGCGTCTTCTCCCGTCGGTCACCTCGGTCATCACGGTTATCGTAATGTACGCGGGCGAGCTGATACTTCTTTCGGGAAAGCTTTATCGATACGGACACGGATTTTTCTTTGATAGAATGGGTTTTGTCCCTTTTTCGCTCTGTGATCTTTGCATAATCGCCGTTTCGGGCGTTCTATGCTTTCTTTTAATAAACGCCATAGAAGGCTTTGAGAAAAAAGGAGTAAATAAAAAATGAAAAGAATTGCTTTGTTTTTTGTACTTTTGTCGCTTCTTCTTGTCGGATGCGCGAAAAAGGAAATCAGTATTGTAAAAACTTACGAGGTCACCGATGCTTCTGTAAGGGATACCGCCTATGACAATGGCGAGATCGCAAACTTTGTCGAATATTACGAAATGAGCGACGGAAGCTATATGACCGAAAGCGGAGACACCTACAAATACCGCCTTGTCATAACCGGCAGAATGCACGCCGCCGTGCGTGACAGCACCTTTGTTTTTCTTTCGAACATAAAGGACATCCCCTTTGACCGCGCGTGGAAAGCGGCGGGATTCAGCTCGAACACCAACGATTATTATAAGCCCGAAGATGCCATTTTAGTCGGCATTGGATAAGTAAAAAAACGGCTGACCACTGCGGTCAGCCGTTTATCTTTATATTCACCAATCGGCGATGCTTCCGTCTTCGTAATACTGACGGGGTGTTGTCCAGTTGCCGTCATAGAGCTTGTCTTCAAGAGCCTTTTCATCAAGTTCAATGCCAAGCCCGGGTTTTGTGGGAATGTCGATATACCCGTTCTTTATCACAAAGGGTTCTTTGATATAACCTACTCCGAGATCGGATTTGTCGGGATTGCCCGGGTGCTCCTGCACGAGAAAATTGGGTATGCAGGTGTCAAGCTGAAGACACGCGGCAAGGGATATGGGCCCCAAAGGATTGTGGGGAGCAACACTTCCGTAAGACATCTCGATCATGGCGGCAAGCTTTCTTCCCTCATATATTCCCCCCACGTGACAGATGTCGGGCTGGATTACGCTGACGGCCTGCTTGTTTATGAGATCGCGGTATTGCCATTTGCCAAACAGTCTTTCGCCTGCGGCAATGGGAACAGTGGTTTTTCTCGATATTTCGACCATGCAGTCGACGTTTTCGGGAAGACAGGGCTCTTCCACGAACATGGGATTGTATGGCTTGAGCTTTTCAATAAGAATGTTTGCCATGGCGGGGGAAACTCTGCCGTGGAAATCAATGGCAAGGTCAACGCCGTTTCCGATACGCTCGCGGACGCGCGCAAATCTTTCGATATGCTTTTCGGTGTTTTCGGGGGTTTCGATGGCACGGATGGGCGGGATGATGGAA
>JAFYUZ010000061.1 GCA_017549365.1 Clostridia bacterium
AGCAGCAGGCGCAAGAGGTAAGGGAACAGTAGACGATCCCTTTGGTTCGATAGACGTAGCATTCCTTGCCATTAACGGCAAGGACGGCACAATTTACTTTTACGGCGCTTTCAATATGACAGCGTTCAACGCTCCCAAGTGGGAAGGCATGGTCACCATCACAGGTGTAAACTCTGACTCTCTCATCACTCTTGACGACGGCAAGTCCGCAGTTTTCAACGGCGATACAACCATCAAGGACATCGGCTTCTCGATCGGCAAGAACACACACTTCAACCCCCAGAACGCAACCCTTATCATGGATGCGGGCGAAGGCACAAATTTCTCCAGCTTTATGCACCTTTCGATGTACGGCAGCTCCATCGTTGAAGAAGGTAACTTCTTCCTCGAAAGCGGCGGCATCGACACACTTTATGCATGCGGCGGCTACTGCACATCTCTCTCGAACGGCGTTATGGGTGACTCCAACGTTACCATCAACGGCGGTTCTGTTAAGACAATCAGCCTTACAGCAGACGCTTTTTTGGAAACACAGACAGGTATCTCTATCGGCGGTAACATGAACCTTGTTATCAACGGCGGTACAGTTGGTAAGATCCAGGTTACAAGAGCAGCTATGGTTCCCGAAATCATGGGCGCTCTCAACATCATCTTCAACAATGGTATCGAAGCTCCCGAAGCTTTCGCATACCCCGAAGAAACAGTTGCAGGTGGCGTATTTATCATCAAGTCCGGCAAGGGCGGTAAGATCCTTCCCACTTCCGACGTTGGTGTATTTGAAGTTAAGTCCGACTCCAAGGACAAGGTTGCAAAGATCGGCGGCGAGCTTGTTTACAACGGCACAGTTACCCTCGAACCCGGCGAAACAGCGGTTGAGTGGGTTGCAGGCGAACAGAAGGAAGAAGCTCCCGTGGAAGAAAAGACAGAAATCAAGCTTACCATCGGTAAGGCTGAGATCACAACAAACGGCACATCTAAGGCTCTTGACGTTCCCGCTCAGATCATCGATTCGAGAACCATGGTTCCCCTCCGTGCAATCTTCGAAGCACTCGGCGCATCTGTTGAATGGGATGACGCTACAAAGACAGTTACATCCGTAAAGGGTGACACAACTGTTAAGCTTACCATCGGTAAGGCTTCCATCAACGTAAATGGTGCAGACAAGGCACTTGACGTTCCCGCACAGATCGTTGACTCCAGAACTCTCGTTCCCGTTCGTGCCATCGCTGAAAGCTTTGGTTGCGACGTTGCTTGGGACGACGCTACAAAGACAGTTACCATCACAAAGTAATATCACAGTAATCACAAAAACCACCTGCAGGCATTCCGCTTGCGGGTGGATTTTTTATTTTGCGAATATCGTTATACTTTTTGCCATGATAATCATGCTTTTTGCGGTTGAAAAAGGGATATTGGCGTGGTATAATAATGATAAAATGTTGTGTGAAAACATGATTTATACGGAAGGTGCAATATGAACGAAACAACAGAACTTTTGGGCAGAGAGGTCATAATCTGCCATCCCGAAAAGCCCAACGGCAAGTGGGCGCTGAAAACCGAATATTTCTGGGCATTTCCCGAGGTGCAAAACGCTCTTCTTGAAATGGGATATTACGTGGCGTACATAGCCAGCAAGACCCGTTGGCACCATCCGTCCGACACAGATGCAAGAGCTGCGCTTGCGCGGTATATGAGCGAGCGATTCGGAGTTTGCAAAAAGTGCGTGATAATCGGCATGAGCTGTGGCGGTATGCAGGGAATTTATTTTGCTTCAAAATACCCCGAGCTTGTTTCGTGTCTGTATCTTGATGCCCCGGTGGTAAATCTTTTGTCGTGCCCCGGGGCATTGGGCAAATCGCAGGCGGATTTTTTTGACGAGTTTCGCAACGATATCGGAATGGATCTTACCGAGCTTTTGGGTTACAGAAACCATCCTCTCGATCACCTGCAGAACCTTGTCGATCACAATATTCCCGTTGTGCTTGTCAGCGGCGACAGCGACACCATCGTGCCGTATGACGAAAACGGAAAATACGTGGACGAAATATATAAGAAAAACGGATGCACGATAAAAACCATAATCAAAAAAGGCGGAGATCACCATCCCCACAGTCTTGAGGACAACACTCCGATAATAGATTTTATCGTCGAACACGCTTAAACATAAATGCTTATTTCAGAAAGGAACAAACATGGACGGATTTACTTTTGAATTTGAGGACAGAAAAGAACAGCTTGAAACCTGGGAATGGGACAACGTGATGATAAACCACACCGAAGACACGCAGGGTAAAAGACTTCTTTATATCGGCGATTCGATATCTTGCGGTACAAGAGGTGTTGCAAACGAAAAGCAAGGTGTACATTTTGACGGCTTTGGTACGTCAAAAGCCCTTGACAACCCTTATTTCAAGCCCACCCTTTCGCTTTTTGCCCGTCAGCAGGGCAGACGCGATGCCGTTCTTTTCAACAACGGACTTCACGGCTGGCATCTTGACGACGCCACCGAATACAAAGAATACTACGAGGATTTTGTAAAATATCTTCTCGAAGAATTCAAGGGCACACCCATTTATATCGTTCTTACCACCTATTATTCCAACGAAAAGAGAGTAAACAGAGTTGTGGCAAGAAACGAAGTGGCGCTGGAAATTGCAAAAAAATATGATCTTCCCGTTATCGACCTTTACACTGTTTCGATAAACAACAAAGATCTTCTCACCGAGGACGGTGTACACTTTACCAAAGCGGGATACGAAAAGCTTGAAGAAAAGATACTTGAAACTCTGAATTTCTGAAAGGAAAAGCAAAGATGAAAGCTACCCTTGCACGATTTCGTTGTTTCCCATCGGTGGTTCGTGCCAACGAGGAAAGCGAGATCACTGTCAGAAGTTATGACAGCAACTTCTGTTTTTGTGACGATATAACCTACGAGGTGCGGTTTGTGCCGCAGGATATAAGTGATGTGCCGCTCGATTATGAAATCACCCTTCTCGGCTACGAAAAATCGCGAGAGACCTATTTTGTAAAGCCGCAAAACGGCGAGCTTAAACTGCGATATTTTTTCTCGGGCGAGCAGGAGTGGCGCATCCACATAAGCACAAAGGAATACAAAAAGTACCAAAACCCAATGTACGATGCCTATAAAGAGCATTGGTGGCCAAAGATCGAAGCGCCAAAACGCGGAATAGATCTGTTTGTCTATTCGCTTTCTGACGATCTTTACAACCGCCGCGTTTTGCGCGGTGATCTGCATGTGCACACGGTGGCATCCGACGGCGACGATTCTGCGCAGGCGGTATGTGCCGCCTATCGTAAGGCCGGACGCGATTTTCTTGCCGTCACAGATCATCACGTCTACAATGCATCAAAGCATGCCAAAGAAAAACTCTCGTTCATGAAGAATTTCCATGTTCTCTGCGGCGAGGAGGTGCACAACCGATATGTCGGCGCTTTCCATATGGTCAACGTCGGAAGCGATTATTCGGTAAACGAAATATACCTTTCGGATCCCGAACGAGTAGATCGGGAAGCCATGGCGCTCGAGGGAGAGGTAGAAATTCCGCAGGGACTTGATAAGCACGAATACCTGCATCGAGTCTGGCTTTACCGTGCGATAAAGAAAAGCGGCGGTTTTGCTGTTTTTCCCCATCCATACTGGTCTGTCGGATATCTTAACACCTCCACAAAAATGAGCGAGGCGATAATTAAAAACGGTCTTTGCGACGCTTTCGAAGTGCTTGGCGGCACGGGAAGCGTGGCAAGGAATAATATGCAGCTGGCTCTGTATAACGATCTGCGTGCCCAAGGATATGATATTCCAATTGTGGGATCTACAGATTCGCATCAGGTCATCGAGGACAAACATACCGCCGCCTCCACCGTGGTGTTTGCCGAAAACGACGATATCCTTTCGGCAGTCCGCGATAAATACAGCGTTGCCGTCGAAAGTGTCACGGGTGAGCAAATGCGAGTTTATGGCAAAAGAAGGCTTGTTTTTTACACTCATTTTCTTCTTCAGAATTATTTTCCTCTCCACGACGAGCTGTGCGCTGTTTCGGGCACAAATCTTTGCCAATACTTTATGGGTAACGATGACGCCAAAGCTGATGTCGTGAGGGCAGAAGAAAAAATCGAACAGTTCGAAAAATCGTTTTTCGGAAGATAAGAAAGGGGAAAATATGGATTTTTCACTCAACATCAATTATTTGACAAGAAGCGCCGACCTTGAAAAAGCGGCAAGCGCGCTTGCGGCGGCAGGTTTTAAGTATGTTGATTACTCTGCCGAGGTCGAGCGCGACGATTGGGAGAGCAAATACGCAAAGGCGCTTGAAATATTCAAAAAAGAGGGACTGCAACTTTATCAGTCCCATTCTCCCATGTTCCGATATACCTGGAAAAAGCCCGTGAAAGAGCAGATATCAAACCTTATTGAGGCAACCGCCTATGCCGGCGGTAAGTACATGGTCGTTCACGGTGACGAGTTCGACTTTGAAAACCTCGAATATTCCCCCGAAAGAGCCTTTGAATACAACCACGACCTTTTTGCCCCCTTTGTGGAGCAGGCAAAAAAATGCGGTATAAAGATCGCCTTTGAGACGGTTTTTGAAGATTATTTCAGCGTTCACAAGGGACGCCCGAGATTTTCGTCAAAATTTGAAGACCTCGAAAGGCTTATTCAAAGCTTTGACAGCGATGCTGTTTGTTGCTGTTGGGACTTCGGTCATGCCCAGGTCGAGTTCAAGGACAAGCACGCCGAAAACATCAAAAAAATGGGAAGCCGCATCGAATGTATGCACATGCATGACTGCGATTTCAACCTTGACACTCATCTTGTGCCGTTTCTCGGAGAGATCAACTGGAAAGAGTGCATGACCGCCCTTAAAGAAACGGGATACAGCGGAATTTTCAATCTCGAATTTGCCCACGGAAAAGTGCCCGAAGCGGTGCTTGATTCTTACGCAAAATATGTGATCGAAACAGCAAAAGCGGTTGCCGCATTATAAAAAGAAAGGAAATCAATTATGTCAAGCTACGTTACAAGAAAAACCCCCGGAAATACAGATTGGTTTGTCCACGATCGTTTCGGAATGTTCATTCATTTCGGACTTTATGCCATGCCCGGCCGCGGCGAGTGGATAAAGAGCGTGGAAAAAATTCCCGACAGCAAATACGACCTTTATTTCAAGCATTTCAACCCCGATCTTCTCGATGCCAAGGAATGGGCAAGACAAGCAAAAGCGGCAGGTATGAAATACGCCGTTCTTACCACAAAGCACCACGAAGGTTTTTGCCTTTTTGACACAAAATACACCGATTACAACGTTATGAACACCCCCTACGGCAAGGATATCGTCCGCGAATACGTTGATGCTTTCCGCGCCGAAGGCTTGAAGATCGGTTTTTATTATTCACTTCTCGACTGGCACCACCCGGATTATACCCTTGACCATTGCCACCCCAGACGCGACGACGAGGGATGGGAAAAGTATGACGAGGGCAGAGATATGCACCGCTATGCAAAGTATATGCGCGACCAGGTGACCGAGCTTTTGACCAACTACGGCAAGATAGATATTTTGTGGTTCGACTTCTCGTGGGAGGGCGATCCTGCGTTCGAAAAAACCCACCCCGGCATCCGTGGCGGCAAGGGCAAGGACGATTGGGAAGCGCAGGAGCTTGTGGCTCTTGCCCGCAAGCTTCAGCCCGGCATCATGATAGATAACCGCACGGGACTTGAGCAGGATATTTTCACCCCCGAGCAGTATCAGATGCAGGAATGGGTAAAGCACCCCGAAACAGGCGAGCTTGTCACCTGGGAAGCCTGCCAGACCTTCTCGGGCTCTTGGGGATATTTCCGAGATGAAATGAGCTGGAAAACCCCCGATATGCTCATCAACATGCTTGTTCGCACGGTGTCGCTCGGCGGCAACCTTCTTATGAACGTCGGCCCCACCTCACGCGGATATTTCGACCACAGAGCGCAAAAGGCTCTTTCGGTTTATGCCGATTGGATGAAGGTGAACGGCAGGTCGATATATGGCTGTACCATGGCAGAGCCCGAATTCAAAGTGCCCAACGGTTGTTTTGCAACCCAAAGCACCGACGGCAAGCGCCTTTACATCCACCTTGTGGAATACCCCTACGCTTTTCTTGAACTTCGCGGCTTTGCGGGAAAGGTGGAATATGCCCAGTTCTTGCACGACGGAAGCGAAATTCTTTTCACAGAGGGCAAGAGCGAGCACATCAGCGAAGCAAGAACAGAAGCCCCCGATCTTCTCGTTCTCACCATTCCGCAGATCCGTCCCAATATTATCACCCCCGTAATCGAGCTTTTCCTTAAATAAAAAAATCACCCTGCACGGAATTTGTCGTGCAGGGTGTTGTCTTTTATTTTGTCTGTTTCTTTTTCTTAAAGAAACCAAGGGTAACAAGCATAACGATGGGGAAGACTATGGCGGCAAATATGCCGCATTTCAACCCGATCTGGTCGCCGTCAAGGTTTGCAAAGAAGGGGAAAGTCTTTGCAAGGCTTGCATAGTTAAGCTTTGCTCCGTCGCAGACAAATCCTGCGATCCACGGGCCGATCGAACAACCCACGTCGCCAAAGAAAGCAAGGGCACCAAACATCGATGCGCCTCCGTGGGGTATCTCGCGGGAGGTCAGGCTCAAAACTCCCGGCCACATAAAGGCAACGGCAACGCCGCTTAACGAGCAGCCGATAAGAGAAACGACGGGGTTGTTTACAAACACCATCATGCCGTAACTTACTATGCAAAGCGCCGCACTTGATACGAGTATCTTTTTTGTGTCTATCCTGTTGCCGAGAAGTCCTGCAATGATTCGCACGATCGCCATGCAAAGGGCAAAGCACATGGGACCCAAAAGGTCTCCCATCATCTTTGAAATGCCAAGACCTTTTTCGGCAAACATCGACGACCACTGTGCCACCGCTTGCTCTGCCGCACCGCCGGTTATCATAAGTATGGCGGCAAGCAAAAACAGCTTCATCGAGAAAAGCTTTTTCAGCGAAAGTCCTCCGCCCTCGGTCGAGCCGTCAGGCATTTTTACCGAGCCGAAAAAGAAGATGTTTATGATCGGAACCACCGACCATATAAGGGGCAGGATGTACCACATATCATTTCCCGCAAAGTGCAGAAAAAGGGTGGAGACCGCCACCACAAGAATGTGTCCCCAGCAGTAAAAAGAATGAAGTATGGCAATGGCGGCAGGACTTTTTTCTCCTCCGCATTCTTCATCACAGGCGTCGATGACGGGGTTTACGACAACCTCGATCATACCTCCGCCAAAGCTGTATACCGTGGTGGACAAAAGCACGCCCGCATATCCGAGAGCTTCGGGCAAAAATGCAAAAAGCAAAAAGCCTGCGGCACAAAAAACGTGAGCGGTAACCGAAAGCTGACGCAAAGAAAAGCACCGCGAAAGCTTTATGGATATTAAGTCGGCAGAGATCTGCACGATAAAGTTGATAAGAACGATGCGTGCCAGCATTTCGTACGAAACACCAAACTTTTCGCTGAAAATAACGAAAAGCAACGGCGCAAGATTAACCACCGCCGCCTGGGTTATATATCCCATATAGCAGGCAAGCTTTGCCGCGGTGTATTTGTTTTTGACTTGTGTCATGATTTTTCTCCGTGGGTCAATATACAAATGCGGCTTCCTTTTTCAGGAAACCGCAATGTGTTGTTATGCGAAAAACGCGGCTTACGCCTTGCCAACAGAGCCGAAGAGCTCCATCTTTTCCTTAACGGTGGCCTTGATTGCTTCAACACCGGGAGCGAGAAGCTTTCTGGGGTCAAATCCCTTGCCCGAAAGATCTTTGCCTGCTTCGATATATTTTCTTGTAGCATCGGCAAAAGCAAGCTGACATTCTGTGTTAACGTTGATCTTGGAAACGCCAAGAGAGATCGCCTTCTTGATCATGTCTGCGGGAATACCTGTGCCGCCGTGAAGAACAAGGGGCATTGCGCCTGTCTTCTGCTGAACAGCGTCAAGAGTTTCAAAAGAAAGACCTGCCCAGTTTTCGGGGTATTTGCCGTGGATGTTGCCGATACCTGCGGCAAGCATTGTAACGCCGAGGTCTGCGATCATCTTGCATTCGTCGGGATCTGCACATTCGCCTGCGCCCACAACGCCGTCTTCTTCGCCGCCGATAGCGCCGACTTCTGCTTCGAGCGAGATGCCCTTTTCGCCTGTGATCTTAACGAGTTCCTTAGTCTTCTCAATGTTTTCTTCGATGGGGTAGTGCGAACCGTCAAACATTACAGAAGAGAAACCTGCTTCAATACAAGCAAGAGCGCCCTCGTAAGAGCCGTGGTCAAGGTGAAGAGCAACGGGAACAGTGATGCCGAGAGTTTCGAGCATGCCGTTAACCATGCCGACAACTGTCTTGTAGCCGCACATGTATTTGCCTGCGCCTTCGGAAACACCGAGGATAACAGGGGAGTTGAGCTCCTGTGCTGTCTGAAGAATAGCCTTTGTCCACTCGAGGTTGTTGATGTTGAACTGACCAACAGCGTAGTGGCCTTCCTTTGCTTTGGTAAGCATTTCCTTTGCTGATACTAACATATGTTCATCTCCGTAAATAAAAAATTTTTTTACCATTACATTTTACTATAAACTTGCAAAAAAAGCAATAGCATATCGCATTTTTTTACAAAATCCGCACCTCTTTCGTCAAGATGAATAAAAAAATCGGATTTTGTGGTGTAAAAACCGAAAAAGTTGACGTTAAAACCGAAAAAAAGCGTTTACAAATACAGCGATATAAGATATACTTAATGTATGATATGATATATATCTTTTATCTTCTTATACTTTGGGAGGTTATACAATGGAAAAAATACTGATGACACTTGACAATTTTTCGTCTGCCATCGTCGAAAACAAAGCTTTCGTTTCATCGGGAGCCGACGTTTCCACCATCGCCGGCATCAAAGCTTCGGGCTTTCCCATCATCAAGGCAAAGGTCCCCGGAAACACCGAGCTTGATATGATGGCGGCAGGCATGATAGATTTCGATCCCTATTTCGGCACAGACACCATCAAGATGCAGGATTACGAAAACCTGCACGACATATATTTCACCACCTTCGATAAGCCCTCGTGCAACGCAAAGCTTTGCTTTGAGGGCATCGACACCATCGCAGACATCTACGTAAACGGCGTTCTTGTAAAAAGCACCGCCAATATGTATATCTCGCACGAGGTGCCCCTTTGCGGACTTAAAGAAAAGGACAACGAGCTTGTTGTGCACATAAAGCCGGTTATGATCGAGGCAAGAAAATGGGAGCTTCCCGTGGTCTGCAACTCGCTGACCTACGGCATGTCGTCGCTTTATGTCAGAAAAGCGGCGCATATGTACGGCTGGGACATTATGCCAAGAATTGTTTCGTCGGGTATATGGAAACCCGTTTACATCAAAGAGGTAAAAGAAGATTGCTTCAAGGATGTCTATGTTTACACCCTTGGCATCGACAAGGAAAGACAGAGCGGAAAGATCTCTGTTTTCTATACACTTGCACTTTCGCAGGATAAGACCCAGGATTATTCCATCAGAGTAAAGGGCAGCTGCGGCGACAGCAGTTTCGAGCTTACCCAGATGCTCTTCTCGCATTGCAACAGAGCGGATATCGATATCAACAACTGTAAATACTGGTGGCCGAGATACGCAGGCGAGCAGAATATGTATTCTGTTGATATCGAGCTTCTTTACAAGGGCGAAGTGGTGGACGTCTGCCACCGCGACGTGGGCGTGCGCACCACAGAGCTTGTCCGCACCAACACCACCGACCGCGATGGCAACGGAGATTTTTGCTTCAAGGTAAACGGCGAGCGCATTTTTGCCATGGGCTCCAACTGGGTGCCGCTGGATGCTTTCCACTCGCGCGATGCCGAAAGACTTGAAAAATCCTTCGAGCTTCTTTATGATGTTGGATCAAACGTCGTTCGTTGCTGGGGCGGAAACGTTTATGAAAGCGACGAATTTTATACCCTTTGTGACAAACACGGTATTATGGTATGGCAGGATTTTGCTATGGGCTGTGCTGTTTATCCGCAAGAGCAGAAGTTTTACGATATGCTCGAGGAAGAAGTCGTATTTATCATCAAAAAGCTTCGCAACCATCCTTCCATCGTCCTTTGGGCAGGTGACAACGAGGGCGACTATGCATATATGTCCTGGGGCGGCATGACCCGTAACCCCGACAAGAACATCGTCACCCGCGAGGTGCTGGCACGCCTTTGCGAAATGCACGATTTCACCCGTCCCTATCTTCCCAGCTCTCCTTATATCACCGAGGAGACCATGCGCACAGGCGCAGATACCTCCGAAGATCACCTTTGGGGCCCGCGCGATTACTTCAAGGGCAGCTATTACAAAAACACCGTCTGCCATTTTGCGTCCGAAACAGGCTATCACGCTTGTCCCTCGCCCAAATCGGTTGAAAAATTCATTCCCAAAGAAGACGTTTGGCCGTGGTACAAGCCCGACGGCGTGGCAAACGATTCGTGGCTGGTGCATGCCGCCTGCATGGAAACCTGCCCCGGGGCAGCATTTTCTTACCGCATAAAGCTTATGGCGGACCAGGTAAAAACCCTCTTTGGCAAGGATCCCGACAATCTTTGCGATTTTGCAAAGCAGAGCCAGATCTCGCAGGGTGAGGCGGTTAAATATTATATCGAACGCTTCCGAATTTCAAAGCCCCGCCGTTCGGGTATTATCTGGTGGAACATCGTTGACGGCTGGCCTCAGTTCTCGGATGCCGTTGTAGACTATTATTTCACAAAGAAGGTGGGCTATTATTACATCAAGCGTGCCCAGGCACCCACCTGCCTTATGTTTGACGAGCCCCAAAACAACGTCATCGACCTTTATGCCGCAAACGACACCTTCAAAAACCGCAATTTCACATATAAGGTAACCAATATCACCGACGACAAGGTCGTTCTTTCGGGCGGCGGATGTGCTTTCTCCAACGCCTCCACAAAGATCGCACGACTTAAGATCGAAGAGGGAGAAAAGAAGTTCTACCTCATCGAATGGACCTTTGACGGCGAAACCGAAGTGCACAAGAACCACTATTTCACCAACATCATCGACATTGATTACGATGCGTACATGACGGCACTCAAAAAGTGCGGCTTCGATCAGTTCGAAGGCTTTTGAGGAGCATAGTATGTATTATATCGGAATTGACATTGGCGGAACGAAATGCGCCGTAACTCTCGGAAAATACGACGGCGAAAAAATGGATATTGCCGCCAAGGCAAAGTTTGACACCGTGGGTGCACCTTACGCCGTGCTTGACAGATTTCTTGCCGAAACCGATGCCATACTTAAAGAAAAAGGTCTTTCGTACGGCGATATAAGGTCGATCGGCATCAGCTGCGGCGGACCGCTCGATCCCAAAAACGGCATCATTCTGTCTCCTCCCAATCTTCCCGGATGGGACGAGATACACGTGGTTGAATTTTTTGAAAGCAAAACGGGCATTGCCACCAAGCTTGAAAACGATGCCAACGCCTGCGCTGTTGCCGAGTGGAAACTCGGCGCAGGCAAAGGCTTTGACAACGTGATCTTTCTCACCTTCGGCACAGGCCTTGGTGCAGGGCTCATCCTTGACGGAAAGCTTTATTCGGGCACCAACGGCAACGCGGGGGAGGCAGGACACATAAGACTTTCGGACTACGGCCCGTCGGGCTATGGCAAGTCAGGCTCTTTCGAAGGCTTTTGCAGCGGACGCGGCATTGCCCAGATCGGTCAGACCCTTGCGCTTGAGGCAATACAAAACGGCAAAAAAGTGGGATATGCCGACGGCATAGACGACCTTCCAAACGTCAATGCAAAAAACATCGCCATTGCGGCGGATGCGGGCGACGAGGTGGCAAAGGAAGTATACCGCACCTCGGGCAGAATGTTGGGACGCGGCCTTTCGGTGCTTGTTGATATCCTCAACCCCCAGCGAATCATCATCGGCAGTATTTTCACCCGAAGCGCCCATCTTCTTTTTGACGAATGCGACAGAGTGATGAAAAAAGAATGTCTGCCCCTTTCGTATGGGGTGTGCAAGGTGGTGCCGGCACAGCTTTCCGAAAACATCGGAGATTATGCCGCCCTGTCACTTGCCATGACGGTTACAGAATAATTAAGGAGCAAAATATATGGATCTCAGAACAGAACTTTTTGAAAGATATCCCTGCCTTTGCGCGTGTGAAAAGGATATAGACGCGGCGCGTGAGCTGATTTGCGAAACCTACAAACGCGGCGGCACGGTTTATGTTTGCGGCAACGGCGGAAGCTGCAGCGACAGCGACCATATCGTGGGCGAATTGATGAAAGGCTTTCTTCTTCGCCGCGAGCTTTCGGCTGCCGACACCGCAAAGTTTGCCGAAATGTTCGAGGACGGTGCAGAGTTTGCCGCAAATCTTCAGGGCGCTTTACCCGCGGTGTCGCTGACGGCACAGACGGCAATTCTTTCGGCTTTTGCCAACGACGTTGAACCCGACATGGTGTATGCCCAGCTCGTTTACGGCTATGCCCGCGAAAACGATCTTGTCATCGGTCTTTCGACCTCGGGAAACTCCAAAAACGTCGTAAACGCTATAAAGGCGGCAAAATTCCGCGGCGCAAAAACCTTGTCGATGACGGGTATGAAAGAAAGCAAGCTTTCTGCCATGTCCGATGCGACAATACGAGTGCCCGAAACCGAAACCTTTAAGATCCAGGAGCTTCACCTGCCCATTTATCATTATCTTTGTGCGGCGGTGGAAGAGGAATTTTTCGCAAAATAAAAAACAGAAAACAAAAAGGAACAGCGAGAGATGCTGTTCCTTTTGTTTTTACATAATTCTTAATCCTTTGGGATAGTGGTTTTTGAGAAAACCTCCCACGATCTTTGCGCCGCCCAACGGGATGCCGTCGCAAAGTATTGCCGCCCAACCGTCGGGGGCGTCGTATTCAAACGATTCGCCGCGCAGATATTTTGCAATCTCGGGCGAGTCGGAGGCGAGATCGACCTTTACCTTAAAATCCTTGCCGTATGCCGAAAAAAACTGATGATGCGGCACAATTCGTCCCGATTTGTATTCGCCCAGCTTCACCCCGCACGAAAAAACGTGTCTTTCGGGCACAGCCATTCGGTCGGGCAAAACAAGTATGTTTTCGCGGAAAGCGCGGATGTTTTCGGGCACTTTTGTGAGCGATTTTGAAAGAAAATCGTCCACCGCCTTTTTTTCGTCTTTGTTAAGGGGGCGCGATGCGTCCTTAAAAGAAAAATCCGTGCCTGTCGAAAGTTCTCCCTTGCGCTTGAAAAGGGCAAAAAACTGTCCTTCGCCCCGCGATACGTGGGGATAAAACCTACGCACGTTTTTTGCATCAAACCCATTGCAGTATTCGGCAATTCCAGGGCTTGTCACCATGTCAAATTTTTCACCCGGCTCGCAGAGCGAAAAATCGGGATGCTTTTCGAGAAAACAGGAAACGTTTTCTTCGTTTTCCTGCGTCGAAAAGGTGCAGGTGGAATAAAGAAGATATCCTCCCTCGTCAACACACACGGCAAGGTTGTCAAGAATTTCCCGTTGCCTTTCGGCGCAGAGTTTTACGTTTTCCTCGCTCCATTCCTCGCGTGCCTGCTCGCTTTTTCTCAGCATTCCTTCGCCCGAGCAGGGGGCATCGCAGATGACAAGGGCAAATTCACCCGGGAAAAGCTTTGAAAGATCCGCCGTGTCGGTGTTGAGAACGACAGAGTTTTTAAGTCCCAGCCTTTCGACGTTGCCCACAAGCGTTTTGCACCTTGACGGGACGATCTCGTTGGATACCACGATGTTTTTTTCGGGGGCAAAGTTTGCCGCCTGCGAACTTTTTCCGCCGGGCGACGCGCAGGCATCGAGAATTTTTATGCCTTGCGGCAATCGGCCTTCAAGGCACGACACGGGCGCCATGGCAGAAGGCTCCTGGATATAAAACATTCCCGCGTGGTGAAGCGGATGGTTTCCGGGCTTTTCCGCCTTAAAGTAGTATCCGTCGGCACAGTAGGGGATCTTTTCGTTTTCAAAGGGCAGGGAAGCGCCGTTTGTATCCGAAAGCTTTGCCGCGTTCAGATGAAGCGCCGTTTCGCGCTCGTCGTCAAAGGTGGCAATGTATTTTTCAAAATCCGCTCCGAGAAGCTTTTTCATTCGGTCGGTATATTTTGTGTCAAGCATGTTTTCCTCGCAATTTTTTGATAATCAAGTATAACACATTATTGCAAAAATTTCAATATTTCGCCTCGAATTGAAAAAAACATACAAAGTTATTCATTTTTGATATAAAAGGTATATATTTAAAGATATATTTGGTGATGAATTTTGCAGTATACTATTGAAATTTCGGGTTTTGTATGATATAATAACATGAGTACGCATGGTGGATTGTGAAAAAAATGTCAATCCCCTCTGCGCAACAAGCAAAATACGCGGAAATCCGCAACGGAGGTAACATTACGCTATGAAAAAGAAACTGACAACAGTTGATTTCAACGGTACCAAAGAGCAGGAAACAGCTCTCAGAGCAGTCATTGCCGAGTACCGCGGAACAAAGGGCGCCATGATGCCTGTGCTTCAGAAGGCTCAGGATATCTACGGCTATCTTCCCATCGAAGTTCAGAAGATCATTGCTGACGAGATGGACACTTCTCTCGAAGAAGTATACGGAATCACAACCTTCTATTCTCAGTTCGCTCTTAACCCCAAGGGAAAGTATGCGATCGCTGTATGTCTTGGAACTGCCTGCTACGTTAAGGGCGCCCAGGACCTTGTAGACCGCATCACACTCAAGCTCGGCCTCACCCCCGGCAGCACAACTCCCGACGGTAAATATTCTCTCGACGCGACCCGTTGCATCGGTGCTTGCGGTCTTGCTCCCGTTCTTACCGTTAACGACGAAGTTTACGGCAGACTCACAAAGGAAGACATCGACGGAATCCTCGCAAAATACGTTGACTGACACCGCGCCTTGAAAAAGGCATATCTTGCGTTCCGCAACGCGGCAGTTTGCCCGTGTTTGCGGCGGAATGGAGTTACTTATGAAGATCCGTGAAATAAAGGAAATTCTCGGTGCCGAGCTGCTTTGCGGCGAGGACGCCCTTGAAAAAGATGTGTTTTCCGCTTGCTGCAGCGATATGATGAGCGACGTGCTCGCCTATGTGAAAGACCAGGGCGTGCTTATCACGGGGCTTGTCAATCCGCAGGTTATAAGAACGGCAAACATGATGGACATGGTATGCGTTGTTTTTGTCAGAAACAAAACCGTGACAGACGACATGATCGAGCTTGCAAAAGAAAGCGGCATTGTCATCATGCGTTCGTCTCTCCGCGCATTTGAGGCGTGCGGACTGCTTTATTCCGCAGGCATCTCAAAGGTTTCGGAGGCATGAAATGTCTGACGTTTTAAAATTCCATTTTGATGTCGACGGCTCGGATTTTTCCTCGGCAGGCGAAGCGTCTGTCGTCGTAAAGAAAAAGCTCAGGCAGCTTGGCTATCCCGCCGACGTTATCCGCAAAGTATCAATCGCAATGTACGAGGGTGAGATCAACATGGTAATCCACGCAGGCGGCGGCTGTGCCGACGTTGAGGTGCACGATGACGAGATCGTTATTATCCTTTCCGACAAGGGCCCGGGTATTCCCGACGTTGCCCTTGCCATGCAGGAGGGATATTCCACCGCCCGTGACAATATCCGCGTGCTCGGTTTCGGCGCAGGTATGGGTCTTCCCAACATGAAGAAATATACCGACGATATGCAGATCGACACAAAGGTGGGCGAGGGAACCGTTATCACCATGAAGGTCAAGCTCTGATCTCATTGCTGATAATATATCGAGGTGTTTATGTCAGAAGAATTTAAAGCTACCGCCGGGTACGAAAACTCCGGAGAGTATAAGCACTCGGTTTCACTTGATGTCAGCAAATGTAAAGGCTGTACCACCTGTCTCAAGCGTTGTCCCACAGAGGCAATCCGCATAAGAGACGGCCACGCCGTCATCAATTCGGCGCGTTGCATCGACTGCGGTCAGTGCATCAAGGTATGCCAGTACAAAGCAAAAAAAGCAAACCACGATCCTTTGTCTGTTCTTGACAACTACAAATACACCGTAGCGCTTCCGGCGCCTTCGCTTTACGGTCAGTTTGACAATCTTGACAACATAAGCTACGTTCTGCGCGGTCTTCTCGATCTCGGCTTTGACGACGTTTTCGAGGTTGCCAGCGCCGCCGAGATGGTTTCGGCCTACACAAGGCTTTACATAAAGCGCAAGGACGTCAAAAAGCCCGTCATCAGCTCTGCCTGTCCCGTAATATCGAGGATCATCAGCATGAATTATCCATACCTTTGCGATCATATCATGCCCATCCTCCCGCCCATCGACATCGCGGCATATTTTGCCCGTCGCAGGGTACACGAAAGACATCCCGAGCTTTCTGATTCAGACATCGGAATCATATTCATATCCCCCTGTCCCGCAAAGGTATCTTACGTCAAGAACAACTTTGCAGGCGACAGAAACTATATCGACGCCACAGTTTCTGTGCGCGACGTATATTTCGCTCTGCTTGACGTAATGGATAAGCGTGTGGGCGAAGAACCGCCCGATCTGACCTCCACGGGACTTATCGGGATCGGCTGGGCTTCCACCGGAGGCGAGGCGACGGCAATTTTCAACGAGCATTATCTTGCCGCCGACGGCATCGAGAATTGCATCCGCGTTCTCGACCAGATAGACAATTCGGACATCACAAATATCGACTTCGTAGAGCTGAACGCCTGCAACGGCGGATGCGTGGGAGGTGCGATGGCGGTTGAAAATCCGTATATCGCCCAGGCGCGTCTTCAGACTCTCAAAAGATATCTGCCCGTGTCGCCAAACACCCACGCCAGCGATTGGATCCCCGACGATTTTTTCACAGAAAACCTTATAAAATACAATCCCTGCAACCTGCTGTCAAACGACCGTCAGACAGCAATGCAGATGATGAGCCGCATCGAAAACATCAACGAAAGCCTGCCAAAGATAGACTGCGGCTGCTGCGGCGCTCCCACCTGCATGGCGTTTGCCGAGGATATTGTCAAGGGTGAAACGGCACTCGAAGGGTGTACCGTTATCATGCGTCAGCTTTTCCACGAGTTTTTGGAAAAAGGCTATGACCACACCGTTTTTGACAAGCTGACTCTGCACCGGGAAAAAAGCGAAACAGACAAAACGGAGGGCTGAAAACAATGACTCTTCAAACCCTTTGCGAAAAACTCGGTCTTAAAAAGATCGTTTTCGATCATGACACAGAAGTTTTTGGCGTTTACGTCGGAGATTTTCTCAGCCGTGCCATGAGCAAGGTGGGCGCAGACAACGTTTGGGTTACCATCATGGCAAACACCAACGTCGTGGCTGTGGCAAGCCTTACGGATGCGGCGTGCATTCTTCTTGCCGAGGGGGTTGAGCTTTCGGACGATGCGCTTTGCGCCGCCCGCGAAAACGGCATAAACGTTTTGTCAAGCAACGACAGCGCGTATGATCTTTGCGTCAAGCTTTCTGCCGCATTTGACGGCAGCCGACAATGAGCCGCTATCTGTGCGATCTTCACATCCATTCGTGCCTTTCGCCCTGTGCGGACGACGACATGACCCCTGCAAACATTGCAGGCATGGCGATGCTGAACGGTCTTAACATCGTGGCTCTGACAGATCACAACACGGCAAAAAACTGCCCCGCTTTTTTTCACCACGCAAAAAAATACGGTCTTATCCCCGTGGCGGGCATGGAGCTTACCACATCCGAGGATATACACGTCATCTGCCTTTTCCGCAATCTTTCGGACGCGCTTGATTTTGAAAGCTTTGTGGACGAGAGGCGCCCCGATTATCAAAATCGCCCCGAGGTTTTCGGCAACCAGTTTATCATGGACGAAAACGACGAGGTGAAAGGTGAGGAGCCCGTGCTTTTGATAAACGCGGCGGATATCTCGCTGGATCTGGCGTATGACGAGGTCACAAAGCGCGGCGGTGTGTGCTATCCCGCCCACATCGACAGAACTTCCAACGGCATCGTTTCGGTGCTCGGAAGCTTCCCCGAAGAACCTTCTTTTTCAGCCTTCGAGCTTAACAGAAAAGAGGCGCTTTCGGAGTATATTTCCCGTTTTCCGCACATCGGAAAACTTTCAAAAACAGTTTCGTCGGATGCGCACAGACTTTGCGACATTTCCGAAGAAGGATATGCCATAGAGCTTTTTGACGAGCCATATTCTTCCGACCTTGTTCGCAACGCCCTTATCGACCATCTTCTCGGAAAGCATCCCGGAGGTGATTTGCATGGATGAGCTTTCGCTCTACATTCTTGATATAACCATGAATTCGGTCAGAGCCGGTGCCACCGAGATTTCGATAACGCTTACCGAGGACGACGAGTGGTTTACCTTTTCGGTCAGCGACAACGGATGCGGAATGACAAAAGAACAGCTTGAAAAGCTTGAAAATCCCTTCTTCACCACCCGAAAGACCAGAAAGGTCGGTCTCGGAATACCTTTTTTGAAAATGCTTGCAGAAATGACAGGCGGAAACGTCAAGATCACGTCGGTTTCGGAAAAGGACAGCGACGACCACGGCACCACAACGACAGCCCGATTCGGAAAAAATCACATTGATTTCATTCCTCTGGGCGACATCGTTGAAACGGTAAAAACTCTGATCCAGGGCTCGCCCGAGATCAATTTCACCTTCACTCACACCATGAAGAACGGAAGTGTCACCCTTTCGTGTGCACTTCTTCGCGAGATACTCGGTGACATTTCACTTGCAGAACCCGAAATACTTTCATGGATAGACGGAAATCTTCGGGAGCAGTACGCTTCCGTCGAATAGATCCCGCGGCGCGCGGATATACTATTGTTAATTTTTTTATTTGCAGAAAGGAATAATATTATGAAGTCACTTGAAGAGCTTATGGCGATCAAAGCGCAGATGCAGGACAAAATCGCTGTCCGCACCACAACAGGCGACATCCGTATCGTTGTTGGTATGGCTACCTGCGGTATTGCTGCCGGCGCAAGACCCGTTCTCAACGCTTTTGTTGAGGGCATCAACGCTGAAAACCTTGGAGAAAAGGTTGCGGTTTCCCAGACAGGATGCATCGGCATCTGTCAGTACGAGCCTGTTGTTGAAGTTTACGAAAAGGACAAGGAAAAGGTTACTTACGTTAAGATGACAACAGAACGTGCAAAGGAAGTTATCGAAAAGCACATCAAGGGCGGCAAACCCATCGCTGAATACACCATCGGCGCTACCAACATTGCAAAGTAATTAGGAGGAAATAAATACTATGATTCGTTCACATGTACTGATTTGCGGCGGTACAGGATGTACATCATCCGGAAGCGTCGCCATCCGCGAAAAGCTTGCGGAAGAGCTGAAGGTCATGGGACTTGAAGACGAAGTAAAGATCGTTCAGACAGGTTGTTTCGGTCTTTGTGCTCTCGGTCCGATCATGATCGTTTATCCCGAAGGTACTTTCTACAGCAGAGTAACAATCGACGACGTTCACGAGATCGTTGAAGAACACCTTCTCAAGGGCCGTCGCGTTGAACGCCTTGTTTACAACGAAAAGGCAGATGCACAAGAAGCTCACGCTGAAGAACATTCGTCCCTCAACGACACCGCCTTCTATAAGAAGCAGAAGAGAATCGCTCTTCGTAACTGCGGTGTTATCAACCCCGAAAACATCGATGAATACATAGGCCGCGACGGTTACTTTGCACTTGCAAAGGTTCTTAAAGAAATGACTCCCGACGACGTTGTAAACACAATCCTTGCTTCCGGTCTTCGCGGACGCGGCGGTGCAGGCTTCCCCACAGGTAAAAAGTGGCAGCTCGCAAAGGATCTTGTAAAAGACGGCGGTCAGAAGTACGTTGCATGTAACGCCGACGAGGGCGACCCCGGTGCGTTCATGGACCGTTCGGTTCTCGAGGGTGACCCCCACGCAGTTCTTGAAGCAATGGCTATCGCAGGTTATGCAATCGGCGCATCCCAGGGCTTTATCTACGTAAGAGCTGAATATCCTATCGCTATTCACAGACTTGAAATCGCCATCAAGCAGGCTCGTGAATACGGCCTTCTCGGCAAGGACATCTTCGGCACAGGCTTCGACTTTGACATCGAGCTTCGTTTTGGTGCCGGTGCGTTCGTATGTGGCGAAGAAACCGCTCTTATGACATCTATCGAAGGCAACCGTGGCGAACCCCGTCCCCGTCCTCCGTTCCCCGCAGTAAAGGGTCTTTTCGACAGACCTACCGTTCTCAACAACGTTGAAACGTATGCAAACATCTGCCAGATCATCCTTAACGGTCCCGAATGGTTCCAGTCCATGGGTACCGAAAAGTCCAAGGGTACAAAGGTATTCGCTCTCGGCGGCAAGATCGTAAACACAGGTCTTGTTGAAGTTCCCATGGGAACAACTCTTCGCGAAGTTGTCGAAGAAATCGGCGGCGGCATCCCCAACGGCAAGAAGTTCAAGGCTGCTCAGACAGGTGGTCCTTCCGGCGGATGTATTCCTGCTTCTCTTATCGACACTCCCATCGATTACGACTCGCTTCTCGAGATCGGCTCGATGATGGGTTCGGGCGGACTTATCGTTATGGACGAGTCCACTTGTATGGTTGACATTGCCCGCTTCTTCCTCGACTTCACCGTTGAAGAATCCTGCGGTAAATGTACACCTTGCCGTATCGGTACAAAGCGTCTTCTCGAGCTTCTTGACAAGATCATTGCCGGTAACGGTGAAATGGAAGATATCGACAAGCTCGAAGAGCTCTGCTATCACATCAAGTCCACAGCTCTCTGCGGTCTTGGTCAGACAGCTCCCAACCCCGTTCTTTCGACACTCCGCTATTTCCGCGACGAGTATGTTGCTCACGTTCGCGACAAGAAGTGTCCTGCGGGCGTATGTAAGAATCTCATGCAGTTTGAGATCATTGCCGACAAGTGTAAGGGTTGTACAGCCTGCGCAAGAGTATGTCCTGTTGGTGCAATCTCCGGCTCGGTCAAGAATCCTCATGTTATCGATGTAACAAAGTGCGTTAAGTGCGGCGCTTGTATCGAAAAATGTAAGTTCGGCGCGATCATCAAGAAGTAAGAAAGGGGATCAAAGTTTTGGATACAGTAAATGTAAAAATCAACGGCAGAGAATACACAGTCAGCAAGAATGCCACTGTTCTCGAAGCCTGCCGTGAAGCATCTATAAATATTCCTACATTGTGCTACATGAAGGATATCAACGCAATCGGCGCCTGCCGTCTCTGCCTTGTAGAGATCAAGGGTGCAAGAACTCTTGCTGCTGCCTGCGTTCAGCCTGTAAGCGACGGAATGGAAATTTTCACAAACACTCCCGCCGTACAGAAGGCAAGAAAGCTCAACCTCGAGCTCATTCTCTCTGACCACGATATGTCCTGCCTCTCCTGCGACAGAAACCAGAAGTGCGAACTTCAGAAGTACTGCAAGGAATACGGCGTAACAGATCAGTACCACTTTGCAGGTGCAACAAACAAGTTTGACTACGACGAAACAACACCTTACCTTGTTCGTGACAACAACAAGTGTATCCTTTGCCGTCGTTGCGTAGCTGTTTGTAAGCACAACCAGGGCGTTGGCGTTATCGGCGCAAACGACCGCGGATTTGATACACACATCGGATGCGCATTTGAAAGACCCCTTTCCGAATCTCCCTGTATCGGATGCGGCCAGTGCGTAGTTGCTTGTCCCACAGGTGCTCTTAAAGAAAAGGACGACACCGCAAAGGTTTGGGCAGCTCTTCAGGATCCCACAAAGCACGTTGCAATTTGCGCCGCTCCTTCGGTTCGCGCAACTCTCGGCGAATGCTTTGATATGGCTCCCGGCACAGACGTAGAAGGCAAGATGGTTGCCGCTATCAAGCGCCTTGGCTTTGACGGCGTATACAACATGAACCTCACCGCTGACCTCACAATCCTTGAAGAAGCACACGAGTTCCTCGAAAGATTTACAAAGGGCGGCAAGCTTCCTCTTATCACATCCTGCTCTCCCGGATGGGTTAAGTACTGCGAACACTACTATCCCGACTTCACAGACAACCTTTCGTCCTGCAAGTCGCCTCAGCAGATGTTCGGTGCAACATACAAGACATACTTTGCAGAAAAGATGGGACTTAAGCCCGAAGATATCTTCTTCGTATCGGTAATTCCCTGTACCGCAAAGAAGTTTGAAGTTCAGCGCGACCATCAGAACGCGGCAGGTGTGCCCGACGTTGACGTTGCAATCACCACCCGTGAGCTTGCAAAGATGATCGAACAGGCAGGCATCGAATTTACAAACCTTCCCGACGAAGACTTCGACAGCCCCTTCAAGATCGGTTCGGGCGCAGGCGCGATCTTTGGTGCAACAGGCGGCGTTATGGAAGCGGCTCTCAGAACTGCGGCCGCAACTCTCGGCGTTAAGCTCGACAAGCTTGAGCTTGAAGACGTAAGAGGAACCGCAGGCATCAAGAAGGCGTCCTACAAGCTCGGCGACCACACTGTAAACGTTGCAGTTGCCAGCGGCACAGCAAACGCAAAGCAGCTTCTCGAAGCTGTTAAGGCGGGCGAAAAGATCGACTTCATCGAAATCATGGCTTGTCCCGGCGGCTGTGTAAACGGCGGCGGTCAGCCTGTTCAGCCCATGTCTGTAAGAAACTACACAGATCTCAAGGCTATCCGTGCAAAGGTTCTTTACGATGCAGATAAGGACCTTCCTTACCGCGAATCCCACAAGAACCCCGAAGTTATCGCACTTTACGATGAATTCTTCGGCAAGCCCGGCTCTGAAAAGGCTCATCATATTCTCCACACAGAATATGTTAAGAGAGGCAAGTAAGATATAACAACAAAAAGGCTATGCACCGTACCGGTGTGTAGCCTTTTTTGATTTTGCTGTTTTTTTCTGCAAAATATATGGTTGCAAGTCGAAAAAATGTGTGGTATAATACAGCGTAAAGGAGATTGCTATATGAAAAAGACATATGTAACATCAATGCCTAACAGAATCGGAGCTTTTTTGAAGGCAAGCAAGTGCTTTTCTGCGTTGGGTATCAATATCACGCGTGTCAGCTATAACAAAGCTGTCGATTCGCATATTTTGTTTATCGATGCAGAGGGGACAGAAGAACAACTGAAAAAAGCTGATATTGAGCTTGAAAAGATCGGATATCTTCAAAACAACATTTCAAAAACAAGCATTGTCCTTCTGGAATTCTGTCTGAAAGATGTTCCCGGAAGTGTAACGGATATTCTTGAGCTTATCGACCGTTTTAATTTCAACATATCCTACATAAGCTCGCAGGAAAACGGCACAGAATATCAGTTTTTCAAGATGGGCTTGCACGTTGATGATTCTTGCAGAATAGCAGAATTTATGACCGAGGTCGAAAAGATATGCAAAGTGCGCATAATCGACTACAACACATCCGAAAAAGTATATGACAACAGTATTTTTTATAATACCTATGTGCTGGGATTATCCCAAAGCGTCGGTTTGGCACCTGATGTCAGCAAGGAGCTTCTGGTGCACGTCAATCTTGCCATGCAAACTTTGGACGAGCAAGGCTTGTCTCCTTATCGTACCTTTGATAGTATTAGCAAATTTGCAGAACTGCTTGGCGCGTGCAAGGGAGCAGACTTTTCACCTCGTATAAGCACGCATAAGATTGCTGAAAATACAGAAATAATCCTTATCGAGCCGCCATGCGGAAGCAACACCATTATTATAAAAAGCGACGGTGAAGTATTGTTCGTTGATAGCGGATATGCTTGTTATACGGACGAAATGAAAAATATTTTCAATAAGCTTTTGCCGGGCTTTGACAGAATGAAGAAAACAATTTTTGTCACTCATGCCGATGTGGACCACTGCGGACTTTTACCTATGTTTGATGAAGTGCTTGCAAGCCACAGGACAGCATTGTGCCTTTCCAATGAATATAACGGAAAGAACGGTTATAGGGACGAAAATCCGTTGCACAAGCCGTATATCGACATTTGTAAGCTTCTGACATCGTATAAAACCACTTCTCCCGAAAAAATAAGGGTGATGTGGAATAACGTTGAGCAACTGACAGAGCCGCTGACACAAATTGGCTTTTTCGATTTTGGTGAGCTTCATTTTGAGGTTTACGAGGGCAAAGGCGGGCATTTGCCGGGAGAAACAGTGCTTATTGATTATAGAAATCACATCGCAATTACAGGCGACGTATATATCAACCTGCACGGATTGACACCTGAACAGGCGGAATACAATCAGTATGCGCCCATTCTGATGACGTCTGTCGACACAGATCCTGCCCTTTGTGCAGAAGAAAGAAAAGCGATCATGCAGAGACTTGGCGTTGGAAAATGGCAGATATTCGGAGCCCATGGCTTTAAAAAAGATTATTCGGTAAACACCTGATCTACGCTTGTTGCGGTCTTGTTGGACCAATCTGTTCTTTTCACTTGACAAACAATGCCCGATTCGGTATAATTAAATAGTAATCTTGTCTTACGGCAGATTTATAAACACGGCATCGAGGTGTATAATTTTGAACAAGAAATCAATTCTCTGGTATCTGCTGGAATTTATGGTGGCTATCATATTCTATACGTTGTTTTTCTCGATCGCGGGCGCGGACGCCTGTGCATCGGCGTGGATAGCGTGTCTTTTCTTCACGCTGGCTCTTGCCGCAACGGTTGCCACCCCCTTTATTTTCAAAAAAATAAAGATCAGACATTTTCTCGGAATTCCCATCGGATATATTTCGATCGGTTATTTTCTTATAGAGTTTCTCGTCGGCTTCATCTTCGTTCTTATGCGTCAGAAAAACCCCGCCGCATCGATCACTCTGCAACTGATCCTGCTGGTGCTTTATTGCATCGTGGTTTTGTCGCTTCTTTTGGTCAACGAGTATAAATATCCGTCACCCACAGTTCCCAAAAACGGCGGCGAGGGAAGATTTGCAAAATCAAAGGACGTTCTTGTTCTCCCCGTCCAGAATGACGAACCCGTAAAGCCCGAAGAAGCGCCGGAAGTGCCCGAGCCTGCACAGCCGGAGGTTTTTGTAGAGCCGGAGCCGATTGTTGAAGAAGCTCCCGAAACTCAGGAAACTCCGCTTGTTGACAACGGTTTTGTGGACAAAACTTCAAAATCTTTAAGAAGCATATACGACAAATGCTCTGACAAAAAAGCTCAGCGCGAGATCGAGCGTGCCTACGATTCTGTCCGTTCTTCTCTGCGCTATTCGGTTGATGGCGCAAAGATCCAGGAAATGGCGATCGTCAACAAGATCTCTCTGCTTTCAAAAGAGGTCGATTCGGCAGATTACGTTGCCGTTTGCGACACAGTCGGCGAGATCATGACCCTTATTGAAAAGCGCAATCGCATTATCAGAGGCTAAATAAAATAAAACAAAAATCTCACACGATCCTTCGTGTGAGATTTTTTTGTATCAAGCACCGCTTTTTTGACAAAAAAATTCCGGTCGGAAATTTCTTTCCGACCGGCGAAAACACTTAATTTAAAAAATCTGTCGATGTAATTAACTAAAACGCTATTTAGAATTAGCCAAGCTTTGCGCTGTTAACCTTAACGCCGGGGCCCATTGTGGAAGCGAGAGCGCAGGTCTTGATGTACTGACCCTTTGCTGCTGCGGGCTTAGCCTTGATGATTGCGCCCATAAGTGCGTTGAAGTTGTCTGCGAGCTTTTCGGGACCGAAAGAAGCCTTACCGATTGCGCAGTGGATGATGTTCTGCTTGTCGAGACGATACTCGATCTTACCGGCCTTTGCTTCCTTAACAGCTCTTGCAACGTCCATAGTAACGGTGCCGGCCTTGGGGTTAGGCATAAGTCCCTTAGGACCGAGAACCTTACCGAGACGACCGATAACACCCATCATGTCGGGAGTTGCGATAATAACGTCATAATCGAACCAGTTTTCGTTCTGGATCTTTGCAACGAGATCCTCTGCACCAACGAAATCAGAGCCTGCTTCTTCAGCAGCCTTTGCGTTGTCGCCCTTGGCGAAAACGAGGGTGCGAGTTGTTTTACCTGTACCGTGGGGGAGGACGATAGCGCCTCTAACCTGCTGGTCTGCGTGACGAGAGTCAACGCCGAGCTTAACGTGAACTTCAACAGTTTCGTCAAACTTTGCAGAAGCTGTCTTGCAAACAAGTGCAAGAGCTTCGTCTGTGTCATAAAGCTTCGACTTGTCGATGAGCTTCTGACTTTCTATATACTTCTTTCCCTTTGTCATTGTTTAAGCCCTCCTATCACTCAGCAACTGTTACGCCCATGCTGCGCGCAGTACCTGCGATCATACTCATAGCGGCTTCAACAGAAGCGGCGTTGAGGTCGGGCATTTTCTGTTCTGCGATCTTCTGAAGCTGCTCCTTGGTGATGGAAGCAACCTTGTTCTTGTTGGGTTCGCCGGAACCGGATTCGATTCCGCAAGCCTTCTTGATAAGAACAGCCGCAGGGGGAGTCTTTGTAATGAATGTGAAGGATCTGTCAGCGTAGATTGTGATAACAACAGGGATGATAAGACCCATGTCGTTCTTTGTCTTTTCGTTAAATTCCTTACAGAAGCCTGCAATGTTAACGCCGTGCTGACCGAGAGCCGGACCTACGGGAGGAGCGGGAAGAGCCTTTCCTCCGGGAATCTGCAATTTTACGAGGGCAACTATTTTCTTTGCCATTTCTTAACACCTCCGAATGTGGTAGATTGATTTTTCGGGGAACTTTGTTCCCCTCCCACAGCAATGCGCACTTTTTGCACAATGCCGGAAAAACGACTGTGTTTTTCTTTTGATTTGATGTGAGAAGGTCAGTCTTTTATAGACTCGACGTCCTTGGCATCCATCTCGACGATCGATTCTTTGCCGCCGAAGATAAGGGAAACCTTGATTCTTCTCTTGTCGTTGTCAATTTCCTTAACGGTAACGATAGATCCCGCAAAAGGACCGCCGACAACGTAGACGCTTTCGCCGATCTCAAATTTGATCTCGGCAACATGAAGGTCAACACCCAAAGCCTCAACCTCGGCTTCCGAGAGAGGAACGGGTCTTGATCCGGGGCCGACGAAGCCTGTTACGCCCGTGATGTTGCGGACGATGTGCCAGCTTTCGTCATTCATGATCATTTTGATTAAAACATAGCTAGGGAAAAGCTTGTGTGTTTCGGTTTTGGGACCTTTTCTCGGCTTTTCATTTCCGTCGTAGTCATATTCGACAATGCGCTGGCCTTCAACGTAATCGTCGTAGGTATCGCCGTCGGTAATAACCGTTTCAACGGGAATGCGTGTTTCGAAGATAAGGTCGTGCAGACCGCGGTTTTCAACGATCTTTTCGATGTTGGCCGCCACCTTATTCTCGTATCCGGAATAAGTGTGAAGCACAAACCATTCCGCTCTCGCTTCGTTAGACATATTCTATCTCCTTTAAGAATGTGGTTGACGGCTTAAAGGTTTGTAAGCCAGGTGAACAGAGCGTTGAAGCCTGTGTCAACCGCGAAGATAGCAGCGCCGACGATAACGATCGAGCCGATGACCATGATGGTTTTCTTGGTAGTGTCCTTTTTGTCCGGCCAGGAGATCTTCTTGAATTCACTCTTGTTATCCTTGAAGAACTTCTTGATCTTTTCGCCGAACGAAAGCTTTGTCTTTTCTTCTGCCATTTTTTTACCTCCCTTGAATCATGTGGTAAGCGCGGGGCTTACTTTGTTTCTTTGTGAAGGGTATGCTTGCGGCAGAAACGGCAGTACTTATTGAGCTCGAGACGATCGGGATCGTTCTTCTTGTTCTTTGTACTGTCATAGTTTCTTTGTTTGCATTCGCTGCAAACGAGTGTGATCTTTACTCTCATGTTTTAAGCACCTCCCGGTAAAGTATAAGTGTTTTACCTCCCTCTTCGCAAGGGGCAAAATCTGATGTGCACCTAAAAACGGGCATAACAAAAATGCACCTCCGACAAGAGGTAGTTCGATTATAGCACAGAATAGTCTGCTTGTCAAGTATTTTTTTGATATTTTTTGACATTAAAATAAAATATAATGTAGATAACAGAAAAAGTTCTACCTGTTTTTCATATAGCGGAGCTGTTTGGATTGTGCTCTCTGTATTGTGATGGAGACATTTTGACGTGATTTTTGAAACAGTTTGAAAAATAATATTGTGAGACAAAGCCGCATTCGTTTGCAATTTCGTACACTTTTTTGTTCCGACAAAAAATAAGCAGTTTTTTTGCAAGCCGCATTCTTTCGGTGCAGATATATTCCTTTGGTGTAAGCCCGGTTGATGCAAGGACGCTTCTTAAAAGTGTAGATTCGCTTATAAAGAAATGCTCGCAGATGCTTTTGCAGTTCAATTCTTTGCTGCCAAGATTTTCTTTTATGTAATTGAGAATATCCGAATCTCCCTTTTTGCATTTCGACTCGGCTTCTCGGCTTATGATGGCGAATAACTCATATAGCCCCGCTTTCATGGTTAGTTGTCTGCTGTCAATCTCGCTTTCGTATTTTTTTAACATGTCAAAAAACTTAGCCGTAATCGTTTTATTCTTTTTGTCGGAGTATATAAACGGAATGTCTAAATTCTCCAGCTCGTTTTCTTCAAATGTTTCAAAATCGATGATTATGCACGAAACCGGCTCGTCCGACAGCTTTTTTCCCGAATATGGAAGACTTTTGGGGAGTTTAACAATATCTCCGCTGCGGATATCAAGTTTAAAAGATTCGAAATTGCATTCGATATGACCGCTTAAAAACAGTAACAATCCCTGGCAATGTCTTTTTGTAAAATGCGGTCGTTCCCATTTTGGAGCGATATGGTGCCACACCCGTAGTATTTCAGAAATGTTTATGTTTGATTCAAGTCGTTGATGTTCCATTTGTATTCTCCTTGAAACAATGACGGATTTTTATATCTTAACTGATATATTATAGCATTTACTTCATTTCAAAGTCAATATATAATAATTAAATACAGAAAAAAGAAAGGGGAAATATATGAAAAAAGATTTTTTGTTGTTTTATTTCAGCGATGAAAAATGTGATGCCTCAGTATCAGTAATACCAACCCTTGCGGCGCTTTCAGATAAAATGGGATTCGATTTTGAAACCTATATCTGCACAAGACCCGACAGCTGGTCGGGAAAGGTTTTGCCTTTTGTCGGACACAATCATGCTGAATCTTTTTATTACTTGGCGAATTTTTATAAAAAAATACTCTTTTGCAGCATAACCGATTACAAAAGCTTTCAATTCAAAAGAGAGGTGCTGGCTTTCGGGGGAGAGGTAATCTCCTGCAGAAAAAATGACGAAGTCCCGGAGTTTTATGAAGATGTTTTTTCGTATCTCGGTGCTGAGTTGCCGAAAGAATGTATTGTTGTGCCCAAAAGACCGGATGAAGGAAAATGGATTGCTCCTTATTGCTATCCTGATATACAGCATTCAGGGAAACTCGGAATTGATGAAGTTACTTTTAAAACAAAGGCAAAAAAACTTGAGAGTATGGGTATAAAAGGTGCAAGTTTTCTTTATTGTAATTGTGATGCTGATGGATTTGATACCGACGTTATTGATACAATGACCGAAAGCGAAACATACAAAGAAGTCACCACTCGCATACTCGAGAGAAATATTGACAAGGCGAAAGGAATCGGATTTGCGGATCCATCGGGAATACTGAGATGGCAGGTCGCGTATTGTCGCAAAAAGATTGTGACTGTATATCAGGATTATGATTGGGAAGATTTTGTTCCGACAGTTTGTGAGTATGCAAAAAGGATCGGAAACGACATAGTCATGGGCAATCAAGTGGTATACAACAAAAAAATGCAGGTAATAAAGGGTTGCGACGAGGTCATAACGGAGTTTGCACGTCATAATGTGATAATGGACCTTATCGGGCATAATCCGAGAATCGGATTTTCGATTCAGACAGAAAAAAAGATTCCGATCGATTGGTTGGCAGATGCACCGACACCATGGGAGTGCGAATATAGCGACGATTTTTTGAAAGAAAAAATAAAGCAAGGTGCAATTCCTGTCTGCTTTCTTTTTTATGCTGCGGATCTTGGACATCTTCCGGTCATTACAAGACTGCTTGATCTTATGTCTCTCGATGGTATGCGTGCAGGGATCGCTTTTCCGTCAACATGGTATGCTTATCATCCCGAATTGCTTGAACAAATATACATTCCTCTTGAACAAGGAGGTGTTTTTCCGCAGCTTGAACCGCTGATTTCAAGTGTGGGTGTTGCTGTGGCAACAGAGGCGTCGGGCTATATTTCTCCGGAATTTTACGGCAGACTTCTCGAAAAAGCAAGAAAAGATATTGCAACTCATGTCGGAGAACGTATGATCCCAAAAGGTTATTATCCTTTTCAGGACGCATCTCCGTATTATAACGTGGGAAGTGCACAACCGCAGTACGATGTTGTCGGTAAAGCGGGCTTTGAATATTATATTACCTACAAAGAATGCAACACTTCTGCACGGATTGTGTACAAGACTGACACAATGACGGTTCTCAACCAACAAATACATCAGTGGTTTCCGGGAGCGGGTCGCCCGATTGATATTATCAAACAGTGGGAAAAAGAGTATGTCGAACAAAAAAGATGCGGGTGGATAAACCTTGCTTTTGACACACCTTTTTTTGCGCTGTCACCGACATATACTTATGACATTGAAAACGAGTATATGAGAACAGGATGGGCGAAGTGCGGAGGACTCAGATTTCTTGCCGAGGCCATGCATTATGTGAGGAGAACGGGTGGAGAGACGGGAAAGCTTTTCATGCTGAAACCGCATGAAATGTATAGATACGCACAGCTTTTGCAAGAATCTGGTTTGATGTGAGACTGTTTTGACACAAAAAAGCTTGATTTTTTGCAAAAAAACGGCAAAAAATCCGAAAAACTTATTGACAAAGGCGTCTTTATTATGCTATAATAAGAAGCCGCATGAAAAAGGTGGCTTAATTTTTGCGCCCGAAAGTTCGCTTTCGTCCGGCAAAAAACCTTTATTCAGCGAGACTTATATGAAAGAGAGGTGCTTTTCGTGTACGCAATTTTTGTAACAGGCGGAAAGCAGTACAAGGTTCAGGAAGGCGACATCATTTACGTTGAAAAGCTCGACGTTAATGACGGCGACGCAGTTACATTTGATACTGTTATCGCAGCTGCAACAGACGCAGGCTTCAAGGTAGGCGCAGACGTTGCAGGAGTAAAAATCGAAGCTTCCGTTGTTAAGAACGGCAAGGGCAAGAAGATCCACATCATCAAGTACAAGTCCAAGAAGAACGAAAAGAAGAAGATGGGTCACAGACAGCCTTACACAAAGCTTCAGATCAACAAGATCGCGCTTTAATTTTTGCATAACGCAATGACAAGCGTTGTCTTTCTCAAGGATCGCTCGTCCTGTTTTGTCGGCTTTACCATGAAAGGTCATTCCGGCTATGCGGATGAGGGGGACGATATCGTGTGTGCAGGGCTTTCGTCTTGCTGTGAAATGGTTCTTTCTCAGCTCATCGACTGCTTCGGCTACAACGTAGACGTCACTATCGATCAAAAAACAGCCGCCGTCGGGTGCGATTCCCGAAGGTGCGGTACAGTCAAAGAATCGCGTGAGACTATCTCGAAGATTATCGACGGTTTTTACCGAACCGTTTCCGATATTGAAAAACAGTATCCGCGGTTTGTCAAATGTAGTATAACGGAGGTGTAAACAATGAGATTAGGTTTGCAATTTTTCGCCCATAAAAAGGGTGTCGGTTCCACAAAGAACGGCAGAGATTCCGAATCCAAGCGTCTCGGTGTGAAGAAGGCAGACGGACAGCCCGTACTCGCCGGTAACATCATCGTAAGACAGAGAGGCACAAAGATCCATCCCGGAAACGGCGTTGGCATCGGTACTGATGACACTCTCTACGCTCTCATTGCCGGTAAGGTCAAGTTTGAACACATGGCCGGCGGCAAAAAGCGCGTAAGCGTTTACGAGGCGTAAGCTTTTTGGCACGGCAGTTACATTGCTGCTTTTGCCTGAACAAAGGATAAATTGGCTGTCCGTTTGGGCAGCCATTTTATTTGATGTTTCACCTTTTCTTTCCGAAAGGAGCCGAAAAAATGATTTTTGACAGAGTTACAATATATATAAAAGCAGGTGACGGCGGAAACGGATGCGTTTCGTTCCACCGTGAAAAATACGTTTCCCACGGCGGCCCCGACGGCGGCGACGGCGGAAAGGGCGGCGACGTTGTTTTCACCATCGACGAGGGAAAAAACACCCTGCTCGATTTTAAATATCGCCGAAAATTCATCGCCCAAAACGGCGGTGCGGGCAAAAACGGCAAGTGCCACGGCAAAACGGCGGACGATCTTTTCATTCCGTTGCCCCCCGGCACTCTTATCAAAGATCCCGAAACGGGCAAGATAATCAAGGATATGTCGGATGCCGACGTTGTCGAAAGCGGCAGATTTGTTATGTTAAAGGGCGGCAAGGGCGGCTTTGGCAATATCCATTTCGCAACCCCCACCCGCCAGGCACCAAACTTTGCAAAGGCGGGCATCAAGGGCAAGGAAATGGAAGTTGCCCTTGAGCTGAAGATGCTTGCCGACGTCGGACTTGTGGGTATGCCCAGCGCGGGAAAATCGACGATACTTTCCATGTTAAGCTCGGCAAAGCCCAAAATTGCCGATTATCATTTCACAACTCTTTCGCCCATTCTCGGCGTGGTCGATGCAAAGGCAGGCGGATTTGTCCTTGCCGACATTCCCGGGCTCATCGAGGGCGCCCACGAAGGTCTTGGCCTTGGTCACGAATTTTTGCGCCACATCGACAGATGCCGAATTCTTGTAAATGTGGTGGATGCTTCGGGACTTGAAGGAAGAGACCCGATTGACGATATCGAAACCATCGAAAAGGAACTCGAGATGTACAACCCCGAGCTTCTGACAAGACCGCGCGTTATCGCCGCAAACAAGATCGACATGATGTCCGACGAAACCAAAGAAAAACTGATAGAATATGCCAAAGACCACGGCCTTGAAATATTCTTCATGTGCGCAGGTATCGGCGAGGGTGTGCGCGAGCTGGCAGAGCATATTGCCGTAAAGCTTAAGGATCTTCCTCCCTTGAAGATATACGAATCCGAAATGGATATTTCCGATCTCGTGTCCGACGATATACCCTCCGAGGAGATCGAGATCTTTGTAAAGGACGGAACATATTTCGTCGAGTCCGAACGTCTTGTGAACGTTGTAAATTCCATCAACTTCACCGACCGCGAATCTTTTGCATATTTCCACAAGGTTCTGCGCAATGCAGGCGTTTTCACTGCGCTTGAAGAAGCGGGTATCAACGAGGGCGACCTTGTAAATATCTACGGCGCAGAGTTTGAATATTATAAATAAAACATCATCCCCGAACCGTCAAGGTTAGGGGATTTTTTGTCAGTATTCTTTGTATTTGCTCGGCGATACGCCAAAATGCTTTTTGAAAACGGTGGAAAAATAATAAACGTTTTCAAAACCGCACATTTCTGCAATTTCGCCGATGCTGTAACGCCCCGTTATCAAAAGCTCGGTTGCCTTTTCAAGCTTTAAACGGGTGACGTATCTGATGGGGGATTCGCTGTGCTTTTTGATAAAAAGCGACTTAAAATAGTTGTATGATAACCCCGTTGTTTCGCACATTGCGCGATAATCAAATTGCGGATCGCAAAAATGCTCGGCGGCATATTTTTGGGCAGGCAAAATTTTTTGTTCCTGGCTTTGGGTTTGGTATATGTCGTTGTGGTTTTTGATTTTTTCAATTATCTCGTAAAACACCGACATCGAGCGGGCATAATAACCCGGACTTTTCGAATTCCAGATGCTGTGGATCTTCAAAAACAGAGGCCTCAGCTCCTTGATGTTTTTGATACACATGGCATCTTTTGGCATTTCATCTGCGGTATCGAAATAAATGTCTATACACTTCGAAGAGGCTTGCGAGGTCACGTAGTATTCTCCGTAGTTTTTTCCCTTTGGCAAAAATCTCAGACTGTCGTTACGGTCGGACATTTCAACCCCCGAAAAATGACAGATGCCATCGCCCGAAAGAAAAAAGATCAGCTCGTAGCAGGGAAGATCTACGCCGTAATGCTTTGTGATACCACCGCTTTGGGCTTCGCTGTTGTATATGTTCACAGTACGTATTTTTGTAATGTTTATAATTTCGTTTTCAAACAGGCTCATTCCGCTTCACTTCCTTTGGTTTCATTGTATATCACAATTTCAAAAAAGTCAATGTTTATGTTCACAAATTATAAAAACTTTATAATTTACATTTACACAAAGCCCGCATCTGCCTATAATGAAACCAAGACACGAAAGGAGCGATAGTGTGAAAGAAAGAATAAGAATACTTGCTGAAAAAACAAAAAACGGCGAGATGTATATCGATCCCACGCCGACACAGTATGACAGAGAGGATCTTTTTCTTTCTCCCGTGGCAATGAGCGCCAAGCGTGCGTATGAATACATCCTCAATCAGACACCGTTTGTAAACGAATACACGGCTCTCACAGGTTATCTGCGCTTTGACGGAAGCGTCGAGGGAGACATTTTCGGTCGTAGCGGACACGCAAATTTTCACGAGATGACGAAATATTTTTACAATCAGCCTGTCGACGGACTTTGCACCTTCGAATGGCAGCATAGCGTTGCCGATTACGAAAAGGTGATAAAAAAGGGTATAAAAGGCTTAAAGAGCGAGATTGCCGAATCTCGCAAGACCCATTCCGAAAGCGCCGATATCGAATTTCTGGATGCCCTCAGCCTTATCGCCGATGCCATCATTGGCTGGGCAGGCAAATGCTCGGATGCGGCACTTGAAAAATCAAAAACCGTGGACGAGCCAGAATACAAAGCCAATCTTTTAAAGCTTTCGGCGGCACTTAAAAACGTCCCCGAAAACCCTGCACAAAGCTTTTATGAAGCGGTGCTTTGCGTTTTTGTCATCTACGCCTTCGTGCCCGACAGCATCGGATGCATCGACAGATATATCTATCCTTTTTATAAAAACGATATCGAAAAAGGTGTACTCACAAAAGAGGACGCAAAAGCTTACCTTCAGGAGCTTTTTCTTATGCTCCAGGCACGCATTCCTCTGTCGAGCGACAGATTTTATCGCGGCGGCGAGTCGCATTTTTGCATCGGCGGCTATCTCGAAAACGGCGAGGACGGCTTTAACGAGCTGTCAAGATTGGTGCTTGACAGTATGCTCGAGCTTCCCACCTGGATACCCCAGATATCGTTGCGCGTAACCAAAAAAACTCCCGACGAGGTTTTTCGCTATGTCATGGAATGCGAGCGTCGCGATCCCAACAAGAGAATTGCTTTTGTAAGCGACGAGCCGAGAATAAAAGCTCTTGTGGGCATCGGTTTTCCATATGAAATCGCTTGCAAATATACCATGGTCGGATGCAACGAGCCCCAGCTTCCCGGCGGCATTTTTATGGGCGGATGCGATGTAAATATCGTAAAAGCCGTCGAGTCCACCTTTAAAAACAGAGAAAAAGACGTCCTTGCATCGCAAAGCTTTGATGAATTTTACGGCATTTTCGAAGAAGAGCTCTTTTCCACCTGCGACAAGATGGTTGATATATATAACAAATTCCAGTCTGTCCGCTCGCGGGACACAAATCTTGTCAGCACCATGTTTTTTGAAGGCTCGATATCACGGGCAAAGAGTATTACACAGGGCGGAGCGATCAACGCCGTCGCCAACCTTTCGATGATTGGTATTACCACTGTCATAGATTCGCTCGTCTGTGTAAAACAGTTTGTTTTTGACGAAAAGCTTTTTACCATGCAGGAAATGTTTGATGCGCTGAAAGCCGATTGGCAGGGCTTTGAAGAAATGCGCACCGTCATTCTCAAAAAGGCAAAATTCTTTGGCAACAACGACGACGTTCCAAACGAGTGTGCCGCAAGATTTGCAAAAAGCCTTGGCACGTATTTTTCCGACAAGACTTCCGATCTCGGTTACAAATACGTTCTCGGAAACCTCATCGGCTATAATCAGCACAACAAGTGGTTTGGCGATGCAACGTGTGCCACCCCCGACGGAAGATGTGACGGTGATATCGTATCGTTCGGACTTGGTCAGAGCGAAGGAAAAGATAGGGAAGGGCTTACAAGCCTTCTTTCCGCCGTTGCAAAGCTGAACGTTGAAAACCCGATACTTTGCGGCGACAGCGTGACAAATATCCTTCTTGATGAGCAAATGGTGACGAATGATGACAATTTCGAAAAGCTTGTCGGACTTTTAAGAACCTATTTTGAAATGGGCGGAATGCACTTTCAGTTGAGCTACGTTTCAAAGGAGGATCTCAGGAATGCCAAGATAGATCCACAGAAATACAAGAGCCTCAGGGTTCGAGTTTCGGGTTTTTCCGATTATTTCATCTTCCTGAACGACGACCTGCAGGACGAGATTATAACACGAACCGAAAAGAACCGATAAAAATATGGGGAACACGATCTTCGTGTTCCCCGTTTTGTTATACCACGTTTATCTGTCCGCAATTCTGACGTATGTGCAAATAAAGCATTTTTCCAGGCATTCCGTTTTGTTCTCTCACGTTCACCGATGCCACGTTGTTGCCCGCACGCTCGACAATGTGCCACGACGGGGGAACATGCAGAGTTACCGTGCCGAAGTTGTTTGATATGTAAACGTTTGCATCGCCGTCATACGCTTCTGCGTTCTGCACGAAAAGATCGTAAAAACCGAAGTTGCTTTCGATCTTGAATCCGTCGAGAGCCAAGGCGTCAACGTATTGGGTCTTGCTTCCGAAATGTCCGTTTTTGCCATTGATCTTTATCCATCCGTTGCCGCGCGCCCCGCGAAAGATCTTGCTTGTGCCCCAACCGAGAAAGATGGCGGCAACAAAGATAACAAGGTTTGGCGCAATGTTTGTTTTTTCAAGTCCGCAGAGTATGGCAATATTCTTTTCGGCGGTAAAGAACGAAAAGGCGGTCATCATCCAGCCCGAAAAAAATCTGCGGCGGGCAAAGAGCGAAACAGCGTATATAAAGAGTAATGAAGCGAAGATCATGCTTGTTATCGATATATTTGTGGCAAGCGTCTTTTCAAGAATGCTTGCCGCGATGATAAGAACGGCGCACAAAACCGTGGCAATGCCTATTATCACGCTTCTTGTGTTTTTTGTCATATTTTCAACCTCTTTTCTTCAATTTCATCTCTCAACTGCTTGTAGTACATTCTTGAGATGTATATTTTTTTGTCGCAGCCGTAAAAGCGCGCCTCGCTTGAACTTGTTATGCTTCGCGTTATCTGGGATATCAGATTTATGTTTACAAGACAGCTTTTCGATGCCCGCACAAAGTATCGCGGCAGGATCTCGTCAAGCTCGTTCAGACGTTGGCTTGTATAATACATTTTGTCCTTGGTATGTACCGTCACTTTGCCCGATTCGGTCTCGAAAAAGAGGATCTCGGAGGGCAAAAGAAAATACTCGGTGCCGTTAAGATTTGCCGAAATCTGCCTTTGTGCCGTCGGCGCAAGCTTTGATATATCCTGTGACAAAGCCGCAATGTCGGGCGTTATGCTTTTGCATCTGATAACGATCTCGGGCTCGTCCACGTCTGCAATATCAATTCTCAGTTTCATAAGGCGAGCCTCCCTTCCTTCGTCTGATACCATTGTATTATAATTTTTTCGATTTGTAAAGCCTTTTTGTGCGACAGGTGCTTTTTGGGGGCTGACAGGTTGTATTTTGTCGCCAGGGGCAGGAAAAGGTTAATAAATTGTAAATTATTTCAGATGCTATTTACTTTATAAGGAATATTTGGTATAATCATTCGGTAAGCGCAAAAAAGCGCCTATAATAACACTATAACACACATATAGCCGATCAGGCAGGGTGTCGCCGCGGGCGATTTTGCCGCTGACGAAGGCTATGTGGAGGGTAAAACCCAAGGAGGAAACACAAATGTCAGTAGTATCCATGAAACAGCTTCTCGAAGCAGGTGTTCATTTCGGACATCACACAAGAAGATGGAACCCGAAGATGGCTGAATACATCTTCACAGAAAGAAACGGCGTATACATCATCGACCTTCAGAAGACAGTTAAGAAGCTCGAAGAAGCTTATATGTTCGTTCGCGAAGTAGCTATGGAAGGCGGCAACGTACTTTTCGTTGGTACAAAGAAGCAGGCTTCCGACGCTATCAAGGAAGAGGCAGACAGAGCAGGCGTAAACTACGTAAACGTTAGATGGCTCGGCGGTATGCTCACAAACTTCAAGACAATCAAGAAGTCCATCGCTCGTCTCAACAGCCTCCACACAATGGAAGACAACGGCACCTTCGATCTTCTTCCCAAGAAGGAAGTTATCGGCCTTGTTAAGGAAATCAACGACCTCGAAAGAAACCTCGGCGGTATCAAGAACATGACAGATCTTCCCGCTGCAATGTTTGTTGTTGACCCCCGCAAGGAAAAGAACGCTGTTGCAGAAGCAAAGAAGCTCGGTATCCCCGTTGTTGCTATCGTTGATACCAACTGCGATCCCGACGAAGTTGACTACGTAATCCCCGGTAACGATGACGCTATCCGCGGCATCAAGCTCATTCTCTCTGTTATGGCTGACGCTATCGTTGAAGGCAGACAGGGCGAACAGCTCACAGAAGCTCCCGCAGAAGAAGCAGCAGACGCTGAATAATCTTTTCGGAAAACCGGACAAAATCACCAATATCAGGAGGAAAATATAATGGCTATCACAGCAAAGGACATTGCAGATCTCCGCGCAAAGACAGGTATCGGCATGATGGAGTGCAAGAAGGCACTCACAGAAGCAAACGGCGACATGGACGAAGCTATCAAGATTCTCCGCGAAAAGGGTCTTGCTGTTGCCGCAAAGAAGGCAGACAGAATCGCCGCAGAAGGTAAGGTTGACATCAAGCTTTCCGCAGACGGCAAAAAGGCTGCAATCGTTGAAATCAACTGCGAAACAGACTTTGCCGCAAAGGGCGACAAGTTCCTCGCATTCGCAGACAAGGTTCTCGACATCATCCTCGACAAGAACCCCGCAGACGTTGATGCTCTTCTCGCAGAAAAGTACGACGCTGACAACACAGTTGACGATATCCTCAAGAAGGAAATCATCAACACCATCGGCGAAAACATCTCTATCCGCAGATTCCGCGTTGTAGAAGGCGTTGTTGCAAGCTACGTTCACGGCGGCGGCACAATCGGTGTTATCGTTAAGGCAGAAACATCCTGCGCAGATGTTGATGCAGTTAAGGGTGTTCTCAAGAACGTTGCTCTCCAGATCGCAGCTATGAACCCCAAGTATCTCGGCAAGGAAGATGTTCCCGCTTCTGTTATCGAAGAAGAAAAGAACATCCTCATGACTCAGATCCAGAACGACGAAAAGAACGCAAACAAGCCCGCACAGATCATCGAAAAGATGGTTGCAGGTAAGATCGGCAAGTTCTACGATACAAACTGCCTTATGTTCCAGGAATACGTTAAGGACGACGCAAAGAAGGTTGCAGAATACGTTGCTGACGAAGCAAAGGCTCTCGGCGGCGATATCAAGGTTTGCGAATTCCTCAGATTCGAAAAGGGCGAAGGCATCGAAAAGAAGGAAGACGACCTTGCAGACGAAGTTGCAAAGCTCGCAGGCCTTAAGTAATTTTTGATTACAGATACAAAACGGCAGTCGAAAGACTGCCGTTTTTGCAAAATATAAATTTTAAAACAGCTTTCAAAAAAGGAGGGCGACGAATGAAAATTGCGCTGATCGCACACGACAAAAAGAAAAACGAAATAATCAAGCTTGCCATCAAATACAAGGACACCCTTTCTGCCCACGAGCTTTATGCCACCGGCACCACCGGCACTCTTATCATGGGCGAAACGGGACTTTCGATCTACCGTATGAAAAGCGGCCCCCTCGGCGGCGACCAGCAGATAGGTGCCATGCTTGCAAACGGTGAGCTCGACCTTATCATCTTCCTGCGCGATCCTTTGACCGCCCAGCCTCACGAGCCTGACGTTTCGGCTCTGCTTCGCCTTGGCGACGTGCAAAGAATTCCGCTGGCCACCAACGTCGGCAGCGCCACCATTATGCTCGAAGCACTTAAAAACGGCACTTTCTTTATGAATGCCGAAGAATAATTGTCTACATAACGCAAAAAAAGGGAACCCGTTCGGGTTCCCTTTTTTATCTTTTGCTTTGATTACGGATGAACAACTATATCAAGACAACTAGGTTCAGTTATATAATCAATCATCAAAGAACAATAATTTATGAGGCGGTATTTCGAGAGCTTTTGATATTCTAAATAATGTGTCAAGAGAAATCGCTTTGTATATGTTCGGCGCTTCGATTTGTCCTATGAAAGACACCCCACAATCCATTCTTTCAGCGAGCTGTTCTTGTGTTAATGATTTAAGCTTTCTATAATAAGATATTTTCAAGCCTATTTTGATATAATAATCTTTAAATTCAGTATTCAAATCAATCACCCGATAATATTTTAATCTATTGACAAAAAAATAAAAATATGATATAATTAATATAATTGTTACCGTACGGATAACAAAATATTATTTAAGGAGTTTTTGAAATGAAAAGAATTAAAACTACGGTGATTGCTGTGTTGGTTTTGCTAACCTTGGGAATGTATGGATGTTCAGGTGGAGGTACAAAACTAACACTATCTAATTACGATCAATATTTGAATGTTGAAGTGTTCTATACTGGTGGCGATATCAAATACGAGAGTATGACAGGACTGCAATATCAAGATTCAATTGAAGTATCTGCTAATATTTATCCAGTTAGTCAATTTTTAAGTTTTACCCATTGTGAAATAGGCATAAGAACATGGGGCACATGTAAAGGAGAAGAAATTATAGACGAATTGAAGGTAAGAGTTAATAGCGACGGCAAGGGTTACAGTGTGGTTACTCATAGTTTTGATAGTTCTGTGAGTAGCAATATATTAGGATTTATGACTAATCCTGTGAAGGATGCCGGTTATGAGGTTGTATATGTAAAAGGCTATGTTAAAGAGTAGGTTTCTTTTACACATAAAAACAGAGATGCAGTCGCATCTCTGTTTTTTGGTTTGATGTAATATTTGATTACGGATAAACGACCATATCGTGAACGCTGTTGTTCTCGGCGATCATCTTTTCGAAAGCTGCCATATCCTCGTCGGATGCGCTTTCCTTGCGGATAATATCCTGTCCTGCGGGACGGATGATGGTGTTGCCAAAGATCTTGTAATCCTTGGGGAATGCCGCAATTCCGCCCGACTTGAAGATGGTGTTTTCACGCGCTGTCGAGAATACGTTGCCGGTTACTGTGATGTCGCAAAGGGGACACTGAAGTCCGTAAAGAAGAAGGTGTGCTGTTACGTGCTTGTTGGGACGGGCATCATAACCCCAGCCAAAGCCCGAGTCGATGCAAACGTTGTTTTCAAAAGAGCAGTTTGTAAAGCCTGTGTCGGGCTTGTCTCCCGAAGACCAGATCTCAAACGCCTGCACACACTTCCAGATAACGTTGTTTCTGAAATGAATGTTGTTCCAGTTGACCTCAACGTTTGTGCCCTGCATGGTGATGGCAACGTCATATATTTCGGAGAACTTGCAGTTTTCAACCGTTACATCGTAAGAGTTGGACCAGCATTCAACGCCGTTGCCGTAACGGGTGGTGTTGAACTTTCCGTTTCTTTCAAGACCGCCAAGGCGCGATCCGCCAAGCTCGTGGAATTCACAGTTTGCAATATATGCACCCTTTACAACGCCGCTGATGCCGTGGGCTCCGCCGCCGCGGAAAACGATGTCTGTAACTCTTAAGTTGTTTGCAAAAGCAAGCATACGAAGACCGACTGCAAACTTGATGTCGTCGGAATACTTGCAGGGGCATTCTTCAAGCTTGATATATACGTATTTGTCGTCACAGTAGAAGTCCCACTGCTCTGCCATATCTTCATATCTGAACTTTTTTCTGTACTTGATCTCGCCCGAAACCTTGATGAAACCAACGTTTGTGTCGAGAATGTCAACTTCTTCGTTGATCTTGTCCTGGCTGGAAAGCTCAAGCTTGTATACGCCGTCCTCGTGCTTTTCAAAAGCGCCGCACTTTGCGGTTCTGTACTGAGTGATGACGGGCTTTGCGCCTTCGCCGTAGCTTTCAAAGGTGGTGGGGTGATCCTTGTCGGGACCTGCGGGGGTTGCAATTCTTCCGTAGAAGGTGTCGCCACAGTGGAATCTTACTACGTCGCCGCCAGCAAGAACCTTGGAGAGCTGCTTGATAGTCTTAAAGGGAGCCTCGGGCGAAAGACCGTCGTTTGTGTCGCAACCATGGGCTGCAAGATAATAAATACTCATTTTCATATCCTCCGTTCAGCCACATACAGTGGCCGGGAAATGTTCTTTAAACCTTTCGGTTCATATTTACAGTATATATGAAAAAAATTGCCCTGTCAATAAAAACAGGGCAATTTGGCATAAATTATTTTATTTTGTCGGCAAACACAACGGGATATGACATCCACGGATGGAAAAGGCTGGTGTTCCATTTTTGATCCTTGCCCCACGCCTCAAAGCAAACTGTTGCGCCCTCGCGCAGCATATTGCTCCACGAGCCGTCGTCGCAGATCAGCTCTTTCATCAGCTCGTATTCGCCCTCTTTTTCAAGGGCAAGCAGAACGAAAAATGCAAAATAGTTTACCGAAAGAAGTCTCTTTTCGCGGATCATGGCAATGATATTTTCTTTTATCGCGCCGTTCATTCCGATGTCGTAAAGCATGGGAAGAATATTCGAGTGTATGCTGTGGTGGTGGGACGTGGGCGTATCCTTGAAAAGTCCTGCATCTGCATCGTAAAACTTTTCAACAAACGCCTGCTTCAGCCCTTCCACATCAACACTCGGCGGCATACCGAGCGCCTTGCGGATCTTTTCATAATATTCACACGCGCCGATGTAGTAGGCGGCAATGACGTTGTGGCAACCGCCCTTGGGGGGATTTGTCAGTTCAAAATCGTATCCGTCGCGCAGATTCATCGGCCAGTCTACAAGATTCCACTTTTCGGTTATATCGCAAAGAATACCGTCCTTCACGCGTTCCGAAAAATATTTGATAAGTCCGTCAACGTAAGGATATATGTCGCGCAGGAAATTTTCGTTTTTGTTGCGTGTATAGCACCAGTAGGTGAAAAAGGGGAACATCAAAGAATAGTCGGCGATCTCCTGATTAAGCGATGCGCACGACACCGCCATAAGACCTTTGCAGATAAAAGATGAATGGGCAAAGTCAAAAAGCACCTTTTCAAGAACGCTCGTGTCGTCGCACAGCGCGGTGTAGGACATTCCGATAAATCCCGCATCGCCGAGATACTGACCTTTTTCACGGGTGGGGCAGTCGACGCATATTTCCTGCACGCCGTATTTTATCGTGTCGGCGCACAGACGAAAGATTTTTGCAAGCTTTTCGTCTTCGCTCGTGATATCCGCCTTTTCGTGGTAAGGGTTGTGGCGGACGGTGATTTTTATGGAATTTGTATCTATTTCGCAACCACGGGGTAATATGATCTGCGCATATCTGAAACCTTTGTAGTCATACTGCAAAAGCTTGTCGTTGTTTCCCGACAAAATATGCTTTTCTTCAAAGTTGCAGTTGCAACGAAGCTCAAATCTCACACTTCCGTCGTCGCACAGTTCTTCTCCCTGACGGATCACAATGACGTCGCCCTTGTTTCCCTTTGCCTCATAGGTCAGATATCCGCATATCTCGCGGCCGACGTCGACAAAAATGTGGTTGTCGCGCATCTCGACAATTTCGGGGGAAATATCATAAACGTCAAGCAGGGGAGCTTTGCCAAAAAGCTTGTGGCTTGCGGCAAAGTTTTTGTTTTCCACGGCGTTTTGCCACGCCGAATCGTCAAATTCGGGTTTTTCAAAGCCCACTTCATTCGAATTTGAGTCGTAAACTTCAAGAAATCCCGTTTCATATCCGTATTTTCCGCATTCGGAAAAACCTGTGTGATAAGTGCACGCAAAGCTTTCGTCGGAGGACACGGCAAGCTTTCCGTCAAGGTAAAGCTCGAAGAAAAGTCCGTGCATATTGTCGCCGCTGACAAAAACGCGGTTGCGAAGTCCCATGTAATATGTGTGCAGAGCAAAGGTGTTTTCGCCGCGCACAAGGTAGGGGGCAAGGTCGACCTCGTTGAAATAGGTGTGGGCAGGATATGACGGAGAGGGACCCATACAAACGAATTTTCCGTTGACGTAAAGCTTGTAGTAATCGTCGGCAGAAATGCGAAGCGTTGCGTTTTCAAAATCGGATATCACCGTCTTTTTTCTGAAAAGCACGTGCTTGTTGAAAAAGGCAGATTCTCTTTCGGGGGAAAAAGTGTGCTCTTTTCCAAAAACGTTTATGGGTTCAAGGCTTGCAAAATCGCCTGTTGTTATCCACTTTGTCATATCTTATCTCTCCCTAATGATCTTTTCTGCTTTGTTGAAAAGAATACCCGTGTAGTCGGGATTTACCTCTGTGATCGGAACGATCTCCTTTGGGGGATTGCTGTAATCGTCAAGCAGAGTCTTTTCAAGAATTTTCACGTCGTGCCATTCGCCAAGCTTAAAGCCTGCGTTTTTTAAGTGGCCCGCTTCAAAAAATCCAAACGCCGCGTGGAAAGCAAGAGATTTGTCGTTGGGCACGGTTATCTTGGCAAAAGCCGCGCAAAAACCTTGGTTTTTAAGTATTTCGAGCAAAACAAAGTACAAGGCGGATGCAATGTTGCATCTTTGAAAATCGTCTCTGATGTAAACCGAAACCTCAACATCGCGCAAATAACCTTCGCTCGAAAAGAAATCCTGGGCATAGGCAAATCCCGCAATGACCCCGTCTTTCTCACAGACAAGCCAGGGGTATTTGTTGGTTACGGTGTTTATGCGGCGTTGCATTTCAAAGGGGCGAGGAACGTCGCTTTCAAAGGTTACCGACGAAAACGAAACGTATGGAGAATATATGTCGAGTATTCCCAAAGCATCGTTTTCACAGACAAAACGAATGTTGAACATTTAAGTTTCTGCTCCTTGTTTTTGATATTTTGGGTGTGAGATATCAGATAAAAAGATTTGTGATGTACAAAAGCAAAGGTATCGTTCCCACCGAGATAACGGTGGTAATACAAACGAGCTTTGCGGCATTTATCGGGTTTGTGCCGTAGATCTCGGCAAAAACAGCGCCAAGGGTGGCAGAGGGCATTCCCGAAAGAACAACCAGCACCTGCGTAACGATGGTGCTTGCACCGCAAAGAAGGCATATACCAAGGGTTGCAAGAGGGAAGGCAAGAAGCTTTAAGAAAAGGCAGATATAAAGCTTCAGATCCTTAAACGCGGTTTTGAGATCAAGCTCTACAATAAGAGCACCGATTATTATCATGGCAAGGGGGAACGTTGCATCGCCCACCATGTCCATACCGCCAAGCAACGCATCGGGGATCTTTACCTCGCAGATAAAAAGGATAAAACCAAAGACGGTTGCGATGATACCGGGGTTGAGAAAAAGCTTTTTGAAATCAAGCTTTTGCTTTTTGCCGCTTCTTTCGTGGCGCGACAGCATGGCAATGCCGTACGACCAGAAGCACAGATTGAATACAGTGTTGTAAAAAGCGCCGTACATAATACCCAATTTGTCACCGTAAATGGCGGCAAGAATAGGAAATCCCATAAATCCGCAGTTGGCAAAAAGTGTGTTCAGCTCGTAAACCACGTTGTCCTTGGGGTTTGTTTTTGATCTGAAAACAAAATAGCAGATAACCGCGGTCACAAGGTGTATGACAACGCCGCCTGCAAATATGGTAAGTCCCGTGGACATAATATGCGCGTCAAAGGGCATCTGAAACGAGCAGATGATAAGCAGGGGATTTGTGATGTTTGAAAGCAACCTTGCAAGCGCCTGAACGTTTGCTCTGTCAATAAATTTTCTTTTTCTTGCATAAAAACCGACGATCATGATAAACAAAAGCTGGATCGTCCTTGAAATTACGTTTTCTATCATTTTTTCTCCAATCGTGAAGATTTTATCTCCATATAATATTATACATTATAACGCCGATATAATCAATACGATTTTCTCACAAAAACAAGGGGCAGGTGCAATAGTTTTTTGAACATTTTATATTCTTTGGGCATAGAATGTTAACAAGAGCGGCAAGTGCGGCTTTTCGTGCTTTTCCGCTTTACATCAAAGGTACGGGGATCTTGCCCGTGCCGATTATTTAAGGAGGAACAACAATGTCAGAAAAGAACTGTCCGTCTTTCCGCGACAACACGTCGGTGTGTGGCACGACAGGCTTTAACCAGACCTCCGGCGGAAAACACAACACCGCCTGCGGCACCTGCGTTGACTGTGACAAAATATACGATTCGGTAAAAGACAAGGATTGCCTTGAAGATCTCAAGGTGTTTCTCACCGAATGCGGTCAGGATATAATCGACAGGGCAACAAACATCCGTTGCAAAGGTGCCGAAGTGCTCTGGACCCACATAACGGTAGACACCGTCCCCTTCAACAAGGGATACTATTCGGTATACGTGCGCTTTTATTTCAAGTTGCATTTCGAGGCTTGCGTTCCCGGCGGCAAAAGCCAGGAATTTTGCGGCGTTGCGGTGTATGACAAAAAATGCGTACTTTTCGGAAGCGAGGGCAACATCAGCATCTTTACCTCCGAACAGTATTGCAACGATTTTTGCAGCGGCATAGGAGATATCCCCTGCGATTACAAAACGAATATGCCCAAGGTGGTCGTCGAGGTCGCGCCGCCCATCTGCCTTGCCGTAAAGCTTGTTGAAAAACAGTACAAATTCGGCTGTTGCTGCTGCACCTGCGATCAGATTCCCGAGCACGTCTGCCGCCACTGCGGAGGCAACGTTACCGACGATTTCGGTGTAAAGTGTCTTTACGTTTCGCTGGGACTTTTCAGCGTGATCCGCATCGAGCGCCCCGTGGCACTTGTGCTTTCGGCAAGCGAATTTTGTATTCCCGAAAAGGAAAGCACCGTTTGCTCCGATTCGAGCGACCCTTGCGCTCTCTTTAAGAAGATGAATTTCCCCACCGACGACTTTTTCCCTCCCAGCCCGTCGTGCTGTAATTAAAACAAAACCCAATAATAAAAGTTTTGCTCAAGCTTTCTTAAAAGCTTGAGCAAAACTTTAAATATTTTGTTCCGTGCCAATTTTTTCAAAATCAGAAAAGATCTATGAAAAACAGCCCTTCTTTTTTCCTGCTTTGTCCTTTCAAACAAAGGTCTGCCACCTGCGGCTTTCATTTCCATTGCAACGGAAACTTCGCCGCTGTATAATAGAGCCATGGAAAGAAAGGAGGACAAAATAATGAAAAAATTACTTTCCGTACTTATGGCAAGCGCCATGCTTTGCACCCCCGTTGCGGCATCCGCTTCCGACACAGACAACAATTGCAAAATAAAAGACTTTTTGAGTAATATATCCCAATACACCGCCTGCACCGATGGCGAGTGTTCGGTCAAAGCTCCGTGCGACATTTTTGATCTTATCGGCGGCGTTTTCGAAAAAAACGATGCTTTCACAAAGGATGATATCGCCCAAAAGCTTTTTGATATTATAAAAGAAAAGCTCCCCGAAAAAGGCGAAAACGTCAATCCCCCCGAAAAGCTTCCCGAAAAACCCGCCACTCCGCCTGCCGATTTTGAAGAAGAGCTTCAAACTCCCGCATCCGACAATCTGCAGCAAATAGTTGACCTTGTAAATTCCTATCGCGCTCAATATGGTATCGCTCCCGTTTCGTACGATGCGGCGGCATCCTGCGCGGCACAAAAAAGAGCCGCCGAGACCGAAAAGCTCTTTTCTCACACAAGACCTGATGGCTCCCGTTGCTTCACCGCCCTTGATGAATGTGGGGTGTCCTATCGCGGAGCGGGCGAAAATATCGCCGTGGGACAAACGAGTGCAAAACAGGTTATGACCGAGTGGATGAACTCTCAAGGTCACCGCGAAAACATACTTAACGAAAGCTTCACAAAGCTCGGTGTCGGTTTTCATATAGGCGCCGACGGAAGATATTACTGGACACAGATGTTTATCTATTGATAATATCCTCCTTATCAAAAAACGCAAGCCATATCTTTTGGCTTGTGTTTTTTTGTTGCAATTTGCGTTATGTTGTGGTATAATGAAAAAGAATATGCTGTGAGGTGATAAAAATGCTCGATAAAATACTTGATGAAAAAAGGCTTCCTTCTTTTTTGCCCCGCTCCGAAATGCTTGATATGATACAAAGGGAAGAATACGGCTATATTCCGCCCTCACCCGAAAGCATCTCTTTCACGGAAGAAGATTTCATCCCGAATTTCTGCGCTGGCAAAGCGGTCTGCAAAAAGGTTTATATAAAAACTGTTGTAAACGGCAAGGATTTTACTTTTCCCATATATGCCACCGTCCCGACGGAAAAAGGACCGCACCCGTTTTTCGTCTGCATCAATTTCCGCGATGACGTCCCCGACAGATATATCCCCTGCGAGGAGATCGTGGACAGCGGATTTGGCATCATTTCGTTCTGCTACAAGGACGTGACGAGCGACGACGGAGATTTTACAAACGGCCTTGCGGGCGTTCTTTACAAAGACGGAAAACGCGCCCCCGATGATGCGGGAAAAATTTCCATGTGGGCGTGGGCGGCACACAGAGCACTTGATTATGCACAAACCGTTCCAGCGTTCGATATGAACTGCGCCATCGTCTGCGGACATTCAAGACTCGGCAAAACCGCTCTTCTTGCCGCCGCTTGCGACGAAAGATTTGCTTTTTGTCATTCCAATGATTCGGGATGCTCGGGCTCTGCCATTTCCCGCGGAAAAGACGGTGAGACCATTGAAAAAATCGTCAAAGCTTTCCCGTATTGGTTCTGCGAGAACTATTATAAATATTCGGGACGCGAATACGAATGTCCCTTCGATCAGCATTTTCTCACCGCCTGCATTGCACCGAGATATCTGTATATTGCAAGCGCCGTTGAAGACACCTGGGCAGATCCCGACCACGAGATGCTGAACTGCGTTGCTGTCGGAAAGTATTACGAAAGCCTCGGCTTTTCGGGCTTTGTCTGCAAGGACAGATTGCCAAATCAGGGCGACACCTACCACGAGGGCAGAGTCGGATATCATCTGCGAAAAGGTACCCACTATTTCGGCAGAGAAGACTGGCAAAAAGTTATTGAATTTATAAACAAGCACAGGGAGAAATAAAAATGAAAAAAAGAATAATAGCATCTATCGTTTGCGCGATCACACTTTTGTGCGCCTTTTCCATGGCATCCTGCGGCGAAAGCAGAAAAGAACCCGAAACCATCACCGAGCAGGTGGCGTACATCATCGAAGACCGCTTTGAAGGCGCGGGATATACCGCAAAGACCGAATGTGACAACGAAAAACAGCAGGTAACCGTCACCGTCACCAAGGACAAGCACGAGAAAGTTTCCATCTTGAACGCTAACAAGTACCTCGATCTTGCCGCAATGCCCGGCAGATTTTCGCTGTTCATGCTTAACTACGGCGATAGCTATTTCGAGATTTTGAATACCGACGAGATAGAAAAAGCAGAGATCGTGAAAAACGGCAACAAAAAGTCGATTAAGCTTACCGTCGACGATTCCACAAGAGCCAAGTACTACGACGCCACAGAAACCGCAATCAGCCTGGATTCGCCCATATACGTTCTTCTTGACCACGCCATAGTTGGCGCATATCTTCCCGAAGAGCCGATCGATTCCAACGAGATCCTTGTGGAAAGCACGTTTGACGCGGAACGCGCAGGCACCTTGAAAGCGTGCATTGACACGGGTGTTATGCCCTGCGGACTCAAGGTTTCGCAAAGCTCGTTTGACGAAAAAGGCAACCTTGCCTTTGTGGTAACCCTTGTTCCCGAAAGCGAACAGAGCGAAGAGGAAGCCGAAAAAGCAATAAAAGAAGCGATTGAAGAAGCGATAGCGGACGAAGAATCAGAAGAATCGGCAGAAACAGAAGAAACACAGACAAAGGCAGAATAATATATATCCAAAACCGCACCGTGGGGGTGCGGTTTTTTGTCCAAAATATCCTGCAAATTGCCGTTTTTTGTTGCAAAACTGTTGACTTTGGCGCGATAAATTGATATAATATCATTTAGTGGGTTTTTGGCTTTGCTTGCTTTTCAAACAAGGCCTTTCCCGAAGAAGTAAAATGCAGAAAGGATGTAAAACAATGAAAAAAAGCGCAAGCGTCTTCATTCTCATGATGCTTGTCATAGTACTTCTCATTTCTATGGTATGCTATGGCGTTCGCATCGGAGACGGAGGACTCAAAAGCATTTTTGAAGAGAATTCCGTTATCATGGGTCTTGACCTTGTAGGCGGAACTTCTATCACCTTTGAAGCCAATGCCAAGGAGGGCATGGAGGCCGAAGCTCCTTCGACCGACAACCTCGATCCCTCGGTACCCCAGGAAACCGTTATCGACGGTATCACTGATTCCGACATGGATGCAGTTGTTGCAATTCTCGGCAGACGTGCCACCAATGCAAACTACACCGAAGCTCAGGTCGTAAGACTCAACACAGCCGGTAAAAACCGCATTCGTGTTGACATCCCCGACGTTGACGATGCAGAGGCAGCCCTCGAGCTCATGGGCAAGACCGCTCAACTTACCTTCTTCTATATCACTGATGCCGGTGAATTGGTTGAAGTTCTCACAGGCGACCAGGTAAAGAGCGCGGTTGCCACAACCGACCAGACTCTCAACCACGTCGTTGCTCTCCAGCTTGACGACAGCGCAAGACAGAGCTTTGCCGAGGCAACAAGAATTACCTCGCAGACAGGCTCTCCCATCTACATTCTCCTTGATGATGAGATCATCAGCGCACCCGTTGCCAATGAAGAGATCAACTCGACAGAGTGCATCATCACAGGCGATTTCGATGCTAAGAGCGCCGCAGATCTTGCAAACCTTATCTCGTCGGGTAATCTTCCCTGCGAGCTCACCGCCATCGAAACCCGTACAGTCGGCGCTTCTCTCGGCGACAACGCTTTCAAGCAGGCAATGACAGCAGGTGTCATCGGCGTTATCCTCGTAATGCTCTTTATGATTATTATGTACAGACTTCCCGGCGTTGTTTCGGCTCTTGCACTTGTGGCATACATTGCTCTCACATGCATCTGCCTCGTTCTCTTTAAGGTAAACCTTTCTCTCCCTGCCATCGCAGGTATCTTCCTTACCATCGGTATGGCAGTTGACGCCAACGTCGTAATCTTCGAGAGAATCAAGGAAGAACTCAATGCAGGCAAGAGCGTAAAGGCAGCTGTAAAGGCAGGCTTCAACCGCGCCTTCACCGCCATCATCGACTCGAACATCACAACCCTTATCGCCGCAGTTGTACTTTGGTACTTCGGCACAGGCGCGATCCAGGGCTTTGCCGTAACACTCTTCCTCGGCGTTGTTCTTTCGCTCATCACAGCCCTCTTCATCACCAAGGTGCTTCTTAATGCACTCGTTGGCATGGGCGTAACAAATATCAAGCTCTTCGGCGCAAAGTCCGCCGACAAGCAGTAAGTAAGGAGGTAATGAAAATGAAGTTTAATCTCAAACTCGTTCAGAACAAGAAAATATTTTTCATTATCACCGCAGTGATCGTCGTTGCAGGCCTTCTTTCCATGGTCCTTCGCGGATTCTATTGGGACGTTGACTTCCGCGGCGGTACAGAGATCACCTACACCATCGCTTCCGACAAGCCCGTGTCCGAGCTTATAAAAGAAGTTGAAGACACCGCCCGCGGCGCACTTGAAGAGATCGGCTCTGACCGTAATCTCATCAATATCGTCCGCTCGGCAGGCGACGGCATAGTTATCAGATCTCTCGAGCTTTCCAAGACCGAAATCGCTGCCATCGACACCGCTCTCAAGCTTCACTTTGAAGATCCCGTTGCTCCCGTTTACACAATGGAAGCTCTCAAGGCAGAATTTGCCGCTCTTTCGGGCGCCACTGAAGAAAAGGCAGACGATGCCGAAGCAGAAGCAAATGCAGATGAAGCCGCTGATGCAACAGTAGCAGACGATGCAGAAGCAGAAGTTGAAGCAGAAGTTGAAGCAGAAGTTGAAGCAGAAGTTGAAGCAGAAGTTGAAGCAGAAGTTGAAGCAGAAGTTGAAGCAGAAGTTGAAGAAGAAG